>CAZEPF010000087.1:0-11577 GCA_964514045.1 uncultured Rhizobiaceae bacterium | reverse complement strand
GTCACGCATATTACGGCTGGTTTCAGGCTTGATAACAGCAGGTGCTTCACGCAGGGCTTGGGCTTGCGAACGGGGGAATAAGGTTGGTGAGACCAACCGTCCGCCATTAACAAGTGCAGCTCCAGCAACCGCAGTTTGTAGCGGCGTTGTTTGCGCACCATGCCCATAGGAAATCGTGACCGAATTGATCTTCTTCCATTTTTTTGGCTCAACCGGATTTGCAACCTCTGGCAACTCGAATGGCATCCGGCTTAAAAGACCGATATTATGCAGAAACTCTCTATGGCCTTTAATGCCAACAACATCAGCCATTTTCGCAGTGCCAATATTGGAAGAATAAATAAACACTTCCGGCACGGATAATATCCGCTTTTTGGCGTGAAAATCATTGATCGTATGGCCGCCAATGCGCAAGGGCTTACGGGCGTCAAACTTATCTTTCATCGTCACCTTGCCGCTATCAAGCGCCATAGCCGTTGTGAAAGTTTTGAACGTCGAACCCATTTCAAACAAACCAGCAGTCATCCGGTTCAAGCGGTCTTTCTTCAACGCATCAACAGGACGGTTGGGATCATAATCCGGCAAAGACGACATCGCGACAACTTCACCAGTTCGCACATCAAGCACGACAGCACCTGCAGCAATCGCTTTGTATCTGCGCATTGCTTTGGCAAGTTCATCGCGAACATAATGCTGCACGCGCAGATCAATCGACAGATTTACTGGCTCAAGCTGCTGATTGCTGGCAAAGCCCTGCTCTCTCAGCGATTGCAAACCTCGATCATCAATATATTTCTCAATGCCAGCGATACCGACATTGTCGATATTAACATGACCTACAATATGAGACGCCGTTTCACCCTTGGGATAAAACCGTCTTGTCTCTGTGCGGAACCCGATACCGGGAATGCCCAGTGCCAGAATTGCATTTTCAGTCACAGGTGATAGTTCGCGACGCAACCATACAAATCCTGCTTTACTGGTCAGGCGCCGATGGACGGTTTTTACGTCAAGATCAGGTAGAACTGTGATGAGTTTTTCAATCGCATCATCAGGATCAACAATCCGTCTTGGCTCTGCAAACAAAGAAGACGTTACGATATCTGTCGCGAGCAATTCACCATTACGGTCCAGAATATCTGGACGTGTGGCAGTGATCGCCGGATCAGGACGCGTTGCATACCCTGCTGTTTCAGGCTCGGCTATTCCCAGAAATACCAACCGGACCAGCACAGCAAAATAGGCCATACTGATCAGACAAATCGACAAGAATACTCTGGACTTTGCCTGATTGACGGCAACTTTGCCCGTGCCATCCAAATGTAGTTTTGATGCGTTATCCTGAGAAGCAAACACTACTGAGCGCCCCCTTGGTTTGCACCAGATGAAATACTGCCCGTTTGTGTGGTCGGGTCCGTGCCATTGCCCAAAGCATTACGCTTGTCGTTGCTGGGTTCAAAATCAGTACGCAGAGGAGGCAATTCATCCCCATTAATGATTTGCGTTGGCTCGGCTGCAACCAATCCTAACTCGTTGCTATATCGCTCCACTAATGCTTGAAGGCGCGTTGGGCTTGTTAATAGTGCCCAATCAGATTTCAACAGATCAATCTCGATGCGTTCTTCTTCCAATTGGCGCTCAAGCTCTGCGACACGGCTTAATGCCTCTTCCGAGTCATTCTTCACTTTGAATGTCCAAGTAATCATGGCGAGTAACACAAGCCCCATGACAATATCGACAGTCCGGAAAATCGGGCCAAGCTTCATGTGTGTGAAACCTCCCCGTCAGCAAAACTTGTAAGCGACACAAGATCAGGAAATCCAAAAAGACCAAAATCTTCCGGGCCAGCCGCAGCAGATGTACGTTCACCCCATCGCAATTTTGCAGACCGTGCACGCGGGTTAATCTCAGCTTCTTGCTTGTTGGCTTTGACCATCGCCTTGCCGGAATGCACAAATATTGGCGCGCGCCCTACAACTTCAGGCATATGCCGCGACCCTTGCACCGCACCTGAACGATCACCAAAGAACAGCTTTACAATGCGATCTTCTAACGAATGAAATGTCACAACTACCAATCGTCCACCTTCGCAAAGCAACCGTTCGGCGGCAAAAAGTGCCTTTGCCAGTTGCTGTAACTCCTGATTTACAAAGATACGTAACGCCTGAAACGTTCGTGTAGCTGGATGAATTTTATCGCTGAATTTTCGGGGTGACGCTTTCTCGATCACAGAAGACAAATCGCCGGTAGTTGTAAAAGGCACTTCACCACGGCGACGCACAATCGCACGGGATATCTGAGAAGCTTTCTTTTCTTCGCCCAACAGGCCAATGATCCGTGTGAGGTCAGGTTGCGAAACAGTGTTTACAACGTCTGCTGCACTAACGCCTGATTGCGCCATGCGCATATCAAGCGGACCATCTTGGCGGAATGAAAAACCTCGATCCGCCTCATCCAATTGCATGGAGGAAACACCGATATCCAATACAACGCCATCGGCTGTATCAAACCCGTTTTCACGAACAAGCACATCCAAGTTGGAAAATTCGCCAGACACCAGATGAAGCTGATCAGGCCATTGCGCAACCAATGACTGTCCATCACGGATAGCATCGGGATCACGGTCTATCGCAACAACCTTGGCATGTTTTGCAAGAATAGCGGACGTATATCCGCCTGCACCAAATGTGCCATCAACAACAAGCTTGCCGGGAGCAGGTTCCAGATAATGCAAGACCTCATCTAGCATTACAGGAATGTGACGGGCTGGTCCGCCAACGATATTATCACTATCGCCGCCCGTCATCCTGTTATGCCTTCTTGCATCATTATGAGCCACTCCCGGCATCGCTATTCATTCCACGGCGCATAGCCGCAACCTTTTTGCGAGCCTCTTCGCGATAAGCAGTAAATCGCTCCGGCTGCCATAATTGAAAGAAGTGTCCACGTCCGACAAAAGCGACAGCATCAGTGATGCCTGTTTGCTCTCGTATTGCGTCGTTCAGCGTCATGCGCCCTTCCCCGTCAATTCGCACCTCACTTGAATCGCCGTGAAGCACAAAGGAATAAAGTTCATATTCCGAGGAGAACGGATCCAGCTGCGCCAGATACTCCTCTCCGCGTTCAATCAATCCATGGCCACCCGCATCGACCGTGGGCTGATCAACCGACATGATTGTGTAAAGTTTGGGTGCGTTACCAAGAATCGGCCTGAACGAGGCGGGTATGGATACCCGACCCTTTTTGTCTACATTTTTGATGGAGTTCGACAAGAACCGATCCATCGCCAACCTCTCACTTCGCCCCGACTTACACACCAAGCTCCCGTAACAAAGCTCAAACAGTCAATTTTGGGATAACATGGGAAAATTTGGGGGTCAATGGGATTTACAGAAGTTAACTGGGCAAAACATGATTTATGAGCCAACGAATGTGACGAGTCACAAGCAGCTAATTTCATCTCCAGAATATAAAAAACCCCGCGCCAAACCATGAGTCAGATTGACTCACCTGCCTCAGTCTTCCTGCAATCTGAAAAATTTTGATAAGAAAATACGCCAGTCGGCCTATAAGCCGGGTTCTGTATGGCCCTGCAAGCAGGACGTGGTGATCATTCATCTGGGATAACGGTTACCCGCCACCTCAACGCAACCTACCCGGATGACTGGGCTGAAAACTGCCCTGGAGAAAACTCCGCGCCATCCCTATTCGGTTTTGCTCCCGATGGGGTTTACCTTGCCAACACCATTGCTGGTATCGCGGTGGGCTCTTGCCCCACCCTTTCACCCTTACCTAAATGCGTAAACGCATAATGGCGGTATACTTTCTGTGGCACTTTCCCTCAGGTTCACTACGAGAGTTCCCTGGCCGGATGTTATCCGGCATCGTGTTTCCATGGAGCCCGGACTTTCCTCCACTGCATCCTTTCGGAATTTGCAGCAGCGATCACCCGGCCGACTGGCAATCCTTCTATGAAGCTTCACGGCATGTGATGCAATCGCAAAGGGACTACATCAAAACTTATGAAGCGTCTTTATTCGCAGGTGATATCTCGACAATAATGCCTTGGTCTGGCGGATATTTGCCAACCAGTACATCGGGATAGATTTCCGACAAGCCTTCAATTCCTGAAATCGAATTAAGCTTTAGCCAAGACATGGTTTTACCAACTGCATCCTTGAAGAAACCTGTAGAACGCTTTTCAAACTCCGCAGCGCCCCATTCCTTCATTCGTTTTTGAATTTGGCTTGGTGCAAAAAAAAACGCACTGCGATCACGAATAATATTTTGATTAGGCTTGAAATTATCCCAATGGGTAAGGCCCACATTGACGGTTTGCATCATGTTGTCACCAAGCTTGAGGTGCATTTGACCCAAGAATTCTGAATTCCCCGACATATCAACGATCACAGTTGGGACTTCTCGGATTTCATCCTTCATCGCAGCATAGCTCATCTGGGATGAATACGCCCCAAGGCTTTCAACAAACCTCATATTCCGTTCAGACGTAATACCCACCACATCAGGTGCTTGATCATCCCCCTGCAAAGCATAAGCAAGACCAATTGCAGTTTTACTGGAAGCACTGACAATCACCACTTGTTCAGCGCCATACCAGTCTTGTTCTTTGAGAAAATCCCAGATCGAAAAAGACGTAATATAAAGCGGATACAGAAGCATTCGCATATCGTCATTGCGGCGATCATAGCCAGGCTCAGCCGCAACGCGCCTGTAGATATTATAGCCCTTAGGCAGTTCAAGCCGATGTTCGGCACTGTCAAAGAAGTGCCCCGCGCCCACTTCTGTTGGTGACATAATCAAATGAGTTGCAGGCGGGAAATATCCAAACAAGCGCTCGCCAACATCCAGACCTTTCACATTGGAAGCCGAAACTTCTGCAAAACCCCAAACGGGAAGCACACCCCATTTCGCAGCCTCATCACCTACGGACTTGAAGAACTGCCAATAGTTCATCGTGTCGCCTGCGACTGCATAGGTGATATTATTGGCAGAAAATCCACACCGCTCTACCTGCACCAGAATTTCACCATCACCGATAGCAGTATCGCGATCCGAGAGTTTAACAATTTCTGTCTTACTTAAATTCTGGCGATCAATCTGAAACTGCTGCATGACGCTAATCCAATTCTGCTACGAGCTTTTGAAGGTTGGCCATTGCTGGCATTGAGCTTTCTTTTATTCGCGTCATGATCGCACGTTTGTCTTTGTCGTCTTCGGCAATATTTCGAACCAGACGGCTAAATCCATCCAAGCGGTTATTGGCAAGCCATTCTCGCAATTCTGTATCGCGCGACCACTGATACTGGTTCGTCATGAACGGAATCATCATCCGCAGCCAATCCGTGTCATGATTGGGCAAAGGCACAACGCCACACAATTGGTTCTTTTCAGCCTCAGTTTCACGCGTTGCTTCAATATGAGCTATTAGAGAAGCGCTAAAAACCGGTTGATAGGAACGAATGGTCTGCGGGGTTATCAGGTCACCCTGAAAAATAGGCTTTGTCTCAAGATTTGAAATCGCACTGGCTGAGCAATCTACATGGACAGCATTTTCAGCGGTTTTCAACAGACCTGTGTCTAGGCTGATCTCACCGCGTTTTAATCGCTTCACCCTGCCCTGTCGGACTACATTTTTGATACGCCGCAACTCCGCAAGCTCCATCTGACTGATGGTTGCACCGTGGAACATTTTTGGCTTCACATCTTTATCTAGCCTAATCAAGACGCCGGTAGCTTCAAGACGATCAAACAGATCATCTACGTCTTTGGCAGCAGCCAGCGCTTCAAACTGCAAGGCTTGAGACCCAAGCGTGTTTTCAAAAAACTCGACACCGGGTTGCGTATTCTTGCGATCAATCATCCAGCCATCACGTGGCATGATCCATTGAATAGCGTTGGGATCAACACCATTCTCCAACAACCAAAGGCACGCATCGATTCCAGTCTTACCGCCCCCCACAACAACAAACTGATCCGGCTTTTCAGTTAATGTGGGCAGATCGTTGATCGGAATAAAATGAACGTCGTCATCAATCTCAAAACTTGGCGTGTGGTTCGCGGGAACCGTTGTCTTGAGGTAGGTTGCGTCAACATGCTTCTTTCTGACATGAACCTTACAACTCTCGCCTGTCAGTAAATTGCGGAATACGCCATCGCCTTCATAATCGCTCATCGGAAAATAACGCACACGCCCTGACGGCAAAAACCGCTCTTGCATGACCCGATCAAAGTAGGCCTGCACCTCACTGCCAGAAGACAAATGCGCAAATCCTTTATTCAGACCAACCTGATCCAGCTCATTCGTACTAAGTTCCGTAGAGTTGACCCCGTAAAACGCAGAAGGTTGATGAAGCTTGACGAACGGATACGCAATATTCCAATGCCCGCCCGGCTGGTGATGACGGTCCACGATAATAATATCGTCTTGGCTGTCCGATAAAAGTGTATCGGCAAATGCCATCCCCACCGCACCAGATCCAATAACCAGATAATCCGTTTCCAACTCTTTCATGATGCGTAGAACTTCCCTGAGTGAGTGCTTGATGTCTTTAACTCGGGCGACTTTATGGGATGAACCAGTGGAAGCAAACAGGATATTACGTTACATAATTTTTATATTTACAATTTTTTTGTAACATAATATTGCGTTGAACGTGATTGTACTGTAATCTGTTCAAATCAACTTTTTTACACACGGGTTCTTTCTTGATGGATGCTTTTATTATCGACGCTGTGAGAACTCCAATCGGGCGCTATGGTGGCGCTCTATCCAGCGTTCGCACGGACGATTTAGCGTCTCTTCCGCTTGCAGCCCTGAAAGATCGTAATCCTGACATCGATCTATCCATGATTGACGACGTGATCATGGGGGACGCAAATCAGGCTGGCGAAAGCAACCGTAACGTTGCCAGAATGGCAACTCTATTGGCAGGTCTGCCTGTCGAAGTTCCGGGTACCACAATCAACCGCCTGTGTGGCTCTGGCATGGACAGTGTGGGCATGGCCTCACGTGGTATTCGGTGCGGTGATTATCGCATGGCAATTGCTGGCGGCGTTGAAAGCATGAGCCGCGCTCCGTTTGTCATGGGCAAGGCAACATCCGCATTTTCACGCGCTGCTGATGTGTTTGATACAACGATTGGCTGGCGGTTTGTAAACCCGAAGATGAAATCAGAATTTGGCACGGACTCCATGCCGGAAACCGCTGATAATGTTGCGCAGGAATATCAGATCTCCCGCGAGGACCAGGACGCTTTTGCTGCCCGCTCGCAAGCACGCTGGGATGCAGCCAATAAAGAAAAGCGCTTTGATGATGAAATCATTCATGTCTCAATACCCCAACGCAAGGGTGATCCGGTTATTGTCGCCTCTGACGAACATCCCAGACCCGGCACAAGTGTTGAAAAACTAGGTGGACTACGCGGCATCAACGGCCCAGATCTAACCGTCACCGCTGGCAATGCGTCAGGGGTAAATGATGGCGCTGCAGCACTCCTGCTCGGCAATGAGGAGATCGCCAAGAAACATCAACCTCTCGCCCGTGTTGTCGCAATGGCTGCCGCTGGCGTTCCCCCTCGCGTGATGGGCATTGGTCCCGTTCCTGCAACGCAAAAAGTTCTAGCACTCGCCGGATTATCCATCGACCAAATGGACGTGATCGAACTCAATGAAGCCTTTGCCAGTCAGGGCATCGCGACATTACGCGAGTTGGGCGTTCCAGATGATGCCGATCACGTAAACCCGAATGGCGGAGCAATCGCATTAGGTCACCCTCTTGGCATGTCCGGCTCACGATTGGTGATGACCGCTGCTTATCAATTAAAGCGTACAGGCGGACGCTATGCACTTTGCACCATGTGCGTTGGTGTTGGGCAAGGCGTCGCCCTCATTCTTGAACGCACGTAACATTCAAACCCGATTAGGATTTCGATCATGTATGCACAAATGATAAAATCAGAAGCAACACAAGACGATCCGGAACTTCTGGAAGCGTTTCAGGCGCGCATTGATGCGGGCGAGAAAATCGAACCCAAAGACTGGATGCCGGAAGGGTATCGTAAAACCCTTATTCGCCAGATTGGGCAACACGCCCACTCGGAAATCGTCGGCCAACTGCCAGAAGGTAACTGGATTACCCGTGCGCCCTCTTTAGAGCGCAAAGCCATTCTGCTTGCAAAAGTTCAAGACGAAGCAGGCCACGGACTATACCTGTATTGCGCAGCTGAAACGCTAGGCATAACGCGCGATGAAATGACCGAGATGCTACTGGATGGCCGCATGAAATATTCATCCATTTTCAACTATCCCACTCTTACCTGGGCAGACATGGGTGCCGTTGGATGGTTGGTTGATGGCGCTGCGATCATGAATCAGGTCCCGCTACAGCGCACCTCATTCGGCCCTTACTCACGTGCGATGATCCGCATCTGCAAGGAAGAAAGCTTTCACCAGCGTCAGGGCTTCGACATCATGATGAAGATGTGCAATGGCACAGAGGCACAAAAGAAAATGGCGCAAGACGCGCTCAACCGTTTATGGTTCCCATCACTGATGATGTTCGGCCCATCCGACAAGGATTCTGTTCATTCAACCCAATCCATGTCGTGGAAAATCAAAATGAATTCAAACGATGAACTTCGCCAGAAGTTTGTCGATCAAACAGCCCCCCAAGCAGAATATCTTGGCCTCACTATTCCTGATGAATCACTCAAATGGAATGAAGAAAAAGGCGGCTATGATTTTGCCGAACCCGATTGGGATGAATTCTTCGATGTGCTGAAAGGCAACGGCCCTTGCAATGTCGATCGCATCAACACCCGCCAAAAAGCATGGGATGATGGCGCATGGGTTCGCGAAGGTCTGATGGCCCACGCAGAAAAACGCCGCGCTAAAAGGATGGCAGCACAATGAGCAATCCAAAAACTGAATGGCCCCTATGGGAAGTGTTTATCCGTGGACAACATGGCATGAGCCATCGCCACGTCGGATCGCTTCACGCCGCAGACGAAGAAATGGCAATTCTCAATGCCCGTGATGTTTACACAAGGCGCAATGAAGGTGTCTCCATCTGGGTGGTGGAAGCAAAACATATCGCAGCCTCCTCACCCGGAGACAAAGGCCCGCTATACGAACCCGCAAGTTCTAAAGTGTATCGCCATCCAACCTTCTTCGATATTCCCGATGAAGTAGGCGCGATGTAATGAACACGCACTTGTTTGAGTTTTTGCTGAACCAAGGCGACAACACGCTGGTTCTGGGTCACCGCTTATCGGAATGGTGCGGTAAGGCACCTGCGCTCGAAGAAGACATTGCTCTTGCCAATATCGGGCTTGATTATATTGGACAAACACAGATGTGGTTGGGCTATGCGGCAGAAGTCGAAGGCAAAGGCCGCTCTGACGATGATCTTGCGTTCTTTCGTGATGTTTGGGATTTTCGCAATCTGCTTTTATTGGAACAACCCAATAACGATTTCGGCCAGACCATGATGCGGCAATTCCTGTTTGATGCGTTCAATATCTTGAACCTACAAACATTAGAAAAATCCCCTAACGCGCGGATTGCAGAGATCGCTGCCAAATCCATCAAAGAAGTAACGTACCATTTGGAGCGCTCACAGGAGACAGTGATCGCACTGGGTGATGGCACGCAGGAAAGCAATCGCCGGATGCAAGCGGCACTGGATATCCTGTGGCCTTACGCTGGCGAAATGTTCGTTACCAATGAAGCTGAAGACGCACTCATAAAAGATGGCACAATTAGCAGTCCAGCTGATTTACGCACCCAATGGGATGCAACAATCCGCTCGACATTCAGTGAAGCAATTTTGAAAATACCGGACGATAATTTTGCCCATAAAGGTGGCAAAACCGGCAAACAACATTCAGAGCATTTGGGCCATATGTTAGCAGTGATGCAGTCCCTGCCCCGCTCGTATCCTGACGCACGTTGGTAGGCATGACAGTGCTTGCGCAACCTTCAATCCAGGAAATATGGGCGTGGCTGGACCAAGTCCCTGATCCGGAAATTCCGGTGATTTCTGTTGTTGACCTTGGCATTGTGCGTAGCGTTCAATGGAATGAAAACACGTTGGAAATTGCGGTTACCCCCACCTATTCCGGTTGCCCGGCAACATCTATCATTTCATTGGATATCGAAACCGCATTGCGCAGTCACGGCATTGAAGAGATCAAAATTTCCACGCAGCTTGCACCTGCCTGGACAACCGATTGGCTCTCTGAAAAAGGCAAGGCGCGGCTTGAAGAATATGGCATCGCGCCGCCCCAACCTTCCGGTGGACCACAACAATGTCCACGCTGTAAATCGAGCAATTTAGAGCGCATCAGTCAATTCGGCTCCACACCCTGCAAGGCGCAATGGCGATGCAATGCGTGTTTGGAACCTTTCGATTATTTCAAATGTATTTGAGTTAAACACATGGCCCGCTTCCATTCCCTTACAGTCACTGACATCAAGAAGACCATCCGCGATGCGGTAGTGGTTACCCTAAAACCTAAAGATGAAAATGCGTTCGAATTTATTCAGGGCCAATACCTCACCTTCAAACAGGATTTTGACGGGGAAGAACTTCGTCGCTCATATTCCATTTGCGCTGGCCTTGATGAAAACATACTGAAAGTTGGCATTAAAAAAGTAGACGGCGGGGCATTCTCAACTTGGGCAAATGAAACGCTCAAAGTAGGCGATACGCTGGAAGCCATGCCCCCCATGGGCAACTTCCATACCCCACTCGATTATGCAGCTGAAAACCATTATCTGGGTTTTGCTGGTGGATCGGGCATCACACCCCTTTTATCCATTCTCAAGACTGTACTCATGCGCGAACCACAGTCAAAATTCACGCTCGTTTACGCCAATCGCGCCGTAAACACGATCATGTTCCGTGATGAACTGGAAGACCTCAAAAACCAGTTTATGGGGCGGATAAACATTATTCATATCTTGGAACAAGACGCGCAGGACATTGATCTCTTTACGGGTCGGGTAGATGCAGAAAAATGCGCTCAATTGTTCAAGCACTGGATTCCAATTCAACAGATCACTATCGCTTTTATTTGCGGACCAGAGCCGATGATGCTGGCAATTGCTGATGCATTAAAAACACACGGTCTGAAAGAAGAGCAAATCAAGTTTGAACTGTTTGCCTCTGGACAACCCGGCAGAGCAAAACGCAAAGCGAAAAGCGCAGCAGACACTGAAAACCAAGAAAGTGTTGAAGCTACCGTTACGTTGGATGGTGAAACACGAAGTTTCAAAACATCAAAAGATATCTCGCTATTGGAAGCTGGCATCGAAAACGATGTTGACCCACCATACGCTTGCAAAGCAGGTGTATGCTCAACCTGCCGCGCTAAGGTAACAGAAGGCGAAGTAGAGATGGTGCAAAACCACGCGCTCGAAGATGGCGAAGTAGAACGTGGATTTGTTCTAACGTGCCAATCCTATGCACTTACCGAAAAGGTGACGTTCACCTATGATGATCACTAGAGCGTGTCTGTCTTGGATTGCATCGATTTGATGGGTTGGATTTTTGAT
>CAZEPF010000086.1:0-12067 GCA_964514045.1 uncultured Rhizobiaceae bacterium | reverse complement strand
GCACAAACGCCACGGCGTTCAAACGGTTCAATCCAAGCCAGATACGCTCTAGTTTCTGATATAGCCAATAGTTGTCAGTATTTTACAGTGCTTGTTCAAGATCTAGTTTCCCGTATTTCACATTTCATTAAAGTATTGAGAATTTGCATCCCTACAAAATTCTGCTTACCCTTAGTAATGGGTTGATAATTTTTTCAAGAGACACTGATCTTTTGAAACTTTGGTTTGAGTATGTTTCCAGAGTTTATGTTTATGGGTAGTTTTTGCAGTGGGTGTATATGAGAATTTAGCTGTTAACTTGCGTTTTTTGTGTGAGCAGAAAGGTAGTATTAGCAAAGTTTGCAGTGAACTAGGCATCAACCGCCAACAGTTTTCGAAATACTTGTCGGGGGATACATTCCCGCGCCGCGCCACATTGGCAAAGATTTGCTCATATTTTGAAATCTCAGAAACGCAGTTATTTCTTGAACCAGAAACCAGCTTGATGAGTCATGGCAATGCGATGCATCTTTTAATGGATCATTCGCAAGCTCAGTCTTTGGCAGAACAGATATTAGCGCCCCAATCTATAATCATACCAGACGGTCGTTACTTTACGTATTTTTACCCTCAAACTAATCCTGATTGGCTGGTGCGTTCATTAACTCTGATCAAGACAAATGGGCTTCTCACCGAGTTCAGGCGAGTGACAGGTATTGCTGAGAAAAACCGTTCTCCTTGGCATCTATGGCGCGGACATCATCGTGGCCTTATTTTAAACCGGCGAGGATTTCAATATTTTATGGCGCTAGATCAATATGGGTCACAAGTGCCATCGCTTGCCATTCTTCAATGCAGTCCAAGTGCACGTGATTTGATGAAGGGGTTGTCAATTGTGCTAACTCCGAACGGTGTTGAAGCGTGTAACTGTGTAATGGAGAAAGTACCGTCTGACATTTCCCTGTTGAGTGTTGTGCGCCAAACGGGTGCATTTGGAATCAAGGACAAAGTTACACCCAGCCATATCCGTCAATTGCTCATCAACATGTAAATCGTAGTGCTAAAACTATTGTTTTCTGCGTAGTAATTTTTGCTGCGTCTAAAGATATGTGACGCTAAAGATGCGTCATCTAGCAGTGCTGAGGGTTCAGAACAAATGCGTAGCTGATCTTTTCTTTTGAAAACAATTGTTTTCAAACTGCTGAACCAAGAATGTGAAGTCACACTTTCAACGTAACTTAACCGAAAGGAATGAATTATGTTGAAGGTAAAACAACTGAGTAAAGCTGGTAAAAAACTTGCTGTCGTAAAACCAGTAGACACGAAACGCTTTGGTGGTGTGAACGTCTGCTTCGACAAAGCATAGTTGTGTGTGAGGGAGTGCAGCCAATGTGGGGCTGCACTCCATTTTTTATATGTTCAAAACTTCACATGCATTAATCATCTGCACCGACGAGGGGCAGACGCTTGGTTATAATTTCCTTAAGCAAAAGAGTTTCGTCTGCAGTGAAGACATACTTCTGTTGCTGCATTTTTTGAATGCTTGGCGATCGTTTGCCGAGCTTGCAAATGAATTCCCTGAATTTTCTAATGAAGAATTATGTGAAGCGCTGGAAGCACTTGCAGAGCAAGGTGCAATACTTGAGCATGGGTCTGAAGCTGCTGAAAATGAACACAAAAAGATAGGGCAATGGGAATGGGGAATTCCATCTGCCATGCTGCATTATTGTGAGCAGGACCGTGAGTTTGTTTCCCGTGAGGAGGCAGAAGAAATTCAACGTGAAAGGGCAAGCCATCTCGACAAACCATCACAATATAAACTGAATACCTCTTTTAATCATGTGGAGAAACTACCAACAGTTTCTAACTGCGGGTCTATTCTGGAGACTATGAAACAACGCCGGACTGTACGAGAAGTTAAACAGCAAACCATTTCAAAGCAGGTTGTTTCTGATTGTCTATTTGCAGGAATGGGAATTACGGGTAGCGCTGAAAATTGTGTTGGAGAATTGCCACTTGCATTGACGCCATCAGGCGGTGCGCGCAATCCATATGAAGCATATATCTATGCCAACCAGGTGGAAGGTTTGGAACCTGGGTTTTATCATTATTCCGCCTATGAACATTCACTTGGTTTAGTGCGGGCAGGCCGTATCAATAATCCAGCCGAATTGGTTGGTTCGCAGCCATGGGTCAACACGATGGCGTGTGTGGTTTTTTTATGTGCAGACTTCACCCGAACGATGTGGAAATATCAGGACAACAACGCCTACCGCGTGGTTTTGATTGAAGCAGGCCATATCGGACAGAATATCATGCTGGCTGCTACAGAGCATGAGTGTACGGCATGCCCTTCTGCTGCCCTTTCCCATACGCGTATTTCTGAACTACTGGAGCTTGAACATGATCTCCAATCGCCAGTTTACGCTTTGATGCTTGCAAAACGCTGAATAATTTTCCATCCCAATTTACGATTAGGTTTGTCCGCGGGCAGTATTGATTGTGTCGCAAATTCAAAAACCGAATCTGGCTCCATCCAATATGGTCGCCATAGGAGATATGACACGATATATAGCGAGCAGATTTCAAACAAATACAATTATGTCTGGAGAAAATAAGATGTCAGCATCAGTGATTGATGGAAAGATTGTTGCAGCCGAGGTCGTGGAAAAGGTCACGAATGCAACAGCGGACCTAAAAGAAAAAACGGGCGTTGTGCCGGGCATTGCCGTTGTGATTGTCGGGGAAGACCCTGCAAGTCAGGTCTATGTGCGTTCAAAGGGTAAGCGCGCGAATGAATGCGGGTTTCATTCCGTTACGCATACGCTTGAAGAAACAACTTCAGAAGCTGATTTGCTGGCTGTTGTTGAAAGCCTAAATAATGACGATGCAATTGACGGCATTCTGGTTCAATTGCCTCTGCCAAAACATATTGATGAAGGCAAGGTTATTCAGACAATTGCTCCAGCAAAAGACGTGGACGGGTTTCACTTCATCAATGTTGGTAAACTTGGTACAGGCGAAACGGCAAGTGCATTTGTTCCGTGTACGCCTGCAGGCTCCATGGTGCTTTTGAAGAAAGCGCTTGGCACAAACGATCTATCTGGTCTGAATGCTGTTGTCGTTGGTCGCTCTAATATCGTAGGTAAGCCAATGGCAAATCTTCTTCTTTCAGCCAATGCAACAGTCACAATTGCTCACTCGCGCACAAAAGATCTGCCGGGCCTGTGTAAGTCTGCAGACATTCTGGTGGCGGCTGTTGGTCGTGCAGAAATGGTAAAAGGGGATTGGGTTAAACCCGGCGCCGCTGTAATTGATGTGGGTATTAACCGCGTCGATGCGCCAGAAAAAGGTGAAGGCAAATCCAAGCTGGTTGGCGATGTTGCCTATGAGGAAAGTGCAGCCGTTGCAGGTTCTATTACTCCGGTTCCCGGTGGTGTTGGCCCTATGACCATTGCGATGTTGATGGCTAATACACTTGAAGGTGCGTGTCGACGTGCTGGTGTCGAAGCGCCAACTTACTGATCAGGGTAGAACTTACCAAAATGGATTCGCGTTTTATTGATGGCAGAAGGGGCAACCGTTACGGTTTGCCATCATATGACGCGATTTGCTGTGGCGCACTCGCAGCGTGCTGATTTGGATACAGATGCGGTACTGGACGTTACAAGCTGAGGCACACCTGTGCCTGGCGGGGTTGGTCTCGTTACAGTTTCGATGTTGATGAAAAACACATTTATTGGGTAACACCGCCATCGCGAAGTGGGCTGGATTTCCTAATAGCTTTCTCCAATTGATGCTTTAGAGCAAGTATTGAATTTTGTGGACTGGTTTGGTCGCGTGATGTCAAACTCGCGTTGCAAGGTGTATGTTTGCAACTGAAAATTTCTATGGAGGGGAACATGAAAGAAATCGGTCTGCCGATCGCATTGGCAATTATTATGTTTGGCATGGGTCTGGGGCTGACCATTGCAGACTTTACGAGGGTATTTAGACAGCCAAAGGCTTTTGTCGCTGGGACCTTATTGCAAGTTGTTAGCCTTCCACTTCTTACCATTGGCATTATCACGTTGTTTCCGATGCGGCCAGAATTTGCAGTTGGGATGATGATCTTGGCTGCGTGTCCTGGTGGTGTGACGTCAAATATTCTGACTTACATTGGGCGTGGTGATGTTGCGTTGTCTGTTTCTCTGACTGCTATTATTAGTGTGCTTGGATTTATCACTGTTCCACTCATCACCGGATGGGCGCTTACAAATTACATGGGATCAGCAGCGCCCGAGTTGAATATTGCAGGCACAATTATTGGCGTGTTTGTAATCACAACAGTTCCTGTTCTTTTAGGTATGTTGGTGCGGAAGATCAGTGCATCATTTGCCGATAAGGCCGAGCGTGTGTTCAGCCCGCTTTCCATGATTGTTTTCATCGTGGTGGTAGTAGGTGCTTTGATTGCAGAACGCGAGAATGTTGTCACTTACATTTCACAAACAGGTTTGCCTGCAATCGTACTGAATATTGTTGCCATGATCATCGCTGCAAGTGTTGCTGCTTTGCTGGTTATCCCGCGCGCGCAACGCACTGCAATCACGCTTGAATGTGGGCTGCAAAATGCAACGCTAGGCATTACGGTTGCGGTGACTATTTTGGGAAGTACAGAAATATCCATACCTGTTGCGGTATATGGGTTGCTGATGCTGTTTACTGGGTTTGCCTATGCCATGTGGGCAAAGTCCAAGGCGTAAAAGGACACAGACGTGAGCAGAAATTCAAAACATCCTGATACGATTTCTGCGCGTGCAGATGGCTTTGTTGATGCTCAATCGGGTGGCGTTGTGCCGCCCATGCAAGCATCTACAACCTTTATACGCGATGGGGATTATAACCTTTCAAATCCTGAAAACACGTATGGTCGGGATCATAACGAACAAGTGCGCTTGGCGGAGCAGATACTATCCAAACTGGAAGGCGCCAGCGATAGTCTTTTGTTTGCCAGTGGTATGGCGGCGATTGCAGCATTAATCGAACCGCTTAAATCGGGCCAAACATTATTGGTGCAAGAGGGATGTTATTGGGGAGCTACTGCATTTTTCCGAGACCATTGCGCCCATCGTAATATCAATTTGATTGAAGCAGATTCAGGCGACCTTGATGCCTTTACCAAAGTGATTGTGGATGAACAGCCTGATCTCGTGTTTTTGGAAACGCCATCAAACCCATGGATACGTTTATGTGACGTGATCGAGATTTCCAAAGTAACCAAGAAACACGGCGCGTTACTTGCGGTTGATGCAACCGCTGCTACACCGATTTTGATGCAACCGCTTGGGTTGGGCGCCGATATTGTTATGCATTCGGCCACCAAGGCGATTAACGGCCATACGGATGTATTGGCTGGTGTGGTGAGCGTTAGAGATCATCATTCTGACTATTGGGCGTCTATTGCCAAATGCCGTCATATGTCAGGAGCAATCGTGTCGGCGCATTCGGCATGGATGTTGATCAGGGGGATGCGCACGCTGCCATTGCGGATTGAGCGTATGTGTAAAAATGCGCTAGCGGTTGCTGAGTTTCTATCAACGCATGAAAAGGTTGAGGCGGTGTGGTATCCGGGACTAACCTCTGATCCTGGACATGCGCTTGCCCAAAACCAGATGTCCGGTGGGTTTGGCTATTTGATGTCATTTCTGGTGCGTGGTAAGCGCCATGAAGCATTAGAGTTTTGTCGCCATCTCGAAGGTATTCATCGTGCTACATCACTAGGTGGCACCGAAAGCCTTGTGGAGCATCGCCACACTATAGAGGGCGACCTTACCGGATGCCCTGAAAATTTAATTAGGTTGTCGATTGGGATAGAAAACAAAAAGGACCTTATCGAAGAACTCGATCAGGCCCTTTCTAAAATTTGATGCAAGCTCTTATTAGCTGCCTTGCTTGACGATAACGGGTGTCAGCAGGTCTCCAAAATTACCATTTCCGCAATGGTGACGTGCAGAGCGGATGAGTTCCACGGACACGCCAGCTTCCACTGCTTTCATGACAGATTGATTGAGACGGTGAAGATCGTTAGCTACCATTCGGATAGCTGCTTGCTCATCACCAGACATTGAGGATGCCATCTCTTCGGAACGTTCTTTTACTGGAGGTTTGGTGCTCATAATTTTCCAACTTGGTAAGTGTGATTCAATGTTTAATACCACGCAACGCAATATTTGTACTCAAACATATATGTCAAAATATTTACAAGATCAGGTGGCTTTTCTAAAAATATCCAAGAAAATTGCTAAATCAGGTACATTTGTCCGAGGCTTTACGAGAAATCTAGCAAATTTGTAAATCTTGTAAAAATTTTTGACCAGTGATAGCGTAAAACTTGTCAAGAATTCACATTAGGCATCTATATGCCGAATGTGGTGCTGTTGCGAGATCGAAATGGCTGAACAAAAAATCTTTGCAGGTCCGCGAATCCGTCGAATCCGCTCGGGCCTAAACCTTACCCAGACTGCTATGGCAGAATCTGATTGAGCGCAATCAGCGCCCGCTTACCGTGCAACTGCTTCTCAAACTTGCCTCGACCTATAAGCTTGATCTCGAAGAACTGCATGGGTCAGGCAATGAAACGCTGATTACCCAATTGCGTGAGGCATTTTCTGACCCGCTTCTGGCGGGTGAAATTCCCGATCGTAGTGAACTGGTTGAGTTCACGGAAGCTACGCCCAATGTTGCGTCTGCGATGGTTAAACTTTATCGCGCGTATCGGGAATCGCTTGATCGGCTTTCAGGTCTTTCCACCATGATGGCCGAAGAGGGAAGCGATGCCGTTAAAACGGCTGCTCGCTTGCCGGTTGATGAAATGCGCGAAGCACTTGAGCAGCGCTCGCCTTATATTCCGGCCATTGAACGCAAGGCCGAACAGATTTTGAAAGACGTGGATCAGTCAGATGGATTGTTTGCAGGTCTCAACAAATGGCTGCGGCGCGAAAAAGGTATAGTTGTTCAGGTCTTGCCCATTGAAACCATGCCAGACTGGCGGCGACGGTTTGATAAACACTCCAATCGTTTGATGATCACAGAGCGCCTTTCACCTGCTGATCAACTTCAAGAAGTGGCACAAGAGGTGGCACTTCTTGCTGCAGAAGAATTGATTGATGAAGAGGTTGCCTTCCTTAAACTCACATCGGATGAGGCGTGTCGTTTGGCGCGGTTTGAATTTGCGCGACTCTTGGCATTGGCGATGATTTTGCCATATGAGAAATTCTTGAGTACGGCCAAGAAGCTTCGATATGATATCAATGTTCTTAGGTCCCGGTTTGGCGTTACGTTTGCTCAAGCCGCGTGGCGGCTAACCATGCTTCAGAAAAACGGGAACAGTGCAGTACAGTTTTTTGTAATGGAAACGGATGCGGCTGGAAACCGGATAAGACGCTGTGGCTCAAATGGGTTTCCTGTGACACGGTTTGGCGGGGATTGCCCGAAGCTGGTTGTTCATCAGGCGTTTGGAAGTCCAGGGCAGATATTCGCTGAAACTGTGATTACACCGCAAGAAGCAAAATTTGTTGTGATTGGACGAACCGTAGAGGGATTACGGTCGAGTTATTTTGATCGCCCGCAACGCACTGCACTCTTGGTTGGGTTTGATCATGATCACGCAAATGATGTGATCTATGCTGATGGATTGACAGGAGAGGGTGCTAGAGAACCCATCGCAATCGGTCCCGGCTGTCGCTTGTGCGAGCGGCCTGGATGTGTTTCGCGTGCTCATCCTCCACTCACACGTCCGCTTGGGCTTGATGAAATGGTGCGAGGATTTTCCGCGTTTGAATTTCAGTGAGATGCGTCTTCGCCCTGCGACGATGGGTTTTCGGCATTGGGCTCGGTTGATTTTTGTTGAGGTTTTGCCGCCTTGTCTTTCGTGGAAATTAAAGGTGCCTGCAACGTACCGCCAATAATTAATTGAGACAGACCCGGTCCGTCTTCGCTTGTCTCTTGAGCGGTAAGTGCCAACGTTCCTTTGATTAAATCAAGGTCACCCAATAGCAAGATATTGGTTTCACCGGCTTTTACAGACGCCTTTGAAATGGACGCTCTACTATTGTTTAGAAATACGTTGAGCTGGAGGTCATCGAAAGCAGTTTCGCCTTCTGCAGATTGTTCATTGTCTTGTGATGATTCCAAGGCTGCATTGCTTAGAAGGTTTGGCAAATCAATTCCTTGGATAATTCCGGCCTGTGACGATAAGGACATTTGTCCACTAATCGGCAATGGACCTGACTCCTGAATAGGCAGCGATGTGCGAAGGTCAGCGGTGATGCTCCCTGTTCCTGACAGGCCTAATGAGTTTTCCCCGATCAGTTCGAATATCTGCGAGAGGTCTGTGTCTTGTGTTTTCGCGCGCAAGATTAGTCGTTTTGCTCCGTCCTCAGAAACATTACTAAGGCTTGCCGCTATTGTTCCATCAAACAGGGACGCATTGCCCATGTCCAAATTCCAACTGTCCTGATTTGCTGTGATTGAGGCCGCAATGTTTTCAAGATTAGCAAAGCCCAAGTTAAGTGAATTTGCTGAAAGGCGGATATCAATGTCGAGATCAGCATCTCCAAGTCCAATTGAAGGATTTGAAGTCATCGACTTTAGCCCTTGCACGATGGCATTTGAATCGACGTCATCAAAAGCAAGCGTGCCATCAATCCGAGTGCGTTCTGTTTCGGAGTCAGATACCCGAATAACGCCAGTGGCAACACTATCATTAATGCTGATGCGTGCTTCATTCAGCAAGGCGGTTTCTAGCGTGCCTTCTAGTATTCCCGACACAGACCACTCACCAAAAATGTCAACTTCGCCCAATTCAATTTGCATGAAGTCAGCTAAGCGGGCGATTGAGGGCGAACTGCTCGACATCTGACCTTTTACAAAAAGACCAGCGATCATATTTGCATCGCCGTCAATCTCAAAATTGATGGGTTCAGAAGCGAGCTTGAATGAGAATTTGGATTGTGAGCCAGCGATCATTTTGAGCGGTTCATTGGCGCTCACTTCCAGTTGAATATTTTCATTTCTCCATATCGCATTGGTACTGAGACGCGCTGCTGAGTTCGTGTCTCCCCAATCCAATGATCCATTAAGGTTGGTGATGGTCTCAACTGTGTCATCTATATGGTTCGTATAGTTGATTGTGCCATCGACAAAAGAGAACATACCAAGGTCTGCACTTTGCGCAGTGCCACCATTATTTTCTTCCGTAACAATCACGTTTGAATCATAGGCGTTTTTTAAAGTGCCTGTTGTAAATTCCCAATTTGACTGTCCATCTGAATTTTCAACCAACATCATGCGTGGGCGGATGAGTTGATATTCATCAATTCTGATATCGCCAGTTATGGCGTCCAAAATGCTGAGATGCCCTTTGATTGTTTCAACCGTTAAGATCGGTGCTTCATTTGAAACTTGAGACGATCCGCTAACTTTAACGTCGGATAATTCAATCCCAAGAAATGGATTGAAAGAAATTTTAGGGTTGCCGCTGAACGAAACGGGCTGTCCGGTTAAAGCAGACAGGCTTTCGCTAATGCGCGATTTAACAGCTTGCGTTGAAAGGATAAACGGTAATGACCCAACTGCAACGAGTGCGGTCAGTACTATAAAGCCTGCGATGAGAATTAGTCTTTTCAACGGATGCCGGCCCCCTTTGCCTACAAACCGCGAGCGTCATACATGATTGGAATTAGCCTCATGTATACGTCCGTCTACCCAGTAAAAATACCATAGCTGAAATATTGGCTTTACCCAAACCGTTTAGCGACTTATTCAACACTATCAAATGAAAGGCTAAACCTGATGTCTGAGCAACAACCTCTTTGGAAACCATCACCTGAGCGCATTGAAAAAAGTCGTCTTCAAGACTTTGCCCGTTTCTGTGCACAAAGAACGGACCAAGATTTTTCGACCTATGAAGCGCTTCATGCTTGGTCGTGCCAAGACGGGGCGCAATTTTGGGATGCCATTTGGGACTATTCAGGGGTAGTGGGTGATAAAGGCGAGCGACTTGTCGTTGATGAAGATAAAATGCCGGGTGCTTCTTATTTTCCAGATGCGTCGTTGAATTATGCTGAAAACCTTATGCGGCAGGACGGGGATAGCGAAGTATTTGTGTTCCGGTGTGAGGACAAGCTTGAGCGTAGAATGACTTGGGCCGAATTGCACACTCTTGTATCACGCATTCAGCAAGCGTTTAAGGCGATGGGCGTTGTGTCTGGTGATCGTATTGCGGCGATGACACCCAATATGCCTGAAACGATTGCTTGCATGCTTGCGGCAACTTCATTGGGTGCGATTTGGTCGTCTTGTTCTCCAGACTTTGGTGAAAAAGGCGTTCTGGACCGCTTCGGACAGATTGAGCCAAAGGTTTTCCTTACATGTGACGGGTATTGGTACAACGGGAAAAGGCTTCAAATCGAGGAGAAGCTAAATCCGATTGTCTCCGCACTGAACTGTGAAAAGACGATTGTTCTTTCCCTCTTGGGTGAAGCAGATAGCGTTGCAAGTAATTTGGAGAATGCGGTTAGTTTAGATAACTTTATTGATGCATATGAAGCAAAGCCCGTAACATTTGAGCGACTACCGTTCTCACATCCGCTCTACATTATGTTTTCTTCCGGCACGACGGGTATCCCAAAATGTATTGTCCATTCGCATGGCGGTACACTTTTCACGATGATCAAAGAACAGCAATTGCATGTGAATATCAGTGAAGGTGACCGGGTGTTCTTTTTCACCACATGCGGTTGGATGATGTGGAACTGGCTTGTGACGGTGCTTGCCAGTGGAGCCACTTTGATGTTGTACGATGGTTCACCTTTTGCGCCCGACCCAAAGGTGATTTTTGATTATGCCGAACAGGAAAAGTTCACTTTGTTTGGCACGTCAGCAAAATTTATTGACGCGGTTAGAAATGCCGGATTACGCCCCATCGAAACGCACGATCTATCCAGTGTTGATCTGCTTTGCTCAACTGGATCGCCCTTAGCGCCTGAAAATTATGACTTCGTGTATTCAGGCATCAAGTCAGATGTGCATCTTGCATCCATGTCTGGTGGTACAGATATCATGGGGTGTTTTGTTGGGGGTATTCCGGGACAGGCTGTCTATAAGGGGGAAATTCAGGGTCCCATCTTGGGCATGGACGTTCAGGTTTGGGACGACGATGGCGAACCGATGGCAAGCGGCAAGGGTGAACTCGTTTGCGCTCATGCGTTCCCATCCATGCCCATTGGGTTTTGGTATGACGAAAACGGCGAGAAATATCACAATGCCTATTTTGATCGCTTTGATAATGTCTGGTGCCATGGCGACTTTGCAGAGTGGACGTCTACAGGTGGCATGGTGATCCATGGACGATCTGATGCGACGCTTAACCCTGGTGGTGTCAGAATTGGGACGGCAGAAATCTACAATCAGGTTGAGCAGATGAACGAGGTTGAGGAGGCTTTGTGTATTGGTCAGCAATGGGAAGGGGATGTACGTGTTGTGTTATTCGTAAGACTGGCAGCAGGTGTAACTCTGGATGATGATCTGCAAGCTGCTATTAGGTTAAAAATCAAGACAGGTGCTTCGCCACGTCATGTTCCGGCACGCATTGTGGAAGTGGCTGATATTCCACGAACCAAGTCTGGCAAGATCACTGAATTGGCTGTGCGGGATGTGGTGCATGGGGGCGAGGTGAAAAACAAAGAGGCGCTTGCAAACCCCGAAGCTTTAGACCTATTCCGCGATTTGGAGGCGTTACAGAGTTAACAAAACCTTTCTAACAAATTAACTCTGTCTAACGACGAAACCGCCAATCCGGTTACCAAGACGTAAATATTAAGACTTTGTTAAGGTTTGAAGGGCATCCTGAATTCACTAAACAGCTAGATTTTAATCAGGTTGTTCTCCGAAATTTAGACGTGCATGTGCTCTCACTCTATACTAATAAGGCTCCGGTAAAACGGAGCCTTTTTTTTTGCCTTTAGTTTTGAAACGTGAGATATCGCAGTGCAGGCTTAGAGCGTATCTGGCTTGGATTGAACCGTTTGAACGCCGTGGCGTTTGTGCT
>CAZEPF010000085.1:9173-12364 GCA_964514045.1 uncultured Rhizobiaceae bacterium | reverse complement strand
TGCGTGACCAGTGGGCCAAAGTCTGCATCATCACCAGCGGTATATGGCGCAATCTTGAGGTTCTCTACACGTGGGATAAGTTTTTCCATCAAGCGATTTGCGGTATCTTCGCCAACAGGCACAGCAACAGAAATCGCCATGCAGCGTTCGCCCGCAGCACCATAACCAGCCCCGATCAATGCGTCCGTTGCCTGATCAAGATCAGCATCCGGCATGATGATCATATGGTTTTTAGCGCCCCCAAAACACTGGACGCGTTTGCCGTTTGCGCAACCGCGTGTATAGACATATTCAGCAATGGCGGTTGAGCCAACAAAGCCGACGGCCATAATGTCTTCATGGTCCAGAATGCCGTCTACGGCTTCCTTGTCGCCATGCACGACTTGAAGAATGCCATCAGGCAGGCCTGCTTCTTTCATCAGTTCTGCAAGCATCAATGGTACAGATGGGTCACGCTCGGATGGTTTCAGAATAAAGGCATTGCCACACACAATTGCCGGACAGAATTTCCACATCGGGATCATGGCAGGGAAGTTAAACGGTGTAATACCAGCAACAACGCCCAGTGCCTGACGTGTGGAGTGCATATCGATGCCTGGTCCTGCGCCTTCGGTAAACTCACCTTTTAGGAGATGCGGTGCACCAATGCAGAATTCTGCAACTTCCAGGCCGCGCTGAATGTCGCCCTTTGCATCAGGAATGGTTTTGCCATGCTCGCGTGACAAGGCTTCTGCCAGCTTGTCCATGTCTCGTTGTAAAAGGCCAACAAATTTCATCATTACCCGCGCACGGTTTTGCGGATTTACGGCAGCCCATGCAGGTTGTGCAGCCTTAGCGCTTTCAATTGCAGCATTAAGTTCGTCAGCACTTGCCAATGGCACTTGCGCTTGAACTTCGCCTGTTGCCGGATTGAAAACGTCTGCCGAGCGGCCTGATTTGCCTTCGACGCGCTCGCCATCGATGAAATGTGGTATTTGTTGCATGGGATTCTCCAAAAATTTTCTTTCAATTTATCTGTTTGTTTTTGTATAACCAACTTGTGTTTTGGTCCGTTTGTTTTGCAATTATGCACAACAGCGAAGAATAAAGCTCATGGACAGTAGACTTAATCATCGCGTCTTTGAAGCGGCGAATAAGAAAAACTGGAATAAGAATCCGAGGTCTTGTTTGTTAGCTTGGTGTGATTGCATGGCTACAAGTGTCGGTATTAGGGAAATTACAATTGAATTGGGATGATTACAGATATTTTCTGGCAGTGGCACGCACGGGTAAACTCAGTGCTGCGGGGCAACATTTGGGCGTTGATCACGCAACGGTTGGCCGCCGTGTGAAGGGGCTTGAAGAATCTCTTAAAGTGCATTTGTTCGATCGCAGTCCTCAAGGGTATTCCCTGACGGATGAAGGGCAAAAGCTGGTCACTATGGCAGAAGGCATGGAGACAAGTGCGATTGCAGCACATAGTGAGTTTTCCGGTGAAGAAGATACCGTATCAGGCGTTGTGAGGATTGGAGCACCAGAAGGAATGGCGACTTCTATTCTGGCGGAATGTGCTGTTCGATTGTGTGAAACGCATCCGCAGCTTGAACTTCAGATTGTTGCTATGCCACGTACGTTTTCGCTTACCAAGCGCGAAGCAGATATTGCAATTGCAGTATCTGCTCCAACGTCAGGACGTTTGAAATTTCGCAAGATCACGGACTACACGCTGCATATGTATGCGACGCAGGACTATCTGGCTTCAAAACCTGAGGTCAAAGAACTAAGCGATTTACAACGCCTTCGCGGGATTGGGTACGTGTCTGATCTGATTTACGACAAAGAGCTTGATTATATTCCGCTCATAAGCCCTGACGCGAAGCCTTATCTGACCAGCAGTAGTGTGCATGTTCAACTGGAAGCGGCACTTGCTAATGGCGGCATTTGCGTGCTGCATGATTTTATTGCCCGTAAACATCCGCAGCTTGTTCGGGTAATGCCGGAGGAAGTCTCTTTCACCCGAACGTTCTGGTATATTGTGCATGAAGACTACGCAAAACTGCATCGCATTCGTGTCGTCTCTGACGCGTTGATTGAGTATGTCCGAAAGCGTGTAAACAAGAGCGAATAATAGCTGTATAATTTCGTATCCGAATTTGTAAAAAGCACGACCTCCTCATTTTCAAAAATAAGAGAATTCTAAAACAGTGTTGACTCTTATCTTAAATGTAATAATGTAATTACATGTTTACTAATAATGATATGGATGCGGTCTTTCACGCACTGGCACACACGGTTCGCCGTGAAATCTTGGATTATGTCCGTGCAACACCCGGACTAACCGTAGGCGAGCTTGCGAGTAAGTTTGATGTGAGCCGGATAGCTGTGATGAACCATCTGGCGGTTTTGGAAAAGGCAGACCTATTGATCAGTGAGCGTGATGGCCGCTCGCGCAAACTATACCTAAACATCATGCCAATTCAGGATATTTATGAGCGCTGGACAGACACGTATTCAGCCTATTGGGCAGAACATGTGAATCTTATCAAACACGCCGCAGAAGCTGCAGTTAGCAAGTCAAAAAGGAGTAATGAAGATGAGTGAACCCGTATATGCCAAGGCGAATATCAATCGAACGTTTATCAAAGCGCCGAAAGAGGTTGTCTGGTCAACACTGGTGGCAACCGACAAATCGCTACCGTTCTTTTTTGGCTCGATCTGCCAAACCAAAGATGGCCTGAAGCCTGGTGCAAAATATCGCATGGTTCACCCCAATAAGAAGGTGGCGATGGTTGTGGGAGAGGTTATTTCTTTTGATCCGCCTAATCTTTATTCCCATACGTTTCAGATGACCAATATCGACGAACCGCCCTGTAAG
Source organism: uncultured Rhizobiaceae bacterium (assembly GCA_964514045.1). Taxonomy (GTDB): domain Bacteria; phylum Pseudomonadota; class Alphaproteobacteria; order Rhizobiales; family Rhizobiaceae; genus JAALLB01. The sequence goes on along the minus strand of CAZEPF010000085.1, from coordinate 9,510 downwards.
GTGACGTATGAGTTGATTGAAAAAGATGGCGGCACCGAGTTTTGCCTAACAATTGAGAATGCGATTGAAGGCGGCAAACTGAACAAAGAAATGGTCTCTGCCCAAGGCTTTATCGGCGGGAACCTCAAGTCTATTTGCGAGACAGGAAAACCTGCCTTCACAGGCAAGATGGTTGGATTGCTCAGCCCCGTATTCGGGATGTTCGCCAAGGGCAATCAGAAAATAGAGAATTGGCCCCTTTAAAATTCTCCTCAGCACAATTTACTGGAAAGGAAAGTAAAATGAATACGTCTACACCAACATATCACGCAGTTCAGGCACCCATGTGGCTTAAGAT
>CAZEPF010000085.1:0-9163 GCA_964514045.1 uncultured Rhizobiaceae bacterium | reverse complement strand
CATTGGCGTTGTCTGGTATGCTTTCGGTTTGGTTCAATTTTGGTTGGGCTATTCAATGGATACGGCGGCTGCTGTTCAATCAGGCACAATCAGTGCAGCGCATGGCGCAGCAATTGATCAAACTCCCTTTGCGGTTTGGATAGCGTTTGCACTTGCATCGGGGGCAGGACTTGTCGGGTCTGTTTTACTGTTCAAGCAATCGTCTGCTGCCAAGACTGTTTTTGGCCTGTCTCTGCTCTGCGCAGCGATCTATTATTTATGGGTTTATGGCATAAGCGGGACAGGAGCGGACCGCCCGTTTGAAGAAATCATTATCGCTGGTGTGGTAGGCGCTGTGACCTTAGGCTTCTTTCTATTAAGCCGCCGCATTACCTAAACAATGAGCCTGGATTTAGCACTTTGGCCTTGGCAAGTTTTGCCAAGGTTTTTTTGTAGTATGAAACAAAGTGACAATGCCTTAATTATTAACAGTGCATTAACCTGTAAACTTGTACTGTAATAATATTGTTACGGAGCAAATTATTTGCTCGGCGCGACCAATGATGGGTCAATAAACCCACATAAGGTTGTAGCTACCGTGAAAATAAAATCAAAACTTATATTATTGGCCCCTCTTAGCATTCTTGGCATGTTGATGATTGGTGGATTGTTTTTTGCAAAAACTGTTATTGAAGATGGCTATCAAACACAGATTTCAAAGAACCTTGAAATTCAAAGCTTGGGTGCGATGCTGAAGAATTCGTTCCTACAGGCGCGGCGTCACGAGAAAGATTTTCTGCTTAGGCAGGATATGAAATATTCAGATCGCCACGCAGCTATAACAAGTGAGATCAAACAGCAAATTACCAATCTTTCTGACAAGTTCAATAGTCAGTATCCTGGCGGTATGGATGAGCAGTTGAAGAATTTGTAATCGGAATTTGGTGTATATGCCACCACATTTGACAAACTGCGTTCTGATTTTAACGCGTCACTGCAAAAGCTCAGTAACTCACTTATTGAGGTTGATAATAGCAGTACGATGATCCACAGCGATGTCAATCAGCTTGTTTCTGCATCGGGCCAACTTTCAGAACGTACAGAACAACAGGCTAAATCATTGATTGAGACCGCATCTGCACTTGAAGAAATGACTGCAAATGTGAAGTTGTCTGCCGAGCGCGCGCGTGAGGTGGCAAATTTGGTAGAGGCCACAAAGGTCAATACAAATTCATCAGGTGAGGTTGTTTCCAATGCGGTTGATGCAATGGGGCGTATTGAAAGCGCATCCAAGGAAATATCTCAAATTATAACAGTGATCGATGAGATTGCATTCCAAACTAATTTGTTGGCTCTTAATGCGGGAGTGGAAGCGGCAAGGGCAGGAGAGGCGGGAAGTGGATTTGCGGTAGTTGCGACAGAAGTTCGTGAGTTAGCCCAAAGGTCAACTACGGCTGCAAAGGAAATCAAAGAGCTGATTATCCAGTCTGCAAGTGAAGTTGCTTCTGGTGTGAAGCTGGTTCAAACAACTGGTACGGCCCTGGCTGAAATTTCTGAACAAGTGGATGAAGTGACGACCCATATTAACTCAATTGCCAAGGCTGCTGAAGAGCAGTCAGCCGGTATTGGGGAAATCAATTCTGCGGTCCACCATATGGATCAGGTAACCCAGCAAAATGCAGCAATGGCTGAGGAAACAACTGCGGCAACGCATAATTTGTCGAGAAGTTCAGACAATCTTTCGCAGATTATTTCTCAGTTCAGCTTGCTTCAGAAGCGAGAAGAGGTTTCGCATGATGAGGACTACGAAGTAGAGTTGTCGAAAGCCAGCTAGATTTGCTTCCTACGCTTCTTGGTCATAAGAATTACCGATCACTACACGCTATGTAGTGGTCAGTGATGTATGGAGCTGCAAATGATTACAGTCTACGGGCGGAGCAATTCTTCTAGCGTTCAACTGGTCATGTGGGCCTTGAACGAACTTGGTGTTGAGCATGAACGACTAGAGTATGGTCACGGACAAGCTTCTACCCAAACGGATGAATATCTGAGCATGAACCCGATGGGGCGTGTGCCTGTCATCAAAGATGGGTCATTGGTGATGTTCGAAAGCGCAGCAATCCTGCGATATCTGGGTGCGAAATACGCGGATGAGAAATTCTGGCCATCTGATCCGGCACGCCGTGGGCCACTAGATACATGGGCTGAATGGGGCAAAAATACTTTCACGCCAGCGGTGTTGGAAATTTTTGTATATGATGTGCGGCTTTCGCCTGATACCCGCGACCCTGCCATACTGGTGCAAGCGATTAAAAATTTAGAGCCTCTTGCGCAAATGCTCGATGATCAAGTGTCGCAAACCCCATGGATTGGAGGTGACGAGTTTACGTTTTCCGATATTGCTTGTGGTCATATTTTATATCGGTACTACTCGCTTGAGTGGGATAAGCCGGATTTGCCCTCATTGTCTGCGTATTATCAACGTTTGCAGGAGCGGCCGCATTATCGTGACCATGTGATGGTTTCTTATGAGGCGCTTCGTGGCTCGTATTAAGTGATATCAGGGCGGCTGATGTTAGATCAGTTCTTTCGTTCAACTGTAAAACGGGCGGCCTCAATTAAGGTTTCGGCTTTATCGCCAAATGGCTCAAGTGTTTTGATAGCTTGTTGTAAAAGGTCATCAGCGCGGGCTTGCGCTTTTTGTAATCCATATAGGGACACCAGTGTTCCCTTGCCCTTGTCGGCATCTTTGCCAGTTTGTTTGCCCATGGTTTCTGCATCAGAGGTTTCGTCCAGAATGTCATCAGCCAGTTGAAAGGCCTGCCCGACCAACGCGCCAAATTGTAATAGTGTTGAACGGTCTTTATGGGATGCGCCGCCTAATACGGCCCCTGCCTCACAAGCGCAGCGAATAAGGGCGCCTGTCTTCATGGCTTGCAATGTCAGGATTTCCTGTTCCGAGATTTCATCCCGGCTTTCTGCTGCTAGATCCAGCATCTGTCCGCCCACCATGCCGCCAAGGCCTGCATTGCGCGCATAAAGTTTCACCAGTTCAATTCTGACCGAAGGGTCCGAGTGTGTGTCTTCGCGCGATAGAATATCAAAGGCAAGCGTCAGCAATGCGTCACCTGCAAGGATTGCGATTGCTTCATCAAATTTGATGTGAGTGGTGGGTTTGCCACGCCGTAAATCATCATCATCCATTGCGGGCAGATCATCATGGACAAGCGAGTAACAATGAATAAGTTCAAGCGCTGCTGCTGCCTTTGCACAGGCTTGCGGCGCCTGTCCAAAGAGTGCCGCTGATTCCATCATTAAAAACGGGCGCAGTCTTTTTCCACCATCCAGACTTGAATGACGCATCGCGTCCATCAATGTTTCAGGACGAGCGGTTTCAATTTCAAGAGGGTTGTTATTGAGCAACTCAATCAGCGTTTGCTCGATTGTTTCTGCGTGGGAGCGTAATTTTTTCTTGAAGTCAGGCATGATGCACCGCATTGAATAGGACGAGTTTTCGTTACACCTCAAAGATGAGAGGTCAAGCGGAGTTTATGTATAGGCTGGGTTGAACTAAAGATCATCGCATGGCGAAAAAGACATCCAAGAAAAAGGCGATTGAAAAACCGGAGCAAAAGCCGGTTGAGGAAATCGATGAAAAGCCTGTCGTAGAGCCGCGCGCCAAGCGACGGTCCTGGCGGTCGTTTTTCATTCGGTTTTGCGTGATCTTCACAGGTCTTGTTTTCTTGGTCCCGCTGCTTTTGCTACTTTTGTATAAGCCAAGTTTTGTCAGGCCCATCTCTACCTTGATGGTGCAGGAGGCAATTGTGGGCGCTGGCGCACGGCGCAAATGGGTCTCGTTTGATGAAATGGCGCCTGTAATCTATCAATCTGTGATGATGTCAGAAGACGGGCAGTTTTGCAGCCATAACGGAATTGACTGGCAAGCGCTTAATCAGGTGATTGATGATGCTTTTGAGGGGGAGAAAACACGTGGCGCAAGCACCATCACCATGCAGTTGGTGAAGAACCTGTTTCTCTGGCCTAATCGCTCGTTCATTCGCAAAGGTTTGGAAGTGCCTTACGCGCTGATGGCAGATGCAATATTGAGCAAACGCCGGATTATGGAAATTTATCTCAATATTGTGGAATTGGATGAAGGCGTGTTTGGCGTGGAAGCTGCATCACAGCATTACTTCAATCGTTCGGCGGCGAAGATGGGTCCGAAATTTGCGTCTTTGCTGGCAGTTACATTGCCTAATCCCAAGGCAAGAAACCCTTCTAAACCATCCCGCAAATTACGCACATTGGCTGGGACTATCCAAAAACGCGCCAGAGCATCGGGCGCTTACATTAAATGTTTGAAGGATGAGGGATAAAAAATTCTACTTGCCTATGGTCAAATGACTCAAAAAACGGTATGGGCAATGCCAGAAATGTTGTTAGGGCTCTCGCGATAAACAATTCTCGCTTTGTAGGGCCCTTTTTTAATATGGTTTTGGAGAATGCATCATGGCTGTACCAAAGAGTAAAATCTCACGCATGAAACGCGGCAATCGCCGTTCTTCTGATGCGTTGAAGGCTAAAGCTTACGTTGAAGACAAAGATTCTGGTGAATTGCGCCGTCCGCACCACATCGACCTGAAATCAGGCATGTATCGTGGTCGTCAGGTTCTTGAGCCAAAAGACTCAATCTGATCTGTGTCTTATTATAATTTAGGGGCTGGCAGTATTGCCGGCCCTTTTTTTTGACAGATTTTGTGGTTTAGGTTCTAAGTCATTCAAATGGGCTAAGAGAAATTCGGAGGGGGTTTCAGATGCTTACTAATGTACCACTGCTAATTGTGCCGTTTATTGTTTACAACGTTCAGGTGTTCTTGGGCGGAAGCGGAGAGGTTTCGGTTTGGGATAGCGAATTATTCTCTATTCCCCTAATTCATGGTGGCGACTGGACCATGAATATGGGTGATCTTATGATCACTGTTGCGCTTATCCTGCTGTTCTTCGAAATTATTAAAGCGACACGGGTTGGCTCAACTTCGGTAATTGACCATTTGCTATCGACTTTCGTGTTTATCGCATATTTGGTTGAATTCCTGATTGTGCAAAGTGCAGCGCATTCCGTGTTCTTTATTTTGATGATGATTGCGCTGGTTGATGTGCTGGCCGGCTTTACGGTCTCCATCAGATCCGCCACCCGCGATGTCAATGTGGGACATAGCGGACATTATGGCGAATACTAATTTTTGAAGTTACCGGTGAGCTTGAGACCAGTCTTAGGCTCCGGTATCTGAAATCAGATTTACAGCTTCAATTCCGGCGATAGCGCAGGCTTCATCATTGTCTGATGTGTCGCCGGAAATACCAACTGCTGCAAGAATTGCACCTGATTTATCACGTGCAATCACCGCACCAGGTACAGGCACAACGCCACCTTCGATAACGGTATCAAGTCCTGCAAGAAAATGCGGACGACCTTCCGCTTGCGCATTCATCCAGCGTGAGCCGGTTCCGGTTGCCAATGCGCCCCGCGCTTTACCGCCTGCTATCTGGAAGCGGCCAATGGATGCGCCATCTTGGCTTTGGAAGGCTTTAAGATTTCCCCCGTCATCCAATACAACAACGGCAAGGGGTTTCATTCCCTTATCTTTTGCATGGGCAAAAGCTTGGCTGATGATACGATTTGCTCGTGCGAGTGAGATTTTTGCCATTGGATGCTCCACTTTTTCGGCTAGATGTTTATATGTATGGGTATGATTTAATTCTTATGGATGATTTTGCCAATGAGAGATTTTGCACTTCCGGGACGTTCGCCTGTTGTTGCCAGTGAATTAGCGGCTGCAACTTCACACCCATTAGCAACTTCCACCGCGATGACAATTCTTCGCGATGGTGGGAATGCGGTTGATGCAGCGATTGCGGCATGTATTACACAATGCGTTGTTGAACCCCATATGACAGGGATTGGCGGTGATTGTTTTGCGATCGTAGGAATGCCTGATGGTTCACTACATGGTTTGAACGGGTCAGGCCGTTCGGCAGCGGGTGCAGAACTAGACTGGTATCTGGAAAACGGGTTTACTGAAATTCCTGAGACATCAGCTCATGCGATCACCGTTCCTGGCTCGGTAAAAGCGTGGGAGACATTGCACCAGGAATTTGGCTCGATGGATTTTGCCCGCTTGTTTGCGGATGGAATTTGGTATGCTGAACACGGATTTCCGGTTAGTCATCGTGTAGCAAAAGACTGGAGCGAGCAAGTTGATAAGCTTGCCAGTAAAGACACGTCTCGCAAATATCTTCTAACAGGTGGCGCGGCTCCAACAGCTGGAACGCGGTTTCAGGTAGCTAATCTATCATCCACGCTTCGCAAGATTGCTGTGGGTGGCGCATCTGCTTTTTATACGGGCGAGATTGCAAACGACATCGCAAGTACCATCAAAGAACTAGGTGGTTTCTTAAATGAAGATGATCTCGTGGGTGTGTCTGCGGATTGGGTTGATCTAATATCGGCTGATTATAACGGGCACACGCTGCATGAAATTCCACCCAATGGGCAAGGGCTTGCAGCGCTTCTAATTGTCAAATTGATGGACTTAATTGGTGTATCTGCGAATGGCGATCCAGTGCAACGTGCCCATTTGGAGATTGAGTGTGGCCGCATCGGCTATGCTGCAAGGGATGCGTATATTTCTGATCCCGAATACATGAAATATAAAGTTGAGGATTTACTCAGTGACGCCCACGTAAAAGCGCTGGCAAAGCAGTTTGATCCAAAGCGTCGCAATGATGATATTGCTCTACCCGACCCTAAGGGTTCGGATACGGTTTATATCAGTGTCGTCGATAACAATGGAATGGCCGTTTCCTTCATCAACTCACTGTTTGGAGGATTTGGCTCTGGTATCGTTGCGCCGAATACAGGTGTTGTGCTGCAAAACCGTGCCTGCGGGTTTAACTTAACCCAAGGACATGGCAATGCGATTGGGCCTTCCAAGCGTCCCTTCCATACCATTATCCCTGCAATGGCAACGCGCAACGGTATGATTTCCCACTGCTTTGGTGTGATGGGTGGGCAATATCAGGCGATGGGTCAAGCGCATGTTCTGTCTAATATGCTGGATCATGGAATGAACCCGCAAGAAGCTTTGGATGATGCCAGAATTTTCTGGAATGATGCAGGCGAGTTGGAATGTGAGACAGGTGTATCCGATGAAGTGATGAACGGGTTGATCGCGCTTGGTCATACCTGCAAACGTGGTGGCGTCCACGGAGGTGGTCAGATCATTCAGATTGATCATCAAAACGGGTGCATTATTGCCGGGTCCGATCCTCGCAAAGATGGTCACGCCTCTGGATTTTGAGGGTATTTTAACGCTTGTTTGAGATGGTGCCGGTTCAAACGAGCTAGGCACCATTTTTATGAAACCCACCGACAATATTCTCTCAGCCCTTGGACAAGCAGGTTATGTCTGGCAAATCGCTGATGACAAAATCAATTGGACTGATAATTTCAAATCATTGATTGGCTTCAAACAAGGAGTGGAATTGTCTTCTGCTCGCGAATTTGAAACCCTGCTTTCCAGTGAAAGTGCCCAGACGCGGTTTGCCGCCCTGCAAGATAGTCTTGCCAACCTGAAGGGCACGCAAGATAGCGGCGTATATCAATGTGTTTATGCAATTAGTACCAAACATATTATGGGCGATGAACCTGTGTGGGTAGAAGATACGGGTCGCTGGTACGCGGATGAAAATGGCCAACCCGATTTTGCTCAAGGAATTGTGCGTGTGGTGAGCGAGCGGCGTAAACGTGAGGAAAACCTCAGGCGCAAATCAGAGATTGATGATCTGACCGGATTGCCGAATCGACAATATTTTCAACAACTCATGGACCGTAAAATCAATGATGGGCTGGCGCTCGGTCAATCGTCTGCATTTTTGTTGGTTTCGATTGCAGATTTTGACCGGATCAATTCGCTACTTGGGTTTAATGCTGGCGATGAAGTGCTGGTGCAGGTTGCAGATATTTTGCGTAATACAAAGCGCGATAAGGATATTATTGCGCGGTTCTCAGGTGCGAAGTTCGGATTTATTTTTAATAAATGTAATGAGCAGGAAGTGCGCATTGCTGCCAATCGGATGTTGCATTCTCTTAATGCAACAGTGTTGAAAACATCAGGCGGGCCGGTCTCTCTGAAAGTGTCTGCGGGAGCCTGTATTATCCCTCAACAAGCAACCTCATCGCATGAAGCAATATCAGCTGTGACTAATGCCTTGGATCAAGCCCGTTCGGTATTCGGTCCAAAAATTGTGGTTCATAGTCCCGAGCCTGAAAAGGCATTGAAACGATCTAAAAACACAGCACTGCTAACGCGGTTGGTAAATGTGGTGGAAACCGGTGCGTTTCATTTGGCGTTTCAGCCGGTTGTTGGATCTCAGAGCCATAAGCCTGCATTTTATGAAGCACTCCTGAGAATGGCACCGGATGCGGAAGTTGCGATTGATGATGCGGCATTCCTGGAAATCGCGGAAGATTTAGGGTTGATGCGTTCGCTTGATTTTGAGGCTCTGCGTCAGGTGCTTGATGTGTTGGAAACCTGCCCCGATGCCAATCTTTCCATCAATGTAACCCATGACAGTATTGCCAATGGTGATTGGTTCTCCGAGCTTGAAAAGCGGATTGCTGCGGTTCCTGACATTGGTCCGCGTTTAATTGTTGAACTTACCGAATCCCAGATGGTTTCGAATGTGAGTGCCACGCGCGATGCGATTACCGCAATTAAAGGACTTGGATGCCGTGTGGCAATTGATGATTTTGGAACGGGCTATACATCGTTTTCGCAGTTGCGAGATTTGCAGCCGGATATCATCAAGATTGATGGTAGTTTCTGTCGTGAATTAAAGTCCACGCCTAAAAACGCAGAGTTTCTGAAATCCATGCAAAATCTTGCAAGTCAGTTTGATGCGGAAACGGTTGTGGAATGGGTTGAAGATGCGGAAACTGCCACTCAGTTAAAAGACTGGGGTTACACCTATATGCAGGGCAGCCTGTTTGGTATGCCACTTTCAGTTTTATCTTGGGAGCAAACCCGCGAATTACACCGCGAGCTTGTCTCTAAGAGAGCATCGTAAGATTAGAGCGTATCTGGCTTGGATTGAACCGTTTGAACGCCGTGGCGTTTGTGCT
>CAZEPF010000084.1:0-12436 GCA_964514045.1 uncultured Rhizobiaceae bacterium | reverse complement strand
GCACAAACGCCACGGCGTTCAAACGGTTCAATCCAAGCCAGATACGCTCTAGAAATCCTGACCAGCAGATCTATCGGTTGGTCCAAGCACAGAAGAGGCTGAGGCTTTACCCGTTAGAACCTGGCGTAAGAACGTAAAGTCTTCACCACCAGTTGGTGTTGTACGGCTAACAAAATCGAACACTTTACCATCTTGCAGACCATAATTTGCGATACGACTAACAGTTTGCTCATCATCAAAATAAACAGACAGCACACGCTGATCGATTAGTTTGAGGCGTTGAAACTCATAGGTCTTCGCGCGCTTTTGAGAGATGTAGTAATATACATCACTATCAAATTGACCGCGCGTGGATGGGCTGCCAAGTGCCAGAAGAACCTGATCTTGGCTTGAGCCTACAGGAATGAGATCTAACTGATCTTGTGAGATTACAGGGCCGTTATTATAGACCTTCTGTTCAACACAGCCCGTCAATACAGGAAGTGCCAAACAGGTAACTGCAAAAATGCCTGCTTTTCTATTCATTTTTTTCATCATACCCCTGCCAAACTGGCTCCCAGTGGCGTAATTTCCTTTGGTAATTATCCTACCGGGGTGGCGATTTCAACCAAAGAGCCCCATCTAGCGGTAAGAATAGTAAACCCAACCAAATTATATACCGGCAGATCATTATGCTTTCGTTTCTTTTTAACAACCGCACCAGTTCCAGCATACCTCAACAGCTTTATGGCAGGCTTATGGCACAAGCCCGATCTCGTGAGTTCTATTCAGAATTCGGGGTCTCAGATAGCGTTATGGGGCGGTATGATGTGCTTTCATTGCATGTATACTTATTTGCCCGACGTTTACGTGCAGAAGATTCGGAAGTTTCAATTGCACTTAGCCAAGACGTATTTGATCAGTTTACTGCTGATATTGAGCGTGCCCTGCGAGAATTAGGCATTGGTGATACCACAGTGCCAAAACGTAAAAAGGCTATGATCCATAGTTTTTACGCCCAAATCGATGAGTTTGATCCCTTGATTGCAAAACATGATATTGAGCTGCTTTCCCAGCGGATGCAGGAGCGTTTTGCCAAGGAGAGCAGTAAAGTTGATGGCAAAGCCATGTCCCGATACACGCTCAAATTGGTGGAAGTGCTAAAAGATCAGTCATTCGCTGGTATCAAAAAAGGTGATTTGGAATTGCCGGCTTTCGAGCGCGAAGAGAGAGCCTCGTGATGCAAGAAGAATTGATACCGCTTCCTGCAAGCAAAAGAATAGATATTTCCAGAATTAAACCAACAGGAGAAGCGTTAGAAGTTGAACCCGCTGCTGATCTTTACATTCTGATTGCTGAATATCTGAATGTAGAGGCTGTGTCGGACTTCAAAGCACGTTTGAAGGTTATGCCATGGGCTGATCGTGGTGCGCATGTGACTGGAAGCCTTACGGCAGAAATTGAACAGGCCTGTGTGGTTACAGGTGATCCTGTCTCCAGTGACATCACGATAAATATTGATCGCAAGTTCATTGCAGCAACTGATCCTCTCAAACGCAAACCTCGCATTGAAGATGGCGAGATGATTTTCGAGTTTGATGAAGAGGATGATCCCGATGAAATTACAGATGGTCGCTTGGAAATATGGGAAATGCTGCTGGAAGAAGTCTTGCTTGTGATGGACCCATTTCCGCGCAGCGATGCAGGTGTTGAATTGGAGCAACTGCCAGAATCTGAACAAGATGACGAAGAAACGGAAACATATCGCCCGTTTTCAGGCCTCAATGCGTTGATAAGTGAAAAAAATTCCAGAAAAAACAAATAGTCAGCTATAAGTAGCAAAGTAATTGCGGTTTCCTGCGGGAGCATAATGTCAGATACACTAACAGTTTCACTGGATGCCATGGGTGGCGATCATGGTCCTGAAGTCGTGCTCAGCGGGGCAGACTTGGCTTTGCTGCGAAATCCAGGAATCAAGTTCGAATTGTTCGGTAACGCTGAGCAAATCAATGCGGTACTGGAGACCTTGCCGAAATTAAAAGACGTGAGCACGGTCCATGATAGCGAAGTAACCGTCGCAATGGACGAAAAGCCTAGCCAAGCGCTACGTCGCGGTCGCTATAAATCAGGTATGTGGCAATCCATCCAAGCCGTTAAAGACGGTAACTCTCAAGTCTGTGTTTCGGCTGGTAACACAGGCGCGCTTATGGCCATGTCAAAGTTTTGCTTGCGTACTCAACCGGGCATTACCCGCCCGGCTATGGCTGCAATTTGGCCGACTTTAGCTGGTGAAAGCGTTGTGCTTGATGTGGGTGCAAATGTTGGTGCTGATTCTGATCAACTCGTGGAATTTGCTGTAATGGGTTCTGCTATGGCGCGCGCACTCTTTGATTTTGCACAGCCCTCTGTTGGTCTACTCAATGTTGGTGTTGAAGAAGTCAAAGGTGTAGAGGCCGTAAAAGAAGCGGGCTCACTCCTCAAAGAAGCTCAATTAGCCACGATGCGCTATCATGGGTTTGTCGAAGGCGATGACCTTGGCAAGGGTACTGTCGACGTTGTGGTGACGGAAGGGTTTGCAGGCAATATCGCACTCAAGACAGCTGAGGGTACTGCAAAACAGATTGGCGAGTATCTACGCGCCGCAATGAAACGCACATGGCTCTCAAAACTTGGTTATCTATTAGCCAGTGCAGCCTTCCAGCAATTGCGTGAAAAAATGGACCCAAGACGTGCTAACGGGGCAGTATTACTTGGGTTAAACGGAATTGTCATAAAAAGTCATGGTGGAACGGACAGCGAGGGAATTGCGGCTGCCATTCAATTAGGCCATGACATGGCTAAGAACCGATTGTTGAAAAAAATCGAAACTGACTTGCAGGACTTTGCCGAACTTCGAATAGAAATCGATAAAATCCAGCAATAACAAGGATACCGCGTTCATAATGATTAGGTCTGTATTGATAGGCTGTGGATCTTACCTGCCTGCAAAGGCAATGAAGAATTCCGAATTCGAAGAGTTTCTTGAAACATCTGATGAATGGATTGTGCAGCGCACAGGCATTCAACAAAGACATATTGCGGCTGAGGGTGAAACCACAGCAGATTTGGCTGAGCATGCAGCAAGGGCTGCGTTGAAAAATGCTGGTGTTACTCCGGACGATCTTGATTTGATCGTTCTGGCAACTTCAACACCCAATAATACATTTCCTGCAACAGCTGTTGAGGTTCAACATCGCTTGGGAATGAAGCATGGTGCGGCCTTTGATTTGCAAGCAGTGTGTTCGGGCTTTGTTTTTGCCATGACGACAGCGGACCAATACATCCGCTCAGGCCAAGCAAAACGCATTTTGGTAATCGGCTCCGAGACATTCTCCAGAATTCTGGATTGGGAAGATCGCACAACTTGCGTGTTATTTGGCGATGGTGCGGGCGCTGTTGTGTTAGAAGCACAGGAAGGCGAGGGCGAAACCGCTGATCGAGGCGTGTTGACCTGCCATTTGCGTTCCGACGGAAGCCATAAAGAAAAGCTTTATGTGGATGGTGGGCCTTCAAGCACAAAGACAGTTGGTTTTTTGCGTATGGAAGGCAAAGAGGTCTTTCGCCATGCTGTTGGCATGATCACCGATGTGATTGAAGATGCCTACAAAGCAACCGGTATTACATCAGATGATCTGGATTGGTTTGTTCCCCATCAGGCAAACAAACGCATTATTGATGCATCAGCAAAGAAGCTAAAAATTACCCCTAAAAAAGTGGTGACCACCGTTCAATTGCACGGTAATACATCTGCTGCATCGATTCCTTTGGCATTGACGGCTGCGGTTAGTGATGGTCGCGTTCAACAGGGTGATTTGGTTATGTTGGAAGCCATGGGTGGCGGGTTTACTTGGGGTTCTGTGCTTTTGCGCATGTAACCGAAATGCAAATAATAGCTTGTTGGCAGTGAATAATTCCCATACACTTTTTTGTGTAAAGCTGGGAAATGGCAAGTTTGAATATCTTGTGCACATTCTAGACAGGTTACCGCGCGGGGCGCTGTCGGTTTAATTCGAGGGTAGTGTTTATGAGTCAAAAGACCATCACGCGTACAGAGCTAAGTGAAGCAGTATATCGGGAGTTGGGATTATCGCGCATTGAATCATCCGAACTGGTTGAAACCTTTCTGGATATCATCAGCGAGCGCATAGTTGCCGGAGAGTCGGTGAAATTGTCTTCATTCGGCTCGTTTCTTGTTAGAAGCAAAAACGAACGGATCGGACGAAACCCGAAAACCGGCGATGAAGTTCCGATTACACCACGCCGCGTTATGGTGTTCAAACCGTCAAATATCTTAAAACAGGCCGTTCTAGATGGTCATGGCGTTAAAGAAGACTGATCACTCGCCAATGTTGCCTTCTATGTGTGTAATTCGTCTGGTTGAGAAACGTCATGACTAAAAATCCAGAAGCCTTAAAAACCATCAGCGAAGTGGCTGATGAACTGGATTTACCCCAGCACGTACTCCGATTTTGGGAAACAAGATTTTCACAAATCAAGCCAATGAAACGTGGCGGAGGTCGACGCTATTACCGACCCGATGACATTGATCTTCTGAAAGGCATTAAAGCGCTACTCTATGATGAGGGCTACACAATCCGTGGTGTTCAGCGTTTGCTTAAAGAGCAGGGGAACCGGATTGCAATCGAGATTGGTCGTGGTGGTGCATTGTCTGAGGCAATTATGCCTGATGATAGTCCTGATGAAATTGACCAGGAATCAAATGAAGCAATCTCGGTTTCTGATCTTGGTGTTTCAAAACGAAAACTCTCATCTGGATTTCTTGGGCGCTTAAAAGGCGCGCGTGATGACGAAGAAACCATTCCATTGAGCAGTTCCAACGGCGATGACATCAAGGTGCTGGAAGCAACACTTCAGGACCTTTTAGAATGCAAACGCTTGTTGGACCAGACCCGTCAGGGGTAGGCTACATTTACAGCACATACGGTGTTATTATTTCTAAAGTGATTTGTTTTTGTGCTCGGCTGCTAAATCAGTATTGACGCGATAAAATGTTGGGATATATGGTTTTTCTCTGTCGGAGCGTGGCGCAGCTTGGTAGCGCACTTGCATGGGGTGCAAGGGGTCGGAGGTTCGAATCCTCTCGCTCCGACCATAATTCCAAACTTGATATTTGCTAAAAATCTGAGGTCTTAGGCAAGACTAACCTTGCTTTCGCGGTAGCCCTTTTCAAGCAGGATACCACCCCAAATTACCCCTAGAATGAGGTAGACGTGTCGCCAATGGTCGATATCAATCACCCATCCCACGAGTAGGTGACCTACAAATACGATATACGCGATTTGAAAATAGGGCTGCCAAGGCCTTTGCAGGAATAGGGACTTAAATCCTGCAATGAGTGGCCATAGAATTATCGTGAGCCATGACACAAAACCAAGCCAACCATAACTCATTAGGCTGCGCAGATAGACGTTATGTTCGTCTTCTCCATACAGAAAACCAAATTCGAGATTGCCGATGCCAAACGGTTTACTCAACGCGAGCTCAAAGCCAATCAAATGACGGGCAAATCGCCCAATACGGGCACCATCATAATCCTGTACAACTTTCGCACGCTGACTGATAATTTCCCAAACGGCATCAACCTGTAGCGCGCCAATCACACCAACAATCATAGTAGCGCCACCAAATACACCCAATAGCAGATATTTGGCCCGTACTTTTGCCTTGGGTTCGTTGATCAATAATAAGACGTAGAACAGGCCCGCAGTGACAAGTGTTAACCCCCAACCGGCACGTGAACCAGCAAGCAGTTCACCCAAAACAATGATCAGAAAGAAACCCAATCGAATAGGCATAAGCGCAACCGAGCGTCGCATAATGCCATACATGAGATAGAGCAGGGGAAGCACCAAAAATGGCGCAAACACGTTTGGGTCCGCGAATGCACCTTGCGCGCGGTCATAGCGGGTGAACATGTCAAAGCCGGGCATTCCGAAATAACCCAGAATGCCTAGAACTGCTGTTGCTGCTGCGGCAATGACATAGGCGCGGAAGATCAGTCTGAGACGGCCCATATCTTCGCGAATTAGAATTGCAAAAAAGACGCTCGTCACACCCAAAAAGAATGTCACGGCATTGTAAATCATACCGCGTTGGTAATCATCAATCATGAAGGATGCGATCAACCCGCCTATGGTGAACGTCGTGACGGGTATCAATAGTGGCATGATGGAAAGCGGGATGCGCATTCCCAGTAGAAAGAATATTCCTAAAAGGCCCGCCAACACCACTTCATACGGTGCCGGTTCGAAGATAACAAACCCACCCAAGAAAACAGCAACCGCCAGCAAACTGTTTGCCAGACGGTCCAGTCTGATTCCAGCTAGGTTTGACGCTTGTGCGTAGGGTATGGTGTTTGCAACTGCCATGATGAGCTTACCGTGTGCGGCCTAATACGCATTCTCGGTATTCATCAAGCGCAACGGAGTTAGCGCCAGAATGTATAAGTCAAACGCCAGCGACCAATTCTCAATGTAGTAGAGGTCGGCGTCGACACGGCCTTGAAGTTTCTCACGATTATCGACTTCACCACGCCAGCCGTTGATCTGCGCCCATCCGGTAACACCAGGCTTCACTTTGTGGCGTGCAATGTATGAATCAACAACTTCTGTCCATAGATCATCACCCGTGCGGGCATTGGGAACATGGGGGCGGGGGCCGACCAAAGATAGTGAGCCTTGAAGAACGTTGAACAATTGTGGAAGTTCATCAATAGATGTCTTGCGGATGAAGCGCCCGACTTTGGTCACGCGGTCATCACCCTTTCGAACCATGTTTACGCCAGTGGCGTCTTGGCTTTCGACATATAGGGAGCGGAACTTGTAAACCTCAACCTCTTCATTGTTAAAACCTTCGCGGTTTTGTTTGAAGATAACCGGACCTTTACTGTCCATACGTACGGCGAGCGCTGTAATCAGCATGACGGGGCTTAATGCAACAATAGCAAACGAAGCAACCACGATATCAAATGTACGCTTAGCAATAGCATCCCAATCAGCGATTGGGCGGTCGAAGATATCCAGTAATGGAACGTGACCTTCCAACTCTGCATTACGTTGTCTGAACTGTAGTTTGTCACTGTGTGCAGAAAGACGAATATCCACTGGAAGCACCCAAAGACGCTTCAACATCTGGAGTAGGCGTTTTTCAGCTGTCAGTGGAAGGGTGACAATCAGCATGTTAATGCGCGCTGTACGGGCAAAAGCAAGCAATTCAGAAACCGTACCAAGTTTAGGATAACCTGCGATGTTTTCTGGTGAGCGGTCATCTGACCGATCATCAAAGATTCCACAGATACGGATATCAGAATCAGGATCACTCTCTAAGGAGCGGATGATTTCATCTGCTGGCTTTCCGCCACCTACCACTACTGCACGACGTTCTAGTCGCCCCTGTTTTAACAAATCAGACACTATGAACTTGGTGAATAATCTAGCGCCACAAAGGACAGTGGCACCGACTACCAAGAATGCAAGAAACTGCGAAAGCGGGAAGTCAGCGCTACCATACAAAATTGCACCTGTTGTTGCTGCTAATGCGGTTGTGATGCCTAAGGCAAGGATTGACTTACTACTTGCCAAGCGTAACTTTGCCAGTGACTTGATCTGGTATCCGTCCAAACCTTGCATAACGGCAACCAAAAGTGCTGCTGCCAAGAATGGCCATGCAACAAACGACCATGCGATAGAGCCTGTACCTGACCATTCGTTCATTACAAACAGGACAATGCCAAGTGCCGCTATGCAGAAGAAGTCTGCAATGCGCACGATGCCCTGAACAATAGCCGGAGAGATTGTCTCATCGGATAGTTGTTCGGCAATCTGCCGTGCAGCTTCGTTTAGCTCCACGCTGTTATTACTGGATACAGGTTCTCTTGCGACAGCCTGTTTTAGTTTTTCTTTTGTCTCGAATTCTGGCGAAAGGGTATTTCCCATTTCCGTGTCTCCACCACCTGTTTTTTGCAGGGTAGGTGAAAAAGCTAAGGAAACTGTGTCTGATTACTGTGTAATGGGAACAGAGTTTCTATATGGATAACAAGAGATTAAGACAGTCGCTTAATGTTTCTGGAATACCTGAACCATTTGGTAATTTTCAGTTTTAATGGGTCTCATATGTCTGCATCATACCCGCAGCCATTGCCTTAACAGAAAACCTGCTTTTAAGCCCTTCAGCCATGGTCATTGCATCTTCATGTCGATCAGAATTTTCGTGCATGGACAGCATTGCGGTACAAAGATCAGCCGCAGAATCTGGTGTGACAAGCCGATCGCGCTTGTCAGCAAAAATCTCATGAATGCCGCCTACATCAGTGCATACAATTGGTTTTTGTGCAGCCATTGCCTCTAACACCAGATAGGGAAGTGATTCAGCTCGCGATGGAACAATAACCGTATCAGCCATCGCAAAAGCATTACGGGCAGGCATTGCATCATGCACTGATATACTGTCCGACAGTCCGTTAGTCTTTATCGTATCAATATATCGTGGCTTATCATCCCCATCACCTACAAAAAAAGCCTTGAGGTCTTTGCCGGATTTCTCTCGTGCCATGCGAAAAGCTTCAAGGAAAATGTCAGGGCCTTTTAGGTCACGCATCATACCAATGTACAAAAAGTCTGCTGCGTCTTGTGCTGAGGCAACGGGTTCGAATTCATGTTCGGCCAGACCGTTATAAACGACTGTCTCCGGACAACTGGGTGCGCCAACTTTTTGCGAATATGCGGTTTGCTCGTAGCCGCTGATAAAGATCAAACAGTTTGAATACCGCTCAAGAAATCGCTCTGCTGCAAAGAAAACCTTGCCTTTCAACGATGCGCTATCATAGTGCATAGCTCCGCCATGCGGGCAGTAGAATGTTTTGATATCACTGGACACTAGTTTAGCGCCCAAACGTCCGTAAACGCCACCCTTGGCACTATGGGAATGAACAACATCCGGGCCTATTTTTTTAACTATTCGTGATATTTTCCATAGGGTTAGCGCATCCATAGGCGAGATTGAGCGCGCCATGGGCAAGCGATATAGTCCTAGATTTAGGTCATCTCGAATAGTGTCAAAGAGAGCATCTTCATAAGCGCCACCTGTATTGGAATCGCAGATGAATCCCACATCATGGCCTTGAGCGCGCTGCTCTTTTAGCAGGTCACGTACGTGTCTGAAAATACCACCGACAGGGGATCGAAAACAATGGATGATCTTCATGAAATCAAACCCTTCGGATGGTTATGAATGGGTTGTATCTAAGGACTTTAGAACAGGCGTTCACGCAGGAAGATTGTATCTCCTGGCAGTATTGGATCACTCAACGGTACTCTGCCAGTAATCACTTCACCGTTGATCGAGCGGGTAATATCTGCGTTCTCTTGCTCTGCGCGTGCAGAGAAACCACCAGCGATTGCGATTGCATTCTGAACAGTCATTCCTGGTACGTAGACATATTGCCCAGCTGTCCCAACTTCACCCAAAATGAAGAATGGACGATAGGTGTCAACCTCTACGGACACGTCAGGATTTCGTAGGAAGCCATTGCGCAAACCCGCTGCTATTTGTGCTTCCATCTGCTTGGTGGTCTTTCCCCGCGCACCGACAGAGCCCACCAAAGGTAATGAGATATAGCCACCTTTATCAACGCCGAACGTGTTGGTTAGCTCGGTTTCGCCAAAAACAGTAACCCGTAAAACATCTCCGGAATCTAAAGTGTAAGGCTTACCCAGTGCTTTGTGAAAAGCAGGGTCCAAGGGTTTGTATGACGCACAAGATGCCAAACAAAACAATGCTCCAATGACAAGGAGAAGATTTCTAGAGATACTCAACATGATGGCGTTAAACCCGATTACGCATAAAACTCGTCAGTAGTTTTCGGCGATTATGGTTAATAACGCGTAAAGTGATCACATAATCAGTGAGCAAGTTTGAAGCTATTCCGCGATTTAGGTCTTAGCTTAACCAGTTGGTTACCATCTTCGTTCATTTTGTGTTTAGACAAATTCGATCTGTCTTCGGACGGTGTAAAATGTATTGGAGTATGCAATGTCGGGTCCGGCATCGTTAACACGCGAAGACGATATTGATGTAGCAGGCATTTTTGCTGCACTAAAAAAGAAGTGGTGGCTAATTTTGTTAGTCACTCTTCTAGTGGGGGCAGGGCTTCTCATTGTTTTGTCGCTTATTTCACCGCGCTATGAATCGTCAGCAAGAATTCTGGTGCGGGATGGTGATACGACATTTACTCGCGCAACAGGGGACGCGAACCAGCAAAACGCTAATCCAAGATTTGATGAACAGGCGGTTCGAAGTGAGGTTGAAGTTCTCAGTTCTGATAAACTCGCCCTAAGCGTAATTGATGATCTGGAACTTGCTCAACTGGAAGAGTTTGAGGGTAATCGCAGATTTGCAGACGTCAGAACCCGTGTGCTTGAATTATCCGGCCAAGAAGAGCGTATAGAAAAAGCTCGCAATACAACGCCACAAACAGAACGTCGCAATACAACGCTTGGTATATTCAAAGAGAAGTTACAGGTTTACGCGATAGAGAAATCACGCGTAATAGTTGTTGAATTCTGGTCGAATGATGCAGAATTAGCTCAAGCAATTGTGCGTTCGCTCGGTGATAAGTACATCAAGTTAAAGCGCAATTCTGAGATTGCAAATACCGAAAATGCTACTCAGTGGCTTGATCCTAGAATTCAGGAACTGGAATTAGACGTCACACGAACGGAAGCAGCTGTTGCCGAGTTCCGTTCGAATTCTGATCTGCTTCGCGCTGATAACAACAATGCTTTGCTTGCAACACAACAATTGTCTCAGGTTTCAACCGAGTTTTCGCGATTGAAAACCGAGCGGTCTTCTGCACAAGCGCAATTGTCATCTATTCAAGCTGCACTCAATAGTGGATCGTCTCTTGATGTTATTCCGGAGGTAAATTCGTCTCAGTTAATCCAAAGACTACGCGAACGCGAAGTTAACCTTCGTGCTCAAATTTCAGAGCTTTCAACAACTCTTCTGCCAAATCATCCGCGCATGAAAGCTTTGGCGTCACAGCTAAAGGACTTCCAGGGGCAAATTCGGGTAGCTGCTAATAACATTGTTAAAAGTCTGAAAACACGCGTCGATCAAACGCTCAAAGCTGAGGCTGATCTTGAAAAAGAGATGGATCGCTTGAAGGCAGAAGCTTCGCGTGTTGATGAGAAACTGGTTGAACTTCGTGTACTTGAGCGTGAAGCAGATGCAGCAAAAGGTTTGCTTCAAGAGTATCAGAGCAGGGCGCTTGAAGTACGCAGCCGTAGTGGATTGCAACAGGTAGATGCGGAGATTATTTCGCCAGCAAGCCTTCCTGATGAGGCATATTTTCCAAAGATTATTCCCTTTACAATCGCAGGCATGGTTGCAGCCCTATTGCTCTCAACCTTGGGTGTCATTGCAATCAACCTACTGGCGGCCGTTGGTGCAAGCCATGAAGCAACTGCCAAGCGCGCGGAAGATGAAGGTGAGCCTGTTTCATCGTCAATAGCTGATGACAGTGTAGATGCTGAACCATCAGTTCCACCTCGTAAGCGAAACAATTTTCAACAATTGCAAGCCATTGTTAACCCTGAGCCAGTGCCCGCACCGCAAACAGCTGCTGTTTTTGGTGATAATTCTGAAGCAGACCAAAATGAAACCATGTTTGTGGAAAACACATCTGAGCAAGTTATAAAATCTAACCGACCATTTGCTATTAAGTATGGTGCAAAACAGCTGATTGAACGCCAAATGTCGCGTATTTCCATTGTTTCTCCAAACGGTGATGCGGGTTCAATTACAACGACACTGCTTGCCCGTAATATTGCGTCACAAGGCAATTCAGTAGTGGTGATTGATATGGGTGCCAGTGGGCGTAGTGCGCGCAAAATGCTTGGTAAGTCAGGCTTGCCTGGGTTGTTCAACTTGTTGAGCGGCGCTGTTGGCGTAGATGCTATCATCCATAAAGATAAGTCTTCCTCAGTAAGTGTGGTTCCTGCAGGAACAATGTTTGGTTCAGACACAGAGGTCGATAACAATCTGATTCCTGAGGTGGTTGATGCTATCGCGCAATCGTTTGATTATTGCATTATTGATTGTGGTGATGCTGATCCAGAAGATGTGTATATGTTATCGGATATTGATACGGCTGTTGTAATGAGCTGTGTGGTATCGGATCTTTCGCAGATTGAAACACGCGAGGGTGCGTTCAAAGAAAACGGTTTCGTAGAAATTCTACGCATTGCACCGTCCAAGTCTGAGCTTCGTCCTGCTGCACAACCTGTAACCGCTTGAAGTCAGAAGCGCTATATATAAATTTGAAATGGATTTCGGTAGTGAATGTTTAGAGCGTATCTGTCTTGGATTGAACCGTTTGAACGCCGTGGCGTTTGTGCTC
>CAZEPF010000083.1:0-12491 GCA_964514045.1 uncultured Rhizobiaceae bacterium | reverse complement strand
AGCACAAACGCCACGGCGTTCAAACGGTTCAATCCAAGCCAGATACGCTCTAAGAACTTTTACTCTGATAAAAATTATGAGTGAGTGCTGCTGAAGTTTTTGGGGTGCATTACTGATCATGATCAGTAGCTAGACCCGTACTATCAGTAGTTTGGCACGAAACTTGCAGTCATCTGGACAAGATAGATAATCCGGATTGAAATAAATGTCTCGTATTGAAACTCGCGTACCAACGCCTCTTCAGCAAACATCACCTGCTGAGAACCTGCAAAACGCTGCAGGGCTAGGTCATGTTGCGGGTTCTGCAAAGCTGAAACGCTTGCGCAAAGTGCCGCCGAGAAATCAAAGCCAGCAGGACATTAAAGAGAAAACTTCCGAAGGAATTTCGCAAGCCAAGCAAGTTCAATCAGCTGACATTGCGCCATTACGGGATCACCGCCGTGACCAAATGGTAGGCGAGATTTCACAATTGATCGGAAAAATCGAAACAATTGAAGACTTCGAAGGTGCCGACGAAGTCTCCCAACTTTGCAAAATGATGCTCCAGGAACAAATGCGCCGTCTTCTGATGATCAGTGGAACGCAAATTGATTCAGACGGACTGAAAGGGACTGCCTGATATGCCATTACAAGAATTTGTAAAACAGATTAACGACGTGCAACCTGAAGCTGTTGGATATGAAGCCGACGACTTGGCGCAAGCATCTGCCAAATCAGCAGGTCGTGCCGTTCAACTTGCGGGCAAGGCATCCCATGATCCTGTCGCAGAACTCGCACAAAGTGCGTCAGCAGGGTTTGGGAAACATCATTCAGATCCGGTATTAAACACCGAAGATCGAGATATTTTACGCGCACTTGCCGCTGCGCAAATCCGATATGGCAGACCCTCAGAGGCTGTTCCGTATCTTATGATGTTGCGTAAAACCGATGAGCAGGACCGTGAGTCCTCACGACTGTTAGCACTGGCATTTATGAAACTGGGACACTGGAAACAAGCAGAAGTTATTCTTGAAACGATATCTGCACAAAGTCTTCCAGATCAGGACCCAAAACTAAATTCCATTACAGCGCTATATCGCGGCATCGTTGCATTCAAGCAGCGTAAAGTGATCGAGGCCCGTTCGTGGCTACAGCGTGTGCGCAACTCAGTAACAGGATTGCATCAATGAGTTTTCTTCAAAAGTTCAGTGGTAGGCAGGACCTAGCATTAACAGCGATGTTGATGTTGATCATCATGGTGATGATCATTCCATTGCCAACGGTGTTGATCGATAGTTTGATTGTCTTGAACATCTCGCTGACAATTCTGATTTTGATGGTCGCGGTATACCTGCGAAGGCCAGATGATTTCTCGGCATTTCCGGCGATTATTCTGATCGCTACTACTTTCAGACTAGCCGTGTCGGTTTCCACCACACGGATGATTCTGTCTGAGGCGGATGCGGGTCAGATCGTTGAAACATTTGGTAATTTTGTTACGCAAGGCAGCGTGATTGTTGGCATGGTGATTTTCTTAATCATCACCACAGTGCAGTTCATTGTGATTACAAAAGGGTCTGAACGGGTTGCAGAAGTAGCCGCCCGCTTTACGCTGGATGCGCTTCCCGGCCGTCAGATGAGTATCGATTCTGAACTTCGCGCAGGTGACATCACCTCGGAAGAAGCTTCCAAACGCAGAAAGCGGCTTGAGAAAGAAAACCAGTTCTTTGGCGCGATGGACGGCGCAATGAAATTCGTGAAGGGGGATGCAATCGCAGGTCTTGTGATCATCGCGATCAACCTTCTCGGTGGTATCACTATCGGTATATTGAACGAAAACCTCTCTGCGGGTGAAGCAGGGCAGGTCTATTCACTGCTTACCATTGGTGATGGATTGGTTAGCCAGTTGCCAGCTTTAATCATGGCGATCTGTGCGGGTACAGTTATCACTCGGGTGACGACAGACCGTGAAAACGACCTTGGTACAGATATCTCCGAGCAGCTTGTGGGTCACCCGAAGTCTCTGATTGTTGGGTCTGGTATCATTGGTATTATCGGCTTTATTCCTGGCTTCCCAACGATGCTCTTTCTGGCAATGTCAGCGGTGCTGGGCTTAGGCGCATATATCGCAATACGAACAGCCAAGGAAAAACAAGACAGCGAAGATTTTGAACGTGAGAACGTAGCCAAAGGCTTGCCCAGCGCACCGGAAGAACGTGTCAGCACGATTGATGTTTCAGCTGATGACGTGTTCAAAATCACGCTGGGCGCAGATATCTATAATGAGTTCGGGCGTGATGAATTTGTGGTCGAGCGTGAGCAAGCATTGCTACGTGGATTCAAAAAGACTGGTATCAAGCAACCCGTCTTCGGCGTTGAGCTTGATCCGACACTGGATCCTTACGCGATGATTATTTCTCTGGATAATGTTCCTGTGTTTAACGCAGAAATTCCAGCGGGCGTTTCAGTGGTAATATGTGATTCCGATGTGCTGCAACTCTCAGAAGTAAGCTACGTGGCTGTTGAAGATCATTGGCCTTTACGTTCGGCGTTTTGGGTGGACAGTTCTGACAATCACAGCCTCGAAGAACTTGGAGCCGAGATCATTCCGGTTGGCACATTGATCGCGCGTTTGGGTGGCCATCTGTTGGCGTCTAAATCGTCTAAAATTCTTGGCTACAAGATTGTGCAAGACATCATTCGTGATCTAGCCAAGGAGCACGAACAATTGGCCTCGCAGGTTTCTCAAAGCCTGTCGCCAGTTCAATTGTTAAACGTATTGCGTTTGCTGCTGGATGATGGCGTGCCGCTATTGCCGCGACGTATTTTGTTTGAAGCATTGCTGGAAGGCACATTGTCAGGCGGGTCCGCCCCACAACTGGCAGAGCGCGCCCGCATGGCCTTGTCGCGTCAGATTTGTTCAAACTTTGCAGATGAGAACCGCGTAATCGCAACCTATATCGTTGAACCGAATGTAGAAGAAGCCATTCGCGATAATATCAACTTTGGTGAGGAAGATAATAATTTCTATCCGAACAGTCAGTTGTCCGATTGTCTTTTGCGTGAAGTAGCAGAGCGGCGCCATATTGAAGAAATCAATGCCAGCCCGCCTGTGATTTTGACACAAGCTGAGCTGCGCAGACCGCTATCCCAGTACCTCAAACAGCATAATCTGGCGTTTAATGTCATGGCGATGCAGGAACTCTCATCGGAGTTTAATGCAAACCCAATTGGCACAATCGGCAGCACGTATGAGCACTCTGGTGACAATGATAATGACTTTGTAAATGCGGCATAATCCTAGGGTCGCGACCCTAGAAAGTGCTACTTGTAAGCGCGTTAACCATAACCAGAAGAATGCTAAAAAATTTCGCAATATTACATAGGCTTACGTAGTTACTACGGTGGCTCAGACCGTGGCAAACACGTATATTGGAAGCAGCAATTTAGGAGAATTGATTATGGAAGTGAACAACACCCCATCGTTCACAAGTCTGCCAACTGCTGGTGCAGATTTAAGTGCTGAACAAGGTGCAGGATCCGATGCTGCGAACGCACAAAACAGCCTTTCACGGCTTTTCTTTGCTGTGGTCAATAAAGTGATGGATGCTGCAAAAGAAAATTCTAATTCAGGAGCATAAATCATGACTGTTGCACCCGTAGGCGCTGTTGGTTCCGAGGCAGCAAACGCCATAAAGCAAATGGCAGAAAGTGCTATGAAGCAATCTGCAAGTATGGATAATTCAGCAATCCAGATGCCAGCGAACACGGAAATGACAACCGGCCCTGCGTCGTCTCCTACGGGAACGGACTTTGCAGGCAGCGTGATGGACACGGTTTACACAGAAATTGATAAACTGGCACAAAACTTGCCTAAGGTAAGTAGCAGCGATGGTGCGGTGTCTGATGCAAAATCAAGCATGGCAGCAAGCGGCGAAAGTATTAACCCGACTGCGGAAGGTTCTTTGAAATCAGACAAACACGAAGCTGTAGAAGCGCTATCGAAAACATTTGATCATGCAATCTTCATGACCATGGTCAACCAGGTGATTAGCGGTGTTTCAGATACTTCGCGTACATTGATACGACAAAGCTAAACCTCGCAACGGGTTCTAATAAAGGGACGCAAATGCAAACGTTAATTTCTATATTCCAAGTAAAGTCAGTGGTAAGCACCATGCGCTATTTGCTGTTTGCTGGATTATTGGTGCTTGCGGGATGTCAGTCCGAACTTTATTCGAACCTTGCAGAACGCGAAGCCAATGAAATGATCACGGTTCTTGCTGCAAGCGGTATTTCAGCTTCGCGTACAACTGATGGTAAAGGCACATTTGGCTTGACGGTTAGTCGTTCTGATTTTTCTTCTGCGGTTGCAACCCTATCTGAACAAGGCCTGCCGCGTGAAAACTTCGGTTCTCTTGGTAAAGTGTTTAGTTCTGACAAACTGGTTTCTACACCGTTTGAAGAGCGCGCCCGTTTCATGCACGCGCTTAACCAGGAATTGTCAGACAGTATTACCCGCATCAATGGTGTTGTTTCAGCGCGTGTCCATTTGATGGTGCCTGAAGCCTCGCCTTTTGATAAAAATCGTACACCTCCAAGAGCGTCGGTGTTTATTTATCAGAAAGCTGGAACAGACCTGTCGGTTAAAGTTCCGGTGATCAAAAACCTGATCGTAAACAGCATGGAAAATCTTGAATACTCCAATGTTGAAGTCGCCCTGTTTGCAGGGGCAACAGATACGATCAGTTCTGGGAATTCTCAAATTTCATCCACCGCAATGGCTGGATTTGGCAATATACTACTTATTCTTGTTCTGGGCGCACTGGCTTGGTTTGGTTTCAAATACACAGCCAACTCTGGTGCTGCTCGTAAGAATGTCTCCATCGAGCAGGGGAACAAATAAGTGACGGGCCAAATGGGACATTTTATTCCTGAAGTGGGTCAGGTGGATACAAATTGGCTTTCTCGTTGGGGTGATAGTTTTAACAGCCCTCAACTGGCAAAAGGCTTGTTTGAAAATCCTAGACTGCGCGATCGAGTATATCAGCAGATGTTGCTGGACAGCGAGATTGATGTGGCTGCAAGTTTCGATGATAGCGAAATGGCTTCACTTCTGGCGTTTTCAAATCATCGCGAAAAACTGAAAACCGTCTGCGGCCTAGTTGTCCATGGTGCATTTATACGTAGCATTGTCACGAAAGCAGATTTCGAAACTTTGTCTAAAGCGTTCAAACCGGATGATCTGCAACTGGCATTAAAGCTTAGAGATGTGCATCCGGCGCAATCCAACTTCGCGGTAGATTTATCCAAGCTGGGCAATCTTGTGAAGCGAGCAGGCAAGGAATGCGTAGACCGCTGGCGCGGGTCAGCTCGCCCACAGCTAAAGCTACGTCTTGATTTGGTGGACCTGCCAGAAGACACCCTTGTCTTTGAGCGGTCGGAAATTTCAAACGATGTTGCAAACTCGATTGTGAAAGCTGCAAGCGTCGCAATTCAAAACAAAATCAGCCAATAGCGGAACTTATGAATGTTTGATCAGGTATATGCATATTCAGGATCCGTCACCAGAACATCCGAAAATTCGGAAATTTTGGGTGGAGAATTTTCTGAGATAAATATTCCGCAAATGCCTCAAGAGGCTTTGGAGGCGGCTCAAGTAAGGGCGCAAGAAATTATAGCTGAAGCAGAAGCGTCTGCGGAGGAAATCATCATTGATTCCCGAAAAAAAGCAGTCGAAGAAGCAGAAGCTATCATTGCGCTGACACTGACAAAAGCATCTGCTGCTTTACGGGTTGATTTATTGGAAGCAGAACATGGCCTCACCACGATCGTAGAAGACGCTATTCACTCCATGTTGGGCAAGATTGGTGAAGATCAAGCGATCTATCTTGCGGTGAAACAGGCCATTACCAAATATTGTGATGATCGTAGCGTTACCATTCGTGCGGAAAAATCCACAATGGAGCGCTTACAGTTGGTAGCACTGGGCGAAGGCAAACGGTTTGGCCAGTTGGGTGCAACGCTGAAAGTTGATGCTACGGTTAGCCGTGGGCGCTGCATTCTTGATACGGGCGATGCTAATTATGACATTTCGCTCGGGTCACAACTTGATGCGTTGAGTAAAGCATTGAAGAGCATTGCCTAACATGCAATCCCTGTCGCTCATTCCAAAATCAAAATCTGATGCAAACATACGCAATAAACTTGCGATGATTTCCAAGAAATTGTCGAGCGTAGATCGCTACCGCCAATTGGGTCGTATTACCGAAATTACCCCAAGCCGTCTGGTCACCAACCTATCCGATGTGTCTGTAGGCGAGACATGTGAATTGCGAAACCCCGGACAATCCGAGGTGATGGCATCGCAGGTTATTTCCATTCAAAACGGCCATGCCATTCTTGCTCCCCTAGAGCGGGTGGATGGGCTTTCTCCATCAACCGAAGCAGTGGGTACGGGCGAAGCTTACAGCATTGATGTGGGCGATGAATTGATCGGCCGCGTAGTTGATGGTTTGGGTCGCCCGATTGATCAATTCGAAAACAAACTGCGCGATACAAAGCGCGCTTCAATTGCCCCAAAATCTGAAAGCGCACTGGATCGTCCGATCATCAATGATGTGTTTGAAACCGGTATCAAATCCATTGATGGGTTTAATACGGTTGGGCAGGGTCAGCGTATGGCGATCTTTGGTGAAGCAGGGGCTGGTAAGTCCACTCTGTTGGCTATGCTTGCGCGCCACTCAACCGCAGATGTTGTAGTGTTGGCAATGATTGGTGAACGCGGTCGTGAGATCAATGAATTTCTGGAACGTCAATTGCCGTCAGAGGTGCGCGAACGCTGTATAGTGGTTGCGTCCACGTCCGACCGTCCGGCTATGGAACGTATTATGGCTGCCCATTGTGCAACCACGATTGCGGAGCATTTTAGATCAAAAGGTAAAAACGTTTTGCTCCTGTTTGATAGTGTCACCCGTTATGCCCGTGCCTTGCGCGAGGTTGGTCTGGCAGCAGGTGAGCAAGCACTAAGAAGTGGCTTTACTCCGTCTGTATATGCGGAACTACCAAGACTGGTGGAGCGTACAGGCAAGACCAAACAGGGTGCAATTACAGCGTTCTTTACGGTTCTGGTTGAAAACGACGGTGTGAATGATCCCGTTGCCGAGGAAGTAGCAAGTTTGACCGATGGTCATTTGGTGCTGGACGCAAGCCTTGCAAGAAGTGGCATTTATCCTGCCATCAACACACTGAAAAGCAAAAGCCGATTGATGAATGAAATCGGCGACCGCGATGCAGTGGATGCAGCCAATCAACTTCGCCGTCTGATGTCAAAATATGATGAAATGGAATTGCTGGTTCAAGTGGGTGAATACCAAAGTGGCGCGGATCCGGTTGCTGATCGTGCAATAGAACTGCACGAAACCATCAATGATTTATTGCGCCAGCACACCCATGATTTTGTCAAACACGGGCAAACCGTTTCAATGATGAAAGAAATCTTGGATGAATAACGCAGCCAAGATCGACCGGCTCCTCAAGATCAAAGAATTACGCCGCCAACTGGCCGAAGTTCAGCTTGCAAAAACCGCAAACCTGCGCGCTCAGTCCCAGGCAGCTGTTGAGCTTGCATGGAACAATCACGAATATATCAAAGTATCCAGTAAAGAGCAGCGCGAACAACGAATTTCTCAAGTCATCAATACGCCCGGTAACGTGCCAGTCGATGGCGCACGGATTACCAATCTCTACAACAGCACAAAAGCAGACATTAAGAATTCCAAAGCATGGGCGCTCACCAAAGTTGATGAATTGCAAAACGCTAGAGCGCTTGAAACAGAAGACCGTCAAAAACTGGCCCGTTTCTTGCAAGTTGAAGAGCGTACGCGAAAATTAGGCGAACGCTTAGCCGAGCAATCCCGATTGAACGAGCAACGCCAAGACTGATCTTTCCGTATATTCCGGCGCAAGCCGGACCCTAAATGCGGACGAGATACAGGCTTTGAGCGATGAACCAACATTACGATCCAACAGTATTTTCAATGGACAGCACATGGCCGGGCCTGATTGCTGACTTGGGCTTTACATGCGGCGATATCTCGATTGATTTATCAACCACGTCTCAGGCCCCGAACATCCAGACCAATGGTGAATGGATACAGGTTGTCGGTGCCAGCTCTGCGGGTGCCTTCAATGTCTATCTGCCAGCAGAATTATGCCTCACTATGATCGAGGCTGCTGACAATGATATCGCAATTGATAAACTTGATGGTGACCTGGCAGCTCTGATCCTTGAGCACATTCTAAGTGAAAAACTTGTTGAACTAGAAAGCGTATTGGGGTGCGATCTCGCAATCAGCAATATTGCCGATGTTCAGATACCTGTTCGTGATGCTGTGTATGGCGTTGATGTCTTCATCAACGGACAAACCACTAAAGCGGGCTTGAGTGTTTCAGGTCAACTCGGTGAATGGGTTGAGTATGTTGTTTCACAAAATTCCAATTTAGAAGAACGCCAGTTGGATGAGAACATGGTGGTTCATCTGGGACCCGTCGTGCTGCCTTCCACAAACGCGTATCTTGTGCGTTCGGGCGAGGCGATAAATTGTGGCGTTACCCCATCCGATATCATCAAAGGCATTTTGATGCGTAGCGATGGTCGGTACTGGCCAATCTTCATCGAAGATACAGAAATTGAGATTGCAGGCCCGCTTGCCGGACCGATTGATGTGCCTGTTGAGAAAACTGAATACGTTTATGTGACATTTGGTATTGGCGGACTTGCACTGAGTGCAAACGCGCGCGCGCGCATCGAAACCGGTAGCCGGTTTGAAGTAGAACGCCTGCCTAATAATGCAGCAAATGTGTACTACCAGACGCGGCCATTTGCGCAGGGAAATCTCTCTGTGATTGGCGAAAATCTAGCGGTCACGCTGGGCCAAATTGGCAAATTTGAAGTTTAGACCCCGAACAATCTTGAGTGGAAACCACAATGTTTGAAGAAAACTCCTTCGGCATCATCGTTCTGTTACTAGGCACTGCGTTTCTTCCGCTGGTGGCTGTAACGGTTACAGCGTTTGCAAAGATTGCTGTGGTAATCTTTATCGTGCGTAATGCGCTGGGCATTCAGCAATTACCGCCGAACATTATTCTTTATGGCCTATCGCTGATCCTGTCCGTGTATGTTGCAATGCCCGTGCTCAATGAGGCGTTCACAAAACTACAAGTCATCGGTTTTGAATATCAAACGCTCGAAGAATGGCAGAACGCAGGAAACATAGCCATTGAGCCGCTCAAAGAGTTTTTAATTAAACACACAGACCCCAAACAGTTGGAGTTCTTCAAAAACTCAACCGTATCCATTTGGGGCGAGTCGCTAGCAGCAAAAACTACAGATGATTCCATGACAATCCTCGTGCCGTCGTTTCTTTTGTCGGAACTGACCCGCGCATTTGAGATCGGATTTCTGCTCTATCTGCCCTTCATGGCGATTGATATCATCATCACAACCTTGCTCGTTGCATTGGGTATGATGATGGTGCCGCCGACAACAATCTCAATTCCATTCAAATTGATGTTGTTTGTGTTCCTCGATGGCTGGACCAAACTGGTTCACGGCCTGATCCTGACTTACGCGTGAGGAGACAAAAATGGTAGAAGCACAACTTACCAGCGCTTTGTATAATATCTTCTATTATGCAGCTGTCTTTTTGGTCCCACCTTTGGTCATTGCAACGCTGGTTGCATTTCTTGTAGGACTGCTTCAGGCGATTACACAAATTCAGGAACAGACCCTGCCTCAGACCATCAAGATTTTGGTGATCGGGTTCATGCTCATTGCATTTGGTAGCGTGTTAACCGCGCCTTTGTATTCGGCTTCAGACGAGCTGTTCTCGCGTTTTCACGAATATTCGAAATAACGTATTATGGTTGCTGGTGAACTCTTTAGCAGCATTCTCGAAACTCTAGGGGTTTATCTCCCATGGGTTGGATTGGCGATTGCGCGTCCCTTTGGGTTCACACTTTTGTTTGCAGTATTTGCCTGGGCAAAACTGGATAGTGGTATTCTGCGTATGGCTTTTGCTATGGGTATTTCTCTGCCTCTGCTTTCCAATGGAATTCCTACTTACGGGATTGAAGGGCTGGAAATGCCCTATATCCTAACACTGCTGAAAGAGATTATGATTGGTGCACTGCTTGGGTTTGTAGCCTCGATTCCCTTAGCGATTGCACTGGCTGGTGGCGGCATTATTGATATCTATCGCGGTGCCATGGATGGCGGGGCTGATCCTAGTGGCGGCATGGCAACACCCTACGGCAATGTGTTTGGCGTTTTAACGCTTTGGCTGTTTGCCAATATTGGCGGGTTCCAGATCGTGACAGGCGCGATCTATTCAAGTTATGAAGTCTGGCCCGCGCGTGAAGCATTGCCCCCCTTTGATGTAGGGGCTGATGTTGTTCTGCAAATCATCGAAAAAGTTCTACTAGGAGCCGTAGTGCTCGCAGGTCCAATTCTCGTGATCATGTTCTTTTCGGATATTGTTCACTTAATCTCCGCCAAATTTGGCAAGCAGATCAACGTTACCCATCTGGCATTTTCAACAAAGAACCTGCTTGCAGCAATGATATTGCCTCTCTTCTTATTAGTCGCAGTTCGCTTCATGAAAAACGAATTGGAGTTTCTGTTTAACATCGTCAATTTTGTTGACGGTATTTTTGCGTAGGAGCGGCCATGTCTGGTGATAGTGAAGAAAAAACCCTCGCCCCCACAGAACATAAACTCCGCAAATCTCGCGAAAAAGGACAGGTTGCAAACAGTTCTGATTTTGTAACCGCTTTGTCTGTAATCGTAGGCGTGGTCTATATCGCCTTTTCTTGGAAAAGCATCGCAGCCACTGCGGCTCGTGTTTTTGAACTTTCTATTTTCTCAATGGGTAACAGTGATCCATCGCTGGCTCTGGGCGTTTTTCTTAGCGTTGTTTTTGAGGTGGGTTATGTAATCGCGCCCTTTATTATTGCGATTGTTCTAACAGGGATACTAGCAAATCTTCTCGATAAAGGCGGCGTTCCGTTTTCACTGGATCCGATCAAGCCTAATTTCGAAAAAATCAATCCCGGAGCTGGATTAAAGAAACTTTTTGCACGCCGTAACATCACGGAATTTGCAATCTCCTTTGTAAAAATATGCATATGGATTGCTATTGCAGGAGTTATCTACTGGCTTTTCTTACCCTCACTTCTGGCAACAGTTCATTGCTCATTAGGCTGTGTTCTGGAAGGGGCATACAGCATTGGATTGCTAATGGTCGTGGCGGCATCCATCATGCTTTTATTCACAGGTATGTTGGACTTGCCACTTCAGCGCATGTTGTTTCATCACGAACAAAAGATGGGACACAAAGAACTCAAGCGCGAGCAAAAAGACATTAACGGCGCGCCTGAATTTAAAAGCCATCGCAGGCAGGAGCATCAAAGGTTGGTGGAACCAGGCACGACACCTGGAGAGGAAAGCAATGGCAAGCCCGGAATGCCACAAAGCCTTGGCACGGCATTTATCATACGCGGGTATGAAACAGCGGTTGCGATCTACTTCCATAAGGAAAATGCTGACGTGCCACTTGTGGCAGGCCGGTTTCGGGGCAGTGAGCTTCATAAGAAAGTCTCGGAAGCTGAATCAGCTGGCATGCATGTCGAGTATGATCAGGAACTCACCAATGATATCTTCAAGTCTGTGGATGTGGGCAAGGTTATCCGCGAACGTCACTTTGAAAAAGTCGCCCGCGTTCTGGTGCAGATTGGCGCTATTTAACGGATGCACCATAGACGGTGAAGAAGGGCCATCCGTCCCACGTATTCAAAACACCAAAGAGATTATTGTTTTAGCTTAGAAAGCTCGGTGCCGCTGATTCTGGAAAATTCTATGTTGCATAAAAAAACCACCGGATTTCTCCGGTGGTTTTGGATCGGGTAACTTTTGGGATCTGTTATCGTACGCTTTGTTTCAACGCGTAAAGATCAGCACCCTTAATTGTGGTAGTAGCGAGAGTTTTCTGCGCTTCACCAATCGCCTTATCAAAGGCTTGAGATAGTTGATCATTACCGCCACTGCCTGCATCTTGAACTGCTGCATTGCTTGTAGCTGTTTGACCTGAGGTATTGGTTTCCATCTTTATTCCTGTCTCAATTAAGAGGTTAAAGAGTGCATTAGTTGTTGTGTAATTAACGTATAGGAATGCGTATCTCGCACCAATCCGGTTAAACTACGTAGAGCTACGTAAAACGGCATAAAATCAATCAAATACCTGTGATAATCCATGCAGAGATAAATGCCGTAATAACTGCTTTTGGACTAAGTTAGTTGCACACTTATGGTGCGCCCGACAGCCTTAGTCGCACGGACAAGCGCTGATAGTGTTAGTGCATGAGAATGAATTTCACACTTCGTTCCACGAAGTGTTTTTGGTGCGGGTAGAGAGACTTGAACTCCCACGCCTTGCGGCACCAGAACCTAAATC
>CAZEPF010000082.1:0-12697 GCA_964514045.1 uncultured Rhizobiaceae bacterium | reverse complement strand
ATATATACGCAAGCGTAATCGGAACAGCTATGCTGAGGACCAACCAGTTATCAACGACAAAGGGACGGGTTGGGCGAGCGCTGGTCTCGCTCATAATGTGAGGCTACCTGCCTGACTTGAGAAGGCGCATTACCAAGAAGATTGGTACAACAACCATTGCACCCCAGACAAAATACTTGCTCACGCTCCAAAGCGCATCAAACCCCAGATTATACAGATTGATGAAGAAGTTTCGGATTGAGTCCCATACTTCCCATGGCGTGATATTCAAGGCGCTGAGAATTACCCCCACAACCAGCGAGATGATCGCAAGCTTGATGATGGTTCTGCCAAGGGAATCTCCCAAGAATGTCTCTGTGCGATTGCTCATGAAAGCCTCCCTGTCTTCACTTTATGAAGTAAAGACCCGTGGGCATGTTTTCAAGTGCAACTATTGCTTTCCAACCTGATCTACGATTCCAGCGGGACAGGAACGCGGTTCTCGCTTTGCATTTTTCATCAGTTCAGACAATTGAGAGCGTTCCGACAAATCTCCCGATAATGCAAATTCAAGCTGGCCGATAATTCTGCGCGCGGGCAATCGGTAACAATCCATTTCAATGCGCTCGCCTGCACCTTTTCCAAAACTGCGATTGGCAGCTTGCGCCATCTCACGAAACCGAATTTCTTCTCCAAGCCTGTTAGAAAACAAGGATTGCAGTTGCGACGTATTGATCTGATCCAACAGGTTAAGCGAAATGCGGAAATATTCCTCAGGCGTTGAGCCATTCATACAGGTGCCGTGCTTGATCCATTCATGGCGATGGAGAAACGAACGATAGCCAGGCATTTTTTGGGCTAACTCTTTGCGCAGAGCTTGCGACAAATCCAGTTTTGGCAAATCACGCCATCTGCCCGATTTATCCGTGCTTTTCAGCGATGAACCAACCCCACAATAAACATTGCTGACAGGTTGTGGCCAAAGCCCATGCAGGGAAAAATGATTTGCGTCAAACCGTCCTTTCCTCTGGCTCCTACATTCCGGCTTATTGGGACGGGTTTCGCAAAACGCGGGTTGCCAACTGACGGCCAACACATATTCATTGGTATTGTGTGTGCTACGGATACCACGATCATTTGAGGAGGAAGAGTTATTGCTCTCAAGCCAAGCGGTGAAGAGTGCCATGACTAATAACAAAGCCAAAGTGGCGATAGATTTCTTTTTCATTCGACCTTATCGGAAGCCCGACCTATCTTGCATTTATGAGT
Organism: uncultured Rhizobiaceae bacterium; assembly: GCA_964514045.1. GTDB lineage: Bacteria > Pseudomonadota > Alphaproteobacteria > Rhizobiales > Rhizobiaceae > JAALLB01. The sequence continues at coordinate 11,449 of CAZEPF010000082.1, read as the reverse complement.
GAGCAATTTCTTACCAGTACAGGGGATGAAAATCTTCCGATTTTTCTACCCGAAGTTTTCCAGAATTGGTTTACTTCGCATGGGTGGCAGCCGCGCGCGCACCAGTTAGAATTGCTTGGCAAGGCGCAATCGGGAAAATCTACTCTTCTTATTGCGCCAACGGGTGCTGGTAAAACTTTGGCGGGCTTCTTACCCACATTGGTTGAACTCTCACAAACTGAAAAACCAAAACCCGGTGAAGCAAAGCGCGGCATTCACACGCTTTATATTTCACCCCTCAAAGCTCTTGCAGTTGATATCAAGCGCAATCTTGAAAGGCCGATTGCCGAGATGGGATTGGATATTGCCGTTGAGACACGCACGGGCGATACCCCTGTTTCACGCCGTCAGCGCCAAAAACTGAACCCACCGCAAATCCTGTTAACTACGCCGGAACAGTTGGCACTTTTGATTGCCAATAAAGATGCCACGCGGTTCTTTGATAATCTTCAAACAGTTGTCTTTGATGAATTACACTCACTTATTACCTCTAAGCGCGGGCATTTGCTGGCATTGGGGTTAGCACGATTACGAACGTTTCGGCCCAACCTGAAAACCATCGGGCTATCCGCAACTGTTGCGGATCCCGATGATTTGCGCCGCTGGCTCGTGACCCAACCACCTTTGGGTGAAATTGCGATGTCTGAATTTGTTCATCTCAAAGGTGGTGCAAAACCGGAAATCACAATCTTGAAATCAGACGAGCGTATTCCGTGGGCCGGACATTCAGCCCGCTATGCGATGCGCGATGTCTATGACGCGATAAAAACGCACAAGACGACCTTACTGTTTGTGAATACGCGAAGTCAGGCGGAAATGCTGTTTAAGGAATTGTGGAATATCAATGATGACACACTGCCAATCGCGCTTCATCACGGGTCACTTGATGTGGGGCAAAGGCGACGTGTTGAAGAGGCCATGCAGCGCAATGAATTACGCGGTATTGTTGCAACCTCAACGCTGGATCTGGGCATAGACTGGGGCGATGTGGACCTTGTTATCCACGTCGGAGCGCCCAAAGGGGCAAGCCGTTTAGCCCAGCGCATCGGGCGCGCAAATCACCGCATTGACGATCCGTCCCGCGCTATTCTTGTACCAGCAAACCGGTTTGAGGTGATGGAATGTCAGGCAGCGCTTAATGCTAATTACATCGGTGCTCAGGATACACCTCCTATGCAAAATGGTTCATTGGATGTATTAGCCCAACACGTTTTGGGAACGGCTTGTGCCGGACCCTTTAACGAAGATCAGTTGTATGAAGAGATTACGAGTGCGGCACCCTATGCGGAATTAGCGCGCGAAGAGTTTTCTCAAATCATCGAGTTTGTGGCAACCGGCGGCTATGCGCTTAAAGCCTATGAGCAATATGCAAAAATATCCAAAACCGTTGATGGTAGCTGGCGACTTACCCATCCTTCCATCGCGCAACGCTACCGGATGAATTGTGGAACCATTGTCGAAGCGCCAATGCTGGATATTCGCCTGACCCGCAAACGCGGAAAGAATGCAGCCTTCCAAGGCGGGCCAATTTTGGGCAAACTGGAAGAAGGCTTCATCGAGACGATGGCGGTAGGCGATACGTTTTTATTTGCCGGACAGACTTTGCGGCTGGAAGGCATTCGCGAAGCCAGTTGTTATGTTTCTAAGGCGCATGACACAGACCCGAAAATTCCGTATTTCGCAGGGGGTAAGTTTCCGCTTTCAACCTATCTGGCAGATCAGGTCAGAGGCATGTTAGCCAATGAGAGCGAACGCGAAGGATTGCCACCTCAGGTCAAGGACTGGATTGAAATCCAACGACTGAAATCTGTTCTGCCGAACCGTGATCAATTGCTGGTGGAAACCTTTCCACGTGGAGATCGGTATTATCTTGTGGCCTATCCATTTGAAGGACGGCTTGCGCATCAAACACTGGGTATGTTGCTGACACGCAGGATGGAACGCGCGCGCGCAAGGCCGCTCGGGTTTGTAGCAACTGACTACGCGATTGCCATTTGGGGTTTGCGTGATTTTTCAACGATGATTGCTTCCAATGAAATATCTCTGGATGGTTTGTTTGACGAAGATATGCTGGGGGATGATCTCGAAACATGGCTGGATGAATCCTTCATGCTGAAACGTACCTTCCGGCATTGCGCGACCATTGCCGGACTGATTGAGCGGCGTTTTCCCGGTAAAGAAAAATCAGGACGACAAATGACCGTATCATCCGATCTGATCTATGATGTTCTGCGCAGCCATGATCCAGAACATATTCTGCTCAAAGCTACACGAGCAGATGCCGCCTATGGATTGCTTGATGTTCGCAGGCTGGGCGATATGCTCTCGCGCACGGGCAACCGAATCGTGCATAAGGCACTGGAGCAGATTTCACCGCTAGCAGTTCCGATCATGCTGGAAGTTGGCAAGGAATCTATCGCCGGGGAAGCGCAGGAATCCATTTTGGAAGAAGCCGCACAAGAACTGGCAGATATAGGATAGACGTGACACTGGCAGCGCTTAACAAGGTTGAACACACCCACGAAGATTTTGAGTTTCAGGGCGAGCATCTGAAACTTGATGTGCGGGGCTGTGTCTTCTGGCCGAAAGAACAATTGCTGATTGTCTCGGATTTACATCTGGAAAAAGGGTCTTCTTTTGCGGCTCGCCGCAGCACGTTCATGCCACCTTACGATACGCAAGCAACGCTGGAAAAGCTGGCGCTTTGCATTGCAGAATGGAACCCAAAAACAATCATTTCCCTTGGTGACAGTTTTCATGATCAGGATGCGTCAAGACGTTTACCGCAATCATGCCGCCTGGCCTTGCGCCAACTGATGGAAGGTCGTGAATGGATTTGGGTGAGCGGTAACCACGACCCTAAACCGCCCGAGAATTTGGGCGGAACGTTTTGCCATGAAATGTTCATCGGACCCCTATCATTTGTGCATGAGCCAGAACTTGAATTTCGCAATGGCGAGATTGCGGGTCATTTACATCCATGTGCAAAAGTAAAACGACGCGGTAAATCCGTACGTAAACGCTGTGTCGTAAGCGATGGCAACCGGATAATCCTACCAGCGTTCGGTGCTTTTACAGGTGGATTGAATATCAAAGACCCAGCCTATGACGGCTTGTTTGATATGAAAGAACTCAACGCATTTATGTTGGGACAAAACGGGGTGTATCGTGTGGCCGGACGCCAGACTGTCTTATAGAGAATAGCCGCTAAGGGCAGCGATCACACACATATGTGCGATGGCGACAATGAAAGTGATGGTCACTCTGATAGAGCCAAACCATGGTGGCGCTTTTCCCGCATTCACGAAGAAACTGTCCCAAGCGCCATGCGCACAAAACAAAACCAGCAAAACCAGCACGGTATGAAGGTCAGACAGGAACAGTGCAAACCATGCAAGGATGCACGGTATTACCGACCAGACGAGATCACGCGTGGCAAATGGTTCATTGGCTAATGCAAAGCCCCAACGAATGCCGCCCAAAAACGTGAGAATGATCAAAGACCAGAGTTTGAAAAGCTGAATGAAGGTTTCAGACAGAGGGTGGTTTGCGCCTAACACCACTAATGCCAGAGCAAGTGACACAAACGGAATGCAGCCACCATACGAAAGCAACCAAGCCATTTGGCGGGTTGCTTTGGTATTGTGTTCTTTGGAGTTTAGAGCCATGAGTTAGTTCTTACGGAACACCAAGTTCGCAAACCAGCCTGTAGAAATTGCCAGTATCACACATAAGATACCATACAGAAGACTATGCTGATGCGCGAGGTCGTAAATCCATTTCTCAAAACCGATTTTACGTACTTCAAACGTCTGCACCACTTCATCCAGTTTTTTACCTTTGTGGAAAAGATGCGCCTTCACTGTATGAAAGCCAATTGGAACATTGGGTGGCAGTGCTAGTGTTGCACGAAACAGGGATGGACTGATTTGCTGGATACCAATCGGGTTTTCGGAGAACAGGCCATTTTCAATTCGCTTGCGGCGCAAGGCAGTTGAGAATTCGCCCTGTGTCAAAAACTCCGATATTGTGCCTTTGCCTGCAGGCTTGGCTTTTAGGTATTTTACACCAATACCCATCGTGCTGAGAAGCGAAGGGTCTGCCACATCGTAAAGCGGGTTACGGCTCAGGACAGAATAAAATGAGGGCACGTCTTTGTATTGGCGGGCTGCGGCGTTGATCCAAATTCCGCCAATGCGGTCTTTTTTACGCACGACTGCTTCTTCAAGATCACCCGTTACTTCTATCACAACATCGTATTCGCCACGGTAAAGGCTGGATTGATCTGTGTCTTCGATCGCACCAAAAATAACAATGTCACGTCCGGAGAAATCTGACCCGACCGGAACCACATCAACGGACACACCCATTTGAAGTTTTTCTGCTGCCTGCGCCGATGCAATGCCTGACAAAATCAAACAAACCGTGGCAAGAGCATTGATCAACAGGCGTTTCATCAGTGGCCTCCTGCATCGGCCGCACCGATGACGTTGAACAGATCATTTGGGGTTACAACAAGATCGTATCCAAGGCGGATACAAACACCCAGCACAAGTAGACCCAATAAAGCGCGGAGTTGCTCGCCTTTCAGTTTGTGACCTGCAGCCGCGCCCATTTGCGCGCCAATTACACCACCCACCATCAAGATAAAGGCAAGCACAATATCTACGGTTTGGTTGGTCGTGGACTGAATGATGGTCGTAAAGGCTGTCACGAAAATAATCTGGAACAGAGATGTACCGATCACAACATTAGTTGGAATGCGCAGAAGGTAAATCATCGCTGGCACCATGATGAAGCCACCGCCCACACCCATGATGGCTGCAAGAATACCTACCAGCATTCCAAGCGCGATGATTGGAATGACACTTAAAACAAGTTTTGACTTGCGAAACTTCATCTTTAAGGGAAGCGCATGAATCCACCCGCTGTGACCTGGACGGCGGACAGGAACATTGCCCTCTTTTCGCGAACGTTGAATAGCGCGAAGGCTCTCAATCGTCATCAACGTGCCGATGCCACCAAGGAATACGACGTATAAAAGAGAAATAATCAGATCAAGCTGGCCGATGGTTCTCAGGAACGAGAAAATATAAACACCAACCGTTGAGCCTATAATACCGCCCGTGAGCAGCATGATACCCAGTTTGATATCCACCGTGCCTTTTCGCAGATGCGCAAGCGCGCCAGAAAACGAAGACGCAACAATCTGGTTTGCTTCGGTCGCAACCGCAACGGCGGGTGGAATGTTGTAGAAAATCAATAGCGGGGTCATCAAAAACCCACCGCCTACACCAAACATGCCGGATAGAAAACCAACAGCAGCACCCATCCCGAAAAGTACGAGAAAGTTTACTGACATTTCAGCTATCGGAAGGTAGATGCTCACCGCATCCTCCGGACAAAATAGGAAAATTCACGGGTGGATAACGCACAAAACTTGTGTGTGGCAGGTTAATGCGCCGCCAACCTGTTAAAGTCAATGCGGGTGAAACGCCTTCTTGGCGCAAGTCTGGGTCCAGAGCGCGCTATAACAGGACCCAGATTAAATATTTAGAGAAAGAAGGCCCTATCGCAGACTACTGATAATGCGGCTATGAACTTTTTTATTGTTACCCAAATCAATATGGCCGCTTTTGTAGGAAAACTGTTCAAGTGCAGTTACGGAATTGCCCCCAGCGAGACGTACACGCTTCTTGGTGCAATCAGGGTTGGTGCAGGTAAAGTTATCCGCTTTTTTAACGCTTGCAGGAATTGCCTTTAGCGAAGTTCCTTCAATGATGGCAAGGTAATTTACCGGAATGCCTTTTCTAGAGAGAAGAGAGGCAATCTCGCTGACCATGTTTGCGCCATAGCTGATACCCACCAGATTGATCGGCTCATTGGGGTTTTTAGCGTAACGCGCTTCAATATCTTTGATGATGTTTGGCTTTACGATACCATTGCCTTCAATTGAAGTAACATAGCTGAATACTTTTGCGCTTGGCACACGTTTGCCCAGATTGTTCATGCCGTATCCAATAAAAGGCACAGCACTTGCGATGCCATTTACGATATATGTTCTTGCAGCTGCATGATTGCTAAACGACAGGCTTGTAAAAACCAACAAGGCAAAAAGCGTAAAAACACGGGATAGGGCTAATCTCATAGGGGTGCTCCAAACATATAAAAACGGCGTGACGATTCACGTCGAAACAATTGATTTGAATTGTGTCACAAATTCAACTGAATGAGAATATGTTCTGCTTTTATCGCTGATCGCACGAAATTTTTATCCGAGGTCAAAACTCAGTCGATTTCAGGCGCGTATGGATTTGGCCCTTTGGTTCCCTTTTTTAAAAGGAAATACAGAATAGGTAGAATGCCGATAATCGTCAGCACGGCGAACAACCATTTAGAAGAAATTGCCGAGTCGTGCAGACGCCTTGCTGCGATCGTTATCGTTGGGATTATGAAGACCGCAAGCAGCAAAGCGGAAAGAGGCTTCCCGGCATCCTGATCAAATGCCATCACATCCTCCTGCCCCATCGCCGCACTCCAGATTGGGCCTAAATATGCGCCATCAATCACCAGCGCGATGCAAAGTGCGAGCACAACAAACCCGATCCAGAACCAAAACTGCGTTCGGCTGGAAATTCCTTTAATAGAAAAGTAATTGGCGAAACCATCGCCTATCGCATGAAAAAAAGACATGACAATCCGATAGCACCACTGCGTCTATGATTAAATAGCTACGGCTTCTAACTCACGTAAAAGTTCTGTCGATATCTGACCTGTGATCGAGAGACCAACACGCTGCTGGAATTCCGCAATTGCCTGACGGGTTTTCTTACCGATAACGCCATCGGCTGGTCCTGCATTATAACCAAGCTTTCCAAGCAGAGCTTGCGTTTTTGCAACGGTCTGTTTGTTCAAAGCAACCGGTGCAGAAGATGCCTGATCAATCCACTCTGATTTTGGGGTAACGCGGTTTGCCAGTTCAATGGTTTCCGCAGGTTTCCAGTTTTCGACACGAGATTTAGCATCTGCAAGCTGATCCGGACGTAGTGCATCCGAGATAACCTTGCGTTTGGTATCAGCGTCTTTATCACCAGCAACAGCAGCAATGGTGAACCACTTATAGGCTTCCGGCAGATCAATTGATGTGCCAATTCCCTTTGTGTGGAAAATTCCGAGGTTAACCTGACTGTCCCGAACACCATATTCTGCAGCTTTTGCAAACCAGTTATAGGCCTTTGCCATATCAGGTTTTTCAGAAATTGCATTTGGCGTTGCGTGCAACACAGCAAGATTGTGCATGGCAACAATGTTTCCGTTGTCAGCAGCTTTTTCATACCAGTTGGCAGCAGCTTTAAGATCACGCTGCGTACCCAGTCCTTTTTCGGAGAAATTACCGATCAGATATTGCGATGGCGCATGGCCCATTTCCGCAGCAGCACTGTACCATTTGGCAGCAGTTTCTAGATTTTTTTCAACACCAAGCCCGTTGGTATAGCGTCTTGCAACTTCGTTAAACGCTCCAGGCTCACCAGCGCTTACCGCCTGTTTCAGACTTGAATTGCCAAAGTTCAACTCTTGCGCAAGCGAAGCAAACTGCACACTCGGCTTAGATTGTGAAACCTGCTGAGGTTCTGGTGTGGTATCAACCTGTGCGATCTGGTTGTCTGCGGGCGGAGTAACATCAAGAGATTCATCGCTGATTTCTGCTGTCTCATTTTCTGATACAGGAGTAACGATACGTGCTGATTCAGACTTCTCAGGCAAAGTGGTCTCAAGAGCATTATCCTGAACTTCAGTGATTGCTGGCTGAGTAACAGATGCGATCTGAACCGAGTTTTCTGACAGCATTAAGGGCTTGATCAGCGGGATTGCCAAAGCGGCAAGCAATGCGGCGGCAGCAGCAATTGCCACTGTCTTCTTACGCTTTGTCAAAAAGCCTGGAAGTGACGACATCAATCCGCCGCCTGCTTCTTCTTTTTCTTTCTGAACCACTTCTTCATGGGCAGCACTTGCTTCTTCAGCGGCAGCCTGCGCGGCGCGACGTGCGGCAGCTATAAAGTCAGTTCCCGAACTTGCTTCACCTTGTTGCGCTAATGTTTTGCGGCGATCATTGGCCTGGCGTACCAATGCGGCAAGGTCCGGGCCGCCTGTTCCCGGTTCAATGGGAGTTTCTTCCATTGTCGGGTCAATGCTTGGGAACGTATCCATATCAAGAGACGGCGCATCATGGGATGGCAGTTCCGGATTATAAACGGGTACTTCATTTGTCTCGATTGCCATATCAGCACTGACAAACTCGCGGTCCTTAATGCTATCTATTAGAGGTTCACTCTCAGCAACTGCTGATGCTTTCGCCTGTTGTCTAACCTGTTCAGCTTGCTCCGCGGCAGCCACCAAGTCGTGCGCGATTGGTTTAGCAGTGTCTTCTTGTTCGTCTTTCTGACCAACCAGAGCGCGGTACTCCGCAACCATATCTTGGCCCGTTGATTTTTCCTCTTGCGCTACGCCTTGATCATAGGGCGATGCCGACAAAGCAGTTTCCTCGACATGATTATACTCAGCATCATGCTGTGTTTCATAAACGGGTTCTGCTTGATGAATGTCTGAATATTCCGGTTCTTCGCCAACAGCCTCAGATAAATCATAGGTCTGATGATCTGCCTCTTGCTCCTGAACGTAAGTTTGTTCCGGCTCTTGTTGATAGTTTGGTTCATGCGTTTGGGTAAACTCACCGCTTTGCTCAGATGCATGTTCGTATGCTGTTTCAACTTCGTCAGTCATGCCGGTTGCATAGTCAGTTGCATGTGCTTCTTCGGATAAAGAAGCCGTGTTTGGTGTATGAACACCGTTTGCTTCGATTGAGTCCAACCGCTCAACCAATGCGCCCAGGGATACACTGAGGGATTGCAATGTCTGCGCGTTTTGTTCGTTCGACATGTTTGTAGTCGTCTGAAGTTCGCGAATTCCGTCAATCAATCCAGATAAAGTTTCTGGATCAATTCCAGCAGCCTCTTGCTGGTTTGGCATTTGAGCAATCAAGCGTCCAACCGCGTCTTCTGCAACTTGAGAAGCCACTTCAATTGATACATCACGACTGCTCGCCAATTGTTCTTCGATGCTGGTAAGTTTACCCGCGATGTCTTCCGACCCGACTTGATCGGTATAAATTGCTGCGCCACTACCACTTGCCTCAAGATGCGTTTTGAGATCATCTAGGCGCTTGATTACTTCTTCGCTCTGCGCTTCGTTTGCACCTTCAGCGCCCTGGCTTATAGCGACCGCTATCTGGTTTTCTAGAGAAGAAATTCTATCGGCCAGTTCAGTAATCTCGCCAATAGATGAGTTACTGTTATTCGATGCTTGTCTGGATTGATCAACAAGAGAATCAAGACGGGCCAGAAGTGCTACTTTATCAAGGCTTTCACCTGATTGCTTATCTGTGACGGTGCCTAATGGCATAATAGCAGCAAAATTATCAAACCGCTCTTTGAGGTCTGAAAGACTATCCTGATCGATCTGTTTGTTGTTACTGACCGTCGAAGACAGGCTCGAAACTTGTTCGGTCAAATCAGACAATTGCGCAGCGATCGAACCCATCTCGGGTTTAAGGTCTTCTAGGTGTTTATCATCGTTGAAGGTTTCCAACGTTTTGCTAACGGCTGAAATTCTTGCTTCCAAGCGGTCGAACTGATCTGTGTTATCATTGCCACCTTGAGAAAGTGCGACCACAGCACGGGTGATTTCTTCCAGCCGTGTTTCGACCTTATCAAAATACTGTTCAGGGTCTGCTTCTTCTTTGTCATGAAGACCTGATACGGCTTCCTGCACTGCATCAAGTTTTGAAAGCATGTGCTCTTGGCTCTGACGAATCTGCTCCTCTTCGGCTGAGCGATTATCGTTTGTGGAACCCATAGTGCGCTGCAACTCAATGATCTGAGCTTTCAAATCATCATGGCTTGCTTCAAGTGTGCGCGTATAAATCTCGGTATCTGCAGGCTTATCAGACATTCTGACGTCCAGATCAGCAATTTGGCGCGTTAGTCTTTCGTGGCTTGCTTCCACTACTTTCGCGTAACTTTCAGAATCAATGGACGGCTTTTCATTCTTGTTATTTTTAAGAATTTGCTGGCCCAAATCCTTGATTGCATCACGAACGCGATCAATTTCGCCTTTTTCCGGCTGGGCCGCAACAACTTGCGACAAGGTTGACTTTAACTGGTCCAACTCACCTGCAATCGCCAAAACCTGACTGTTTGTTTGCTCAACGCCAGAATTTTGAGCCTGTGACCCCATTGAATGAAGCTGGCTGCTGATTTGGCCCATTGCACTTCGCAAGCTTTCAACTTCAGCATTCATATCTGCTTGCTGATAGACCGGTGCTGGTACATCCGCATACATAGGAGGATGAATATTAGCGTGGGGCGCATTTGCAAATCCAGGGTGTGACGATTGCATATGAGCAGGCGCATGTTGTGCTGTATAAGGATGACCCGCCATATATGGATCGTGTGGATAAGGAGCCCCACCCAAGCCGATTGCATCAATCCGGCGCTGAATCTCATCTGCATAATGAGGTATCCCTGAATTGTTGCCCATAGCGCTTTGCCCGTTAGGCGTGCGCATTGCATGTGCGCTTAAATTCTTAAGTTGCGATCTTGATCTACGCATATAGGCCGGGCCCCAATAACAAAGTTTCACGGGCACAAAAACGAATCCCGTACGTTAAGAAATGTCAAAACTGGGTAAACAAGCCGTTAACCATGTTTGTTAAGAGGCTATTTATTCAAGCTTAATCAACGGCGGGGCCCAAAAATAACATGGCCTGTTTTATCACCTATTCCTTGCAATCGAGTCTTTCTCTTGCTAATTGAATCAAATATAGGGGCACTGTATTTGTTAGGTTGTTAAACCGGAATTGAATACGACTATGGTGAGATTTTCTTCGGCTCAAAACATGCTTGAAGCAATTGCTGTGCAGAGTTTTGATGCAGAAACGCAAAGTAGAGAAGTATATAGGATCGGTGATCTCGCTAGAGAATTCAGCGTGAGCCTTCGCACGTTGCGCTTTTATGAAGATCGTGGACTGATTACACCACAAAGATCAGGCTCTACCCGATTGTATTCCGCAGAAGATCGTAAGCGCCTACAAATTATTCTTCTGGCCAAAAATGTTGGCTTTTCACTTGTTGATATTCAGGAAATCCTTAGTATCTACGACGAAGAAAGTGCACCTGCATCCATCGCGCGCATCGATGAAAAATTCAAACAACAGTTGAACGCCCTTATGGAGCAGCGTGAAGAGTTGGATTTGTCGATTTCAAGCCTGAAGAATGCGATCGAAATTCTTCATACACCCAGCTAGAGCGTGTCTGTCTTGGATTGCATCGATTTGATGGGTTGGATTTTTGAT
>CAZEPF010000081.1:0-12722 GCA_964514045.1 uncultured Rhizobiaceae bacterium | reverse complement strand
GAGCACAAACGCCACGGCGTTCAAACGGTTCAATCCAAGACAGATACGCTCTAGGGTCAGGACCCTAGAAACGGATTGGTCTTACGCTCCTCACCCAGCGTACCACCCGGACCATGCCCGCATAAAAAAGACACCTCGTCACCAAGCGGCAGAAGTTTTGTCCTTATTGAACTGATCAAATCGTCATGGCTCCCACCGGGAAGATCAGTTCGCCCAACAGAACCCTTAAACAAAACATCACCAACATGAGCAAACTTGTGGTCATCAGAAAAGAAGATCACATGGCCGGGCGAATGCCCCGGACAATGGAACACTGAAAAATCCCATCCACCTATGGAAACCGTATCGCCTTCACTGAGATAAGTATCTGGCGTGCAGTTCTTAAACTGACCCTCAAGATTGTACATGCGCGCGACTTCTTCAACGCCTTCACATACGGGCTTATCATCAATATGCGGTCCGACAATCTCTACGCCGAGTTTTTCTTTCAGTTCCATAGCCCCACCCACATGGTCCAGATGACCGTGGGTTAAAAGAATAGTCTCAACCTTAATTCCGGTTTGCTCGATCGCTTGCATAATATGGTCCACATCGCCACCGGGATCGACAACTACGCCACTAAGAGTTTCATCATTCCACATTAACGCACAGTTCTGTTGAAATGATGTGACGGGGATAATGCCGATGCTCAGGTTTGCCATTTCAGACCCTTCATTTGATACAAAAAAGGCGGCCCATAACAGACCGCCTCATAACTATAATGGTTTTCCAGATTACTCTGAACGGCCTTTTAGCAACATACCAGCAATGCCTGTTAGCGCGCCGCCACCAGCTGCACCGCCAACTACGTTGCCAAGAATTCCACCGATGTCCATGCCACCAGCAGGGTCACCACTAACCGCACCACTGATGATGCCGCCAAGTGCACTACCACCAGCAACGCCGCCAATACCGCCTGCAAGAATTTTAGGCAAAATGCTCATAGCAGCCTGCTTCAATACAGTGCCTGCAATGCCGCCGCCGACCATGCCGGATACAGCCTGAATAATAAGTGGTAAAATTGCTTCCATTGAATTTGCTCCCTCAAGTCACGCAATATTTCCCTAGATTGGGAATCAACGTTTTGGCGTGTGCCAGATAACGTTGGCGTGACTTTTAACGTAAAATTGCCTTAAAGTAACCCTTAATCACTACCTGTGGATAGCCGCTGGTTCCACAGTGATCATCCAGTTGCGCAACTAGGGTCCTGACCCTAGCTTACATGCGCACGAACTGCATGATCATAGTCTCTCATCAGATTGAGAGAAATTTCACCCGGTGTAAACGTATACTCGCCAATCTCGGAAACAGGCGTTACCTCGGCAGCAGTTCCGGTCAGGAAACATTCTTCAAAGTCAGCCATTTCTTCCGGCATTATGGTTCGCTCAACCACTTCAATTTGACGGGCCTTTGCAAGATCAATGACCGTTTGGCGCGTAATACCGTTCAAGAAACAATCAGGAACCGGCGTGTGAATAACACCATCTTTAATAAAGAAAACATTGGCACCAGTAGCTTCAGCAACATGTCCGCGATAATCAAGCATCAGCGCATCCGCATAGCCTTTTTCTTCTGCCGCATGTTTTGACAATGTACAGATCATGTAAAGACCTGCAGCCTTTGCAAAACAGGGAATGGTTGCTGGATCAGGGCGGCGGTAATGCGCACGATCAAGACGAATGCCTTTAATGCGCTCTTCTGGGGCAAAATAGCTTGGCCAATCCCAAACAGCGATGGCAACGTTAATTTTATTGGCCTGAGCGGAAACTCCCATCATCTCACTGCCACGCCAGGCAACAGGCCTGATATAAGCATCTTCAAGACCCTGTTTTTCCAGTGTATCGATACAAGCCTGATTGATCTCTTCAACCGTATAAGGAATTTCAAATCCTAATTCTTTAGCCGAGAAAAAAAGACGTTCTGTATGTTCTTGAAGCTTGAAGATTTTACCCGCATATGCACGTTCGCCCTCAAAAATACTACTGGCATAATGCAGTCCGTGGGTAAGCACATGCACCTGAGCATCCGCCCAATCTACAAACTCACCATTGTACCAGATCTGGCCACTCATCTGATCGTAGGGAACACCTGCCATCTTCATCTCCAAAAAACCGCGGCTGCAAAGCCATTTCCAAGTTGACCGACGGTATGAGGATTAGAAATTTATGTCAATAGTACTGACATATTTTCCCAACTATGCCATAACACCAATATGGAAACACAAAAGCCACATATCACAGAGCCGATTGGACCGGACGATATCGAGAATATTGATCTCTTTGGCTTGTTATTTTTTGCCTATCGCGATTTCGTAACCGACCCCGATAATATTTTGAAAAACTACGGCTTCGGGCGGGCACATCACCGTGTCTTGTATTTTGTTAATCGTAACCCCGGACTAACCGTTGCGGAATTGTTAGACACGCTTGAGATCACCAAGCAAAGCCTAGCAAGAGTGTTGAAGCAATTGATCGAAACGGGACATATTTATCAGGCAGAGGGCAAAAATGATCGTCGCAAACGGCTTCTGTTTCCAACGATTGAGGGGCGAAACCTATTCCTTGATTTGTCAGGACCACAATCCAAGCGCATAGCAGATGCGCTTGATACGATGAGCCATGAACAGCAGCAAACCGTGCACGAATTTCTCAAAAACATGACAAATTAGAGAAATTTCACACAACATCTTCAAATTTCTGCCGCATGTGACGCCTAACTAACGCAACAATCGCATACAGTTCGTTATTTGTGAAAATTTGATCACAAACTAAACTGTAACTTCTGAGATTTGAGAAAAGGCGTTAAACCCATGAACCTTGAGGTTGAAATCACCGCACAGCCGGATGATGAAGCAGCGCACATTCTCGTTGTTGATGATGACCGCAGACTACGAGACCTGCTGACCCGTTATTTATCCAATAATGGTTTTCGGGTAACCAGCGCATCCAATGCTGCTGAAGCACGTCGTATGCTGGAAGGACTGGAGTTTGATCTTCTTGTCGTCGATGTGATGATGCCAGGAGAAAATGGCCTGGAACTCACCAAATCTATCTCTGAAATCAAAGACGTGCCGGTTCTTTTATTGACAGCGCTTGCCGACACGGAAAACAGGATCGAAGGGCTGGAAGCTGGCGCTGATGATTATCTATCCAAACCCTTTGAACCCCGTGAATTACTACTGCGCATTAACAGCATTCTAAAACGGACAGTGAAACCAGACGAGCCTGCAATCGAGCAGGTGACTTTTGGAAATTATCATTTCTCGGTTATTCGCGAAGAACTCACACTTGAAGGCGAAGTCGTGCGCCTGACAGATCGTGAACGCGAGATCATGACGATTTTTGCAGGCCGCCCCGGCGGAACCGTTGCGCGTCATGAATTATTGGGCAGTGAAAGCATTGCCGGTGAGCGCAAAATTGATGTTCAGATCAACCGCCTGCGCCGCAAGATCGAGAACGATCCGGCAAACCCGAAATGGCTTCAAACTGTTCGCGGCATCGGCTATCGCCTTAGTGTAAACTAAGTTTGTTCGCGCCCTTACTCTTCATCAAGCCCCTACTCTTCATCAATATTGTATTGTAAAACCCATTGGCACCTTTAATTGTAAGGTCGCAATAATAGGGCATCTGGGTTTTGACAATCGACACTCCACAGCAAGAAATTTTACAAGGAACGCCAAATAAGCGGCGCAATCCTTGGTTCCGTTTTGCAAAGTCATTGTCCAAACGAATGCCTAAAGGGCTGTATGCCCGATCGCTAATCATCATAATTGCGCCAATGGTCGTACTGCAATCCGTGATTGCATTTGTGTTTATGGAACGCCATTGGCAATTGGTGACGCAGCGTCTGTCGCAAGCCGTAACTGGCGATATTGCTGCAATCGTGCAGGTGATCGAATCGTATCCGCAAGATCCCGAATTTGCGCAAATCACCAATCTGGCGCGTGATCAGCTTGACCTGAACATTGCAATCTTACCACCGGACCCGTTTCCGCCGGCTGTGGGTAAACCGTTCTTCTCGCTCTTGGATGATACGCTGCGAAGCGAGATCACCAAACAGATCAATCGTCCGTTCTGGATAGATACGGTAGGCGACTCAGACATTCTGGAAATTCGCGTCCGGCTCGAAAGCCCCGAAGAAAATGTCCTGCGCATCTTTGTGCGTCGTAACCGGGCCTATGCCTCCAACTCTCATATATTCTTGATGTGGATGTTCGGCACGTCTTTAGTGCTCTTGATCATTTCTATCCTGTTCATCAGAAACCAGATCAGACCGATCCAGCACCTTTCTGCGGCGGCTGAAAACTTTGGTAAAGGACAGGCCGCACCAGAGAGTTTTAAGGTACGTGGCGCGCAGGAAGTTCGACAAGCCAGCCTCGCCTTTATCAAAATGCGTCAGCGCATCGAACGTCAGATGGAACAACGCACCGCCATGCTAACGGGGGTCAGCCATGACCTTCGAACCATCCTGACGCGCTTTAAGTTACAGCTTGCCCTTATCCGTCAAACGCCAGAGATCGAAGAACTACAGGCAGATGTAGATGATATGCAAAGCATGTTGCAGGAGTATATCGAATTTGCCCGTGGAGAAACGGACGAATCCATAGAAGATGTAAAAGTGCTTGATGTTTTATTACGTCAAAAGGCAGAAGCTACACTTCGCGACAAACAGTACACCGTAGATTGTGATGAAACACTCACCATCAAAATTAGACCAGACGCGTTTACCCGATTGGTTGGCAATATTATTGCAAACGCTTTCCGGTATGCAAATGAAGTGAAGGTCAATGTAACAACAGGCCAAACACGTCTGCATATCACGGTCGATGATGATGGTCCGGGCATTCCAGAAGATCGCAGAGAAGACGTATTCAAACCGTTCTTCCGATTGGATGATGCGCGTAATCTGGATGAAACCGGTACAGGGCTTGGCCTATCCATTGCCCGCGATATTGTTCGCAATCATGGTGGCGATATCAATCTTTATGACAGCCCGCTAGGTGGACTGCGCGTTATCATCACCTTGCCGATTTAAGGTCCTGACCCTAACCTTGTTAATGCAAGCGGCCACCCACAGGCACATCACGCTCAACGGCGGCTAAAACCACATCCCCGTTTTCATCAGAAAATCCAAGGGTCAGAACTTCTGACATAAAGGGGCCAATCTGACGCGGCGGGAAATTAACCACAGCCATGACCTGTCGCCCCAGTAAATCTTCACGCGAATAATTGGCAACAATCTGCGCGGATGTTTTCTTGATACCAATCTTGTCGCCAAAATCAATTTTCAACTTCCATGCAGGTTTACGCGCTTCCGGAAACTCATCTACTTCGATGATTGTACCAACACGAATATCGACCTTAAGAAAGTCATCAATCGTAATTTCATCTGAACCATCACTCATCATCAATCCTGCGAAAGTTCTATCGAACGGCTCTTTGCAGCTTCAATAGCTTCAACAAACATCTCCGCCATTTGCCCGTCACGCATCAACACGTTGAGCGCCGCTGCAGTTGTTCCACCGGGAGAGGTTACATTCTCGCGCAATGTCTGAGGCACATCGTCTGACTGGCGCAACAACTCGCCTGCACCAGAAACAGTTTCGCGTGCCAAAATCATCGCAAGTTCTTGTGGCAATCCAGCTTTCACGCCTGCTGCAGCCATACATTCAGCCAAATGAAATATGTAAGCAGGTCCACTACCAGAGACCGCCGTAACCGCATCAATCAGCGCCTCATCATCCACCCATTCCACACGACCAATCGCCTTGAGCAAACCATCTACCTGTTGGCGTTGTTTGCAGGTGACTTGAGAATTAGGGCAGGCAACCGTCATGCCCCGTTCCACCAGCGATGGCGTGTTCGGCATGGCACGAACCGCTGCAGGATAGCCCAGCGAAGACGCAAGTGTTTCAATCGTTGTTCCTGCAGCCACAGAAACAGCCACCGTAGTCTCATCCACCAATGAGGTAAGCATTGGCAAAACTTTACCCATCATTTGTGGCTTAACAGCAACCAGCAATACATTGGCAGGCTTGGCACCTTCTGCGGAAACAAAGTGGCGTACGCCCGCCTCTTGAAGAGTTTGCACCATTTGATCCGAAGGATTTGGATCAATTACCGTAATGTTTTTGGCAGGCATTCCGCCTGCAAGCCACCCCTTCAACATGGCGCCACCCATGTTTCCAGCACCAATCAGAGTAACAGTAAAATCCATGCTAAATGGCCTTATGCGTTCCCGCTGGTTTCAAACAGAGCACTTTCCAAAGACTTCTCTGCCGTATCTCCAGACCAAACCACAAATTGAAACGCCTGATAATATCGTTCGCACGCTTCAAGCGCACTCGACATAAGACACTCTAATTGTTCACCCGTTGGCGTTGCGCCGCCGTTCAAAAGAAGCGCCTGACGAAACATAACAGAGCCTTCATGTGTCCAGATATCAAAATGGCCAATCAACATCTGCTCATTGATAAGCGACAGTAGCCGCGTTGCCTCAAGCAAACGATTGGGCGGCACCTTCACGTCAAATGCACAGGCCAGATGAAGCGCTTCAAAATCTTCCATCCAAGAAAGCGAGATACTGTAATCTGTCCACACCCCTGTGACAGCAAGATTGATCTCATCCTCGCTAGAGCGTTCGAACTCCCATCTGTTCTGGGATGCAACATGCTCAATAATATCAACCGGATTGATATCGCGCTCGAACTCAACTTCTGCAACTGGCATCATTATTCCTCATATCCACATAGCCCATTAGAACGCCCTCAAACCAACCGTCGCATCATTTAAAACGGCACTCCAACATTTCCGCACGTGTTGCGCTAATGCCAGAGTGCCAAGGTCCGCCGCGAATCATCCTGTAATATCAGTCTATAAGGAGGATTCACGAATTCCAGCCCAGCCGATTCAACAGGCAGGCGATTCTGTGGAGAAGACTTGAATCAAAAGATTCACGACTTGCCGTAAGGGATTCAATCAACAGTGTTTTTCAAAACTTATTCACTGCTTGAAATATTTTTTATGAAATAGATTCAGAAGGGTAAGTCAGTCTCGAACTCAGGATTTACGCTTACTTTCAAGAGCAGAAATACGGTTTTCCAAAGCTTCAATTTGTTCTTTAAGCAATTCATTTTCGCCCCGCGCCTTGCTGGCCATTTCCTGAACGGCTTCAAACTCTTCGCGCTTGACCAAATCCATATCAACCAGAAACCGCTCGGCCTGAGATTTGAAAGCAGTTTCCGCTTCCCGCTTCATGCCTTGGGCTGCACCTGCAGCATCTGTCATCAGTTTAGCAAATTCATCAAAAATGCGATTTGGACCTTGGTTCATGATAGTATCCTTTTGTCTCTCTTTCACATAGATGCGAGCGCCGATGAATTCAACCTATCACAAGGTGACTTTGAGGCGCGGACGTGTAAAACGAAACTCATGTCTATGATAACACTCAGCGCTTTGGCGCATCCACAAATTGATCCGGTTCTTATCTCGCTCGGCCCGTTGCAAATCCATTGGTATGGCGTTGCCTATGTAGTCGGGATTCTATTCGGGTGGTGGTACGCAAAAAAACTGGTTTCCACCCATGCTCTTTGGGGCGCTGCAGGTTCTCCAATATCACAGGAAGACATAGACGATTTTTTAATGTGGGCGGTTATCGGCATTATTCTGGGTGGCCGTATTGGCTATATTCTATTCTATGACCTTCCAACCTATGCAGATAATCCTCTAGGTATATTTGCGGTTTGGAATGGCGGCATGAGTTTTCATGGTGGCCTTTTAGGGATCACGCTCGCAATGATTTTCTTCGCACGCTCGCGCGGGTTTTCGCCATTCAGTCTTTTTGACGTGATTGCTGCCAGTTGTGGATTGGGCATTTTTCTTGGCCGCGTTACAAATTTTATCAACGCAGAACTATATGGAAGTCCGACCGATGCGCCGTGGGGTGTTATCTTCCCCGGCACTGATGGCCTACCGCGTCATCCAAGCCAAATCTATGAAGGCGTGCTTGAAGGCATTGTCGTATTTGTAGTTCTCGCCTTCTTTATTTGGCGCTTCAAAAAACTGGCAAATCCTGCCTTTATCGGTGGCTTGTTTTTGTTTGGCTACGCGTTGAGCCGGATCGCGGTGGAGTTCGTCCGCCTACCGGACCCGCAACTTGGTTATCTGTTAGGCACAGGCTGGATCACAATGGGCATGGTGCTTTCAATCCCTGCATTGATCATTGGCGTTTGGGCAATGGTGAATTCGAAACACAGGTCCCCCGCCTGATGAATGAAACCCTTACCGAACGCATCGCCCGCCATATCCGCATGAATGGCCCGCTGCCATTAGCAGAATACATGCACTGGTGCTTGTTCGATAAGACGCAAGGTTATTACCAGAACAAACAAGTGTTCGGACACTCCGGCGATTTTGTAACCGCACCCGAAGTTAGTCAAATGTTTGGTGAGTTAATCGGCGCATGGTTGGTGAACACATGGCGTGAACTGGGCCAACCCTTCCCCTTTAATCTGATAGAACTTGGGCCCGGGAATGGCACACTCATGGCTGATATTGTGCGAGCAACCAATGTCGACCAAGACTTTGTATCCGCAATGCGCATTCAAATGATTGAGACAAGCGCAAGATTGATCGACATTCAAAAAGAAAAACTTGAGCACGTTAAGTCTATACAGTGGCACGTCTCATTGGATGACATTGCAGACGGACCTGCACTGATCATCGCCAATGAATTTTTGGATGCGTTGCCCTTTCGCCAATATGTGAAGCACAAGGACAAATGGCACGAACGCGCAATTGACACAGATGACGAGGGCAAACTGATCGTCGGCATGTCAGACAATTGTCTGCCACTTGATGCGCTACCACAAAATCACGAAGATGAACCCGACGGGTCCGTATTTGAAATCTCGACCATTAGAGAAGCCTTTGTCGAACGCATTGCCTCATGCGTTACAGAACAAAACGGCGCTGCCTTATTGATTGATTACGGACATGTTTCATCAGGGTTTGGGGATACATTCCAAGCCATACATGCCCACCAGTATACCAACCCGTTTGAAAATGCCGGAGAGGCAGACCTCACATCGCATGTGGATTTTGGTCCCTTTTCTGAGATCGTTGAAAAAAGCGGGAGCAACGCTTTGCCCATTATGACGCAAGGCGATTTCCTGTTAAAACTTGGCCTTCTTGAACGCGCCGGAAGTCTGGGCGCTGACAAATCCGCCAAAGAACAAGACGACATCAAACATGCCGCAGAACGTCTTGCCCTGCCTGATCAAATGGGCGATCTTTTCAAAGTATTTGCCATATCCTCAAAACCTGAATTATGGCCGTTCGAAACACGCGAATAAGCTTTTGGAGTTCGCCACGACATGACATCTGTGAAACCTGTAATTTCAAGCGACTTGTCTCACTCTTCAATTCAACACGGCTTTTTCACACGCGAAGGCGGCGTTT
This sequence comes from uncultured Rhizobiaceae bacterium, assembly GCA_964514045.1. Lineage (GTDB taxonomy): Bacteria > Pseudomonadota > Alphaproteobacteria > Rhizobiales > Rhizobiaceae > JAALLB01. The sequence goes on along the minus strand of CAZEPF010000081.1, from coordinate 3,225 downwards.
CTGGCGGCATTTACAAGGGGCTCAATGTCGGCCTTGGCTCAAACGACACGCGCAACGACGTGATTGAAAACAGAACGCGTGTCGCTGGCTTTTTTAATCACAGCGAACAAGAACTCGTCTCGCCCTATCAGGTTCATTCCAATGACGTGCTTGAAGTAAGTAAGCCTTGGCAATCTGGCGAAAGACCCAAAGTCGATGGCTTGGTGAGCAAAACATCCGGTATTGCCATAGGTATTCTAACGGCTGATTGCGGTCCGGTACTTTTTGCAGACACACAAAACCATGTTGTTGGCGCGTGTCACGCAGGATGGAAAGGTGCTACGGGCGGGGTTTTAGAAAATACAATTTCTGCCATGGAAAACATCGGCGCAAAACGCGATAGCATTACCGCAATATTAGGCCCTACCATTAGCGTTCAAAATTATGAAGTTGGCCCTGAATTCGTTGAACGCCTCACGCAGTTGGATGCAGCCAACACACGCTATTTACAGCCCTCAAAACGTGATGATCATGCAATGTTCGATTTACCCCATTACATTGTTGATCGTTTAAAAACAGCTGGCGTTAACGCAGGCTGGAGCGGGCAATGCACATATGCGGATGAAGAACGCTTCTTTTCTTACAGACGCACCACCCATCGCAAAGAACCAGACTATGGCAGACAAATCTCTGCCATCTCAATACGGGATTAAAACTATGGCCCTTCATTTTTCGCGGCAAGAATTTGGCGTTCGTATGGAGCGCTTGAAACAGGCCATGCAGGCCAACGAGCTGGATGGCATGTTGATCTTTGCACAAGAAAGCATGTTCTGGCTTACAGGCTATGACACGTTTGGCTATTGCTTCTTCCAAGGGCTTGTTGTGCGAGCAGATGGAACAATGGCGCTCTTAACCCGCGCACCAGATTTACGCCAAGCCCAACACACTTCAATCATAGAAGACATCCGTATCTGGAGAGATCAGGGTAATGCAGAACCTGCGAGCGATCTGGCAGCAGTTGTGAGCGATCTTGGTCTGACCGGAAAACGCCTCGGTGTTGAGTATGATACGCAAGGTCTTACGGGCAAAGCTGCCATGGCAATCAATGCCAAGCTTGATAGCATAAGCACGCTAATAGATACCTCAGACCTGATTACATATCTCAGAATGGTAAAATCACCTGCCGAACTTGATTATGTGCGAAAAGCTGGTGAGTTATCCGATGACGCATTGGATGCTGCCATCGCTACCACCTACGCTGGTGCTAATGAGGGCGATATTTTAGCAGCCATGCACAGTGCTATCTTTTCCAAAGGCGGAGATTATGCAGGCAATGAATTCATCATCGGCTCTGGCAAAGACGCACTTTTATGCAGATATAAGTCCGGTCGCCGTTCACTGGATGCGTCCGACCAACTCACCTTAGAATGGTCAGGCGCTTGGGCCCATTATCATGCGGCAATGATGCGTACCATCATTATAGGCGAACCAAGTCCCAGACACCTTGAACTCTATGACGCCTGTAGAAACGCGTTATCAGGTGTTCGTGATGCTATGAAAACTGGCAATACATTTTCAGATATGTTTCACGGCCATGCCAGAGCAATAGACGAGGCTGGTCTGAGCGAACATCGGTTGAACGCATGCGGTTATTCTCTTGGTGCAGTTTATACGCCGTGCTGGATGGACAAACCAATGATCTTTGACGGCAATACCACCGAAATTGTACCGGGCATGGTGGTCTTCGGCCATATGATTATTTTTGATAGTGCAAGTGAGACCGCCATGACAATTGGCCAAAGCTACATCACCACCGATACACAAGCTGAGGATTTATCGCGCCACGATATTGACCTGATTGTTCGATAGTGAGATCAACACTGATGGATTAGAAGGACTGTATCGTGTTGAACCCGATGTCTGTTATTAAAAGCACAATGTGCCTGTTTGCATTTATGATTTTGTCTGCATGTACGCAGACAACAACCAATGTGGACACCGCTTTAACGCCGCAACCACAAGCAGCAGCACCAACGGCACAAGCACCTTCCGCAACTGCATTGGCAAGTGAAGGCACTCAAACCTCTGCAGCACAAACGGTAACCCAAGCGCAAACCGAAACGGCCAGTTTAGACACGTCCAACGCAATGACGTTCCTTCCGGTTGAAGGCGCACCGCAAACCGCGATTACAAACCTGTCAAAATCCTTGCGCACATCAGCAAGCAGCAAGGGCTTAAAAGTTTTATCACCTACCCAAGCCGGCTCACGCTATAAAGTGAAGGGATATTTCTCTGCCCTTGATGATGGCTCAGGCACATTGCTTGTCTATGTTTGGGATGTGTTGGACCAGTCCGGCAAACGTGTTCATCGTATCAATGGACAAGAACGTGCAAATTCTGCATCAGGGGATCCGTGGCGTGCAATCACGGACGAAGAGCTTTCTCGCGTGGCAGATCGCACAACCACAAGTCTAAAAGCCTGGGTTGATACCAAGAAATCTTAAAATCATTTCCATAAATCCCCAGCTTGTTTGAAGATTCATCTTCCTAGCCATTGCGACTGCGTTCCGCTTGCCGTAAGAACTTTGCAAGGTAGACTTGGGGGCCGGCCCACCGGCAAATGCGACATGAAGCTTTTCGCCGGAAATTCTAACGAAACGCTCGCAGAACAAATTTCTCAATATCTGGAAGTTCCACTCGGCAAGGCGAATGTAAAACGCTTTGCGGATCAGGAAATTTTCGTTGAAATTTTAGAGAATGTTCGCGGCGAAGACTGTTTTATTTTGCAGTCAACTTCCTATCCAGCCAATGACAATCTGATGGAGTTGCTGATTATGATTGACGCACTGCGTCGGGCATCAGCACGCAGGATTACAGCGGTTCTTCCATATTTTGGATATGCACGCCAAGATAGAAAACCTGGTCCACGCGCACCAATCTCCGCCAAGCTAGTTGCCAATCTGATTACTGAGGCAGGTGCTGATCGCGTTCTAACGCTTGATCTTCATGCCGCACAAATTCAGGGCTTCTTTGACATTCCAACGGACAATCTGTTTGCGGTTCCTGTTCTTTCACGCGATGCTAAAGAGCATCTTGATGTGGAAAACGTCATGGTCGTATCACCGGATGTGGGTGGCGTGGTACGCGCTCGCGCATTGGCAAAACGCCTCGACTCACTTTTGGCCATTGTTGACAAACGCCGCGACAAGCCTGGTGAATCCGAAGTCATGAACGTGATTGGTGATG
>CAZEPF010000080.1:0-12879 GCA_964514045.1 uncultured Rhizobiaceae bacterium | reverse complement strand
CAATGCAAGATACTGCATCATCCACCCGAAAATGCCCCGGATCAGAGTTGCATCGCCTTTGAGTTCAGGTGCGGGATGGGTGGCGACAGGTGCCAAAAGCGTGGTTGTGGAAATTCCAATTGCCACAAAGCCCGTGATCAACATGCAGATCGTAAAGACGCGTCCAACGCGCATATGCAAGGTGCCACCCTTTTGTCCTAAAACCGGAACCCAGAAGGCGACCAATCCAATCGCACCAGAAATGATGTGGCAGATTACCAGTATGTGAAACAGATCAACCATAAGGTACTTTCAATCAATGCAGCATTCATTGTCAATAATGTGGACATTATAATCTGTCATAGTAAATTGACTGAATGCTTGATCAAGTTTCACCCAAATTGTTTGAACCACCGCGCCCAAAATCTTTGAGCACCATGCCTGCTCTATTGCGTGCAATGTTTACGCAAGATGGCAATTTGATTGAACTTCTGCCGCGCAGTGTTTATCGAACGATGATCGGAAATCTGGGTTATTCGCGACGATCTATCGTGATTATCAATGACGCGACTGCGATCCGCTCCATCCTTACCAACCCAAGTGATATTTACCCGAAAAATGATCTGATGGTCGGAGCGTTGGCGCCGCTTGTTGGGAAATCGGTATTTGTTTCAGATGGTGATCAATGGCGCAAGCAACGCGCAATGATTGCTCCAGCTTTCCATCACATGAAATTATCAAAAGCCTTCCAGTCCATGGAAGCAGCCGTCAATGACCATGAAACAGTTATTGATCAATCTGTAAAAAGCGGCGAAGCATTTTCACTTGATCTGGCGATGAGCCATCTTACAGCCGATGTGATTTGCCGAACGGTGTTTTCAACCTCACTGGAATCTGACACGGCGAAAGAAGTATTTGAAGCTTTCAGCTTGTTTGAACGCAGTGTTGCGCACGTAGAAATCAAGCGATTGATTATGGAACCCGCATGGACCGATATTCCGCAAAAGCCGGAAGTGCTGGATGCGTGTGAAAGAATCCGTTCTCACCTCGGAAAACTGGTAGATCGCCATTGGCAAAAAGGTGCTGCGTTTGAAGATATTGCAACCGAGATTATAGCAGCACAAGACGAAGCATCCGGCGAACATTTCACGCGTGATGAGTTGATTGACCAGCTTGGCGTTTTCTTTCTGGCCGGACACGAGACTACAGCAAGCGCACTCACATGGGCGTTTTATGTATTGGCAACACAGCCTTGGATTTTGCAACGTTTGAGGGAAGAAGTTGAAGCGGTTACGGATGGCGAGCAATTGGACTTTAAACATATCCGCGCATTGGACTTCACCCGTTCAATCTTCAAGGAAAGCATGCGCCTTTATCCGCCCATCACCTTCATTCCTCGGGTTGCGGCAGAAGATTGTGAAATCATGGGACGGCATATCAAGCGTGGAGCCATGGTAATGATTGCGCCTTGGGTGGTGCATCGCCATGAAGCGTATTGGAAAAACCCAAATGCGTTTGACCCGGAACGGTTCATGCCGCATCGCGAGAAAGAACTCATCGCGAACACGTATATGCCGTTTGGCTTGGGCCCACGTGTTTGTGTTGGGGCAAATTTTGCAACCATTGAAGCAACGCTTATTCTGGCCCGTCTTGCTTGTCGCTATGACTTTGAACTTCTACCCAATCAAACAGTAAAGCCCGTAGCTCGCTTAACAACACGTCCAAAAGAGCAGATTATGATCAAGGCCACTCATCGGCAATAAAATTACGAGTCATCAAAAGCTTGGGTCATAAAAAAACCTGCCGTCAAAAACGGCAGGTTACAATTCTTACTATACTGAAAACAGTTTAGTCGCTAGACGTGCTTTCTTCGCTCGCGGCTTCGCCTTCTTCTGCTTCAGCCGCAGTTGAGAATGTTTTGAGATAAGCGATAACGTCTTTACGCTCGTCTTCTTTTTTCAACTTGAAAGACATTTTGCTTTTCGCTTTTTTATCATCAAGCTTGGCACGAAGATATTTCTTCGGATCTTTCAGATATTCGAAAATCTCTTCATCGTTCCAAACAAGACCAGCTTCACCTGCAGCAACAATGCTTTTACCGTATTTGTAATCTTCGTAAGTGCCAGCAGTACGGCCAAACACGTCATTCAACGCAGGGCCCACTTTGTTTTTTGCTCCGTCGCCAACCATGTGGCAGCTCATGCACTTCTTGAATACTTTTTCGCCCTTGGCTGCATCGCCGCCGTCAAGCGCAAACGCGGAAGTAACCGAAAAGGAAAGCGCTCCAGCAATTGCAAGATTTTTTACGATAGTACGAGTGTGAAACATTCAATCCTCCAGTTTCATTCTAATGGGATATCCCATGACTATACCCATCAACCTAATGCAAAATTAGACAACATCAAGGTCACATCTGCCAACGGGTTAATAAATCTGTTAGATGCAAAATAAATGCCACGACCAAACATCCAGCCAGCCAATAGGGATGAGCATTGCCTAACGCACATCCCAGTGCCAATGCAAACGCAGCCCCAGCTCCTAAAAATGTCATGATTTGAAGCGGTGGCAGCCCGACAAATTTTTTGTTCCAAAGAACCAACAACACCAGTGCTTCGACACTTAAAACGCTCAACAGCAGAATGGCTATCAGGGGTGTTTCAAGCAGGGTTTCAACAATAGTCATACTTTTGCGAATCCAAGCAGGTGACCTAAATCTTTGAAGAAGACGCGAATATGGGCCATTGGGTCTTTACGCACCAATTCCTTATTCATGTAACTTTCCCAAGTCAGACGTTGCACGTCTTTATCTTCGCAGATTTTGACGAATTGCTCACGCCGGAGATCACCACCATACCAAAAGTATTGGAGCAAGCCCAATACCCAGAAAATACGCCCGTGGAGTTTCATAAAGGCTTTTCGCGCACTCGCCAGATGGCGAGTATCTCCGGTTTGTAATGTGGCGCTTGCAGCGCTTGCAACCATTCGGCCACATGCCATCGCGTAATAGATACCCTCGCCCGAAGCAGGAGCAACCACACCAGCAGCATCGCCAGCAAGGATAATGTCTTTACCATTATCCCAACGCTTGATGGGTTTCATTGGGATAGGCGCACCTTCATGGCGCACAAGATTTAAGTCTTCCATGCCCGTTGCTTCACGCAATTGCGCAACAGCGCCACGAAGGGAAAACCCTTTTTTGGCTGACCCAACGCCAATGCTTGCGGTTTTGCCATGTGGGAATACCCACGCGTAAAAATCAGGCGATAGCTTTCCCTGATAGTAAACGTCACATCGTGTGGCGTCATAGTTTTCAGACTTTTGCTCTTGGGGCGCGTCAATGATCTCATGATAGGCAAAAACGGATGGTGCTGGCTTTACCTTAGGAAGACCCTGACGAAGCACTTTTGAACGTGCGCCATCTGCACCCACCAGAATACGGGCTCCAACTTTGATGATTTGCGAACTTTCTTTTTCGCGATACTCAATCACCAGCGCTCCGGTTTGATCACGCTCCAAAGAAATGAACTCTCCATTTTGGCGAACCGCACCATTGGATGCAGCGCGCTCACGCAAGTACTCGTCAAACACTTCGCGGTTGACCATGCCGACATAGCCATTCTCAATGGGCATATCCACGGCTTTGTTTTTTGGTGAAATCATACGGGCAGAACGGATACGTGCGCATAATAAATCATCGGGAATGTTAAAATCTTTGACCAGTCGAGGTGGAATTGCACCGCCACAAGGTTTGATACGCCCAGCCTTATCCAGCAATAAAACGTTGTAGCCTTCACGCGCTAAGTCATCAGCCGCAGTAGCACCAGAAGGCCCTCCCCCAACGACAACCACATCAAACTTATCCATCATACCACTCCCTAAAATTCTGTTTTATTCCGCCGGCTGCAGGTTCTCGGAAAGGCCCGATGCTGGCTCAGATTCCTCTGATCCGGTTAGTGCGCGTTTTGGTGCCACATACCACGCGATCATTGCCGAGACACCAAACAACAAGCCCTCACCGATGAACACGATGCTGTAGGCCAATGCTGGCACTTCCAGCAGTAATCTTGCCAAGTCCACGGCTACGGTTCCTAGAAAACCGCCAATGCCAAATCCCAGTGCTTGGGCCGCACCCCAAAGGCCCATGCGGGTGCCTTCTCGTTTTTCTGTGCCTGATCCTGCAAGCCCCATCATGGAACCGATTGCAGCAACCGCAAATGCGCCATTGGCAAGACCTAAGAAGAATACGTTTGCACGTAGAGGCCAAACTTCCGGCATGTGTGCCGCACAAGCCAATCCTAAGAATGCTATCGCTGACGCAATACATCCACCCACTGCCCAAAATCGCATTGATCCAAACCGTTTGCCGCCAATTGCACTGCCTGCAATTGCGACAACGATCATGCCCAGCATCACGCCGCCATTTTGCACGCCAGCAAGTTTTGTGGTTTCGCCCGGTGTCATAGAGAATACCAACCCGGCGAAGGGCTCTAAGATCAAATCCTGAGCGCTGTAAGCAAGCATGGAAACAAACACAAAGATTGTGAAATTGCGCGCTTTGGGTTCTGCCCATACTTCCTTGAATACGTCGGCGAAGCCTTTGGCAGCCTTCGTTTTTTGGGTAGAGTTGAGCTCTGTATTTCTTTGCTCTTGTCTTTGCTTTTGAGCTTGTTTGAGGAAAGGCTTCTCCACGCCCCAAACCGCCAGACACGCCACAATAAATGCGATGACCGAAACACTGCCTGAAACATAAACAAGTCTTGTTGGCGAAAACGGATCCAACTGGCTACCGGCAATGATAGCTGTCACCACAAACCCTGCAATCATCATAATCCAGACGATGGATGCGGCAGCAGGTCTACGCGATGGCGCAACGGACGTTGCCAATAATGTGAGAAGTGAAGTGCCAGACGCACCAACGCCCAAGCCAATCAGCAAGAAGGCTGCGATTGCCAACGTTACTCCGGCAGCGAATTGATCTGCCATAAGTGCCGTTGCCACAGCTGCCAAAAATCCACCTATGGCAAGAACCGCGAGACCACCAATAATCCAAGGTGTTCTACGTCCCCCCACATCCGACCCATAGCCCCAGCGCGGTCGGGTCATTTGAACGGCATAATGAAACCCAACCAGCGCACCAGGCAACATGGCAGGTAATGCAAACTCAACAACCATGACGCGATTGAGCGTTGAGGTTGTCAGTACGACGATTGCACCCAATGCGGTTTGCACCAGTCCCAACCTGATTATTCCCAGCCAGCTTAGAAAGTGTGTGCGTTCGTTTAGCGTCATCATCAAACCCCAGCCGCGATGCCACCAATACCAAAGGCGCTTACCAGCATCCCCAAGACGTATAGCGTTGTTCCAGTTGCGTTATACAGTGCAGAGTTGCGCTTAGGCTCTTTCACGAGTTCCTCGCGATTGCCTAAATATTTGAACATCAAGAAAATCTGCCCCACCAAAAGCATGGCAACACCTAGCGCAAAATATGGAAGACCCCAGAAATACAGAAGTGCAATGACAATAATTTGCGGGATGGTCATAAACAGGCTGGCAGCAAGTGCAGCGCCCTCAATGCCCAATTGAACGGGCAGGCTTGCGACACCCATTTGCTTATCACCTGAAATAGACTTGAAATCGTTTAAGGTCATGATGCCATGCGCACCAATGCTATACAGGATCACCATGAGTATGATTTGACTGTTAGGCATTGCACCCAACATGATGGCAGCACCTGTGAACCACGCCAGCCCCTCATAGCAAAAAGCAACAGCGGTATTTCCTGCCCAACCATTTTGTTTGAGGCGAAACGGTGGAGCACTATAGGCCCACGCCATGATCAGACCCAATGCTGTTGCTGCAATTACCCAAGTGCCAAACATTGCGGCCCAAAGCAGCGATAAACCACTCCAGATCATAGCAACATACAAGCCCCATTTACCGGGCAAACGGCCAGAAGGAATCGGTCTTTCCGGCTCGTTAATCGCATCCACATGACGATCGTGCCAATCATTGATCGCCTGACTCATGGCACAAACCAAAGGGCCAGAAAGAATCATACCTGCGATTAAAAGATGGATGTTCTCCCAGATTGGCATTCCGCTGGAAACAACACCACACATAAACGCCCACATAGGTGGAAACCACGTAATTGGTTTCAACAATTCCAGCGTTGCGGAAAAACTGGGAACGCTCCTTGAAGAAGTGGGCTGAGCAGGTGATGAGCTTGTCGATAAATTCATGGTGCAAGGCTATGCCTCTACACACAGGTTGTCAAATTTATTTGACACTTTTAGCCGTCAATAATTAGGGCTTACTCGCCATCTTTTAAGCGGTCTTTGCCTAGTTTGGAATAAAGGCTCTGACGGCTTACTCCCAGCATTTGCGCAGCGGATGCGCGATTGTCTTGTGTGAGTTCCAATGCGGTTTCAATACACAATTGTTCAATCATCTCGGTCGTTTCACGCACGATCTCTTTTAGGGGCATGTGACCAACAAGATTTGCTATTTGTTCGTTGGAACGGCTGACTTTCTCCTGTTCAATCTCAGCACCCATAATAAGATTGTTGGTTGGACGTAACCAGAGACCCAGTACAATGTCTGGCCCTGAATTAATCTGACACGCAGCAATCTCTACATTGACGGGTTGGCCAAATTGAGTACGCATGGAGGATGCAAATCGGCCCACCACACCATGCTTTCGCAAGTTTGCCATCAAAACATTAAAGTCAACGGTCGGGCGCTCAAAAAACAAATCAAGAGCCTTGCCCTCGATCGAGGAAACGCCACCAACACTGACCAAATCACAAAAAGCCTTATTGGCTGTTAGGATCTGGCTATTGGCATCCACGACCACGAATGAGTCTGGCATATTCTCGGTGAGCGATAAGACTTTGCGCTCGGTCGTGTTTTGAAAACCACTGTCTGATTCTTGACCGCTAATAAAGTTGATCACCAAACAGGCTCTGCCATCGCGCGAGAAATAGGCGACAGAAACTTCAACAGCCTCATCATTGATCAGCTTAATCTTTTTGGTCGACGAACCATCGGTTCCAATGGATGAGAGTAAAAATTTGTGCAAGATTTCTGATCCGTCTTCACGGAACAGAGAAAGCAGCTTTTTACCCATCAGTTTGTTTATGTCATCACCAAGGAATCGCGCAGCAATTGCATTAAGATCAAGAATGCGCAGGCTTTCCGCATCCACAATCAGTTGTGGCGAATGGCTCAACTGGAAAACAGCGCGATATTGCGTCTCGGCATTTCTCAGGCGCGAAACCTCACGCTCCATCGAGAGTTGAGCACTCATCAAACGTTTTTGCAGGGAAGCAACTTTTGAGATGTCGCGTCCGAAAAGGACCACGTCCCCATCTTCGTTTAAGGCACAAGATTGATACGAAACAGGTGTATCGTCACCATCGACCATGAGATGATTGATCTCGCGCGCAACGCTGATGCCGCTGTTTTGCGCCTCTGACATGAGTAAATCGAGCTTTGGCTCGCTCTCGGAAGTTACCAATTCACGAATTGGGCGGCCTACCCACCCTCTTCCACCTATGGAAAACAGTTCTGGTGAATTGAAGCTTGCGTCTTTAACCACACCGCCTAGCGACACGACCAGAACCACATCAGAGGAGGCGCTGAAAAGATTTGCTATCCGGCTGGAATCAAGCGCAGAAAAAATCTCGTCAACCTTTGAAAAGGTCATTTCAGACGGGTTTCCGGTACGATCATCCAAAGGTCATATTCCTCACGATTGTCTTGTTGCAAGACCAACGCTTACTAAAAACTCTTACTGCATTAAACCTGCAGTTCTGGGTTGTTTACAGGGTTTGTCTGATTGCAAATAGTTGGAAGGGTTTCAACCGCATGACTGGCATCGCGAGCCATCCCATCAGCCCCAATTACAAAGACAAGTGATATATCATCAAGGATAGCAGGTCCCCCGACCATCACTTTGATATCCGCGTTACGGGAACGCTTTCTAATTTGCTTTATCAGATTTTTCGAACTGGAAATATGTTCACGACTTGGAACTGATAACCCAAATACATCAACATGCTTGTTTTCAACCGTGCTTAAGATCAGCTTCACCGAACTATCAAGCAATGCTTCCACTTTCCATCCAGCAGCTCGCAGGAATGATTCCAAAACCGCAAGCGCGAAAATATGAGTGTCGCCTGGTACTGGAGAAAGCAGAATAGAGCCAGTATTTGCCTGTGGAAGTATCTCTTTTGTCAAATGAACATCGACACTGCGTAATAAGGAATGGACACCCATCGTTCCCAATGTAACCTCGGCAAATGACATTCTGTCTTCACACCATTGCTGGCCCAAATATCTGGATGTGTCGGAGAGCAGACCGGTTATGAGTTCGCGGGCAGAACAGCCAGACTTCAAAAACCCGCTGACGATATCCTCTGCATCAGACATATCCCCATCAACCAGAATTTTTGAAAGCTGTACGATATCTGATTGGTGAAATGCATATGGATTAGCAGATTGCGGGATTTGTTTAGTTTGGGGAGACTTTCCCTCTAACGAAGACAGCAGATCCGGTACAATTATTCCATGCACCAGTTTCGAGATGTGATCTCGCGAACGAATATCTCTATGAATGCTACGCGTTGTCATCGTTCAATTTTACCTTCACCAGCAATCTAGCCGGATTCTTGGAACGTCACAATTGGAATGTCCCAAGAAGTCTACGTGAACTTTGCATCATTATGGTGTCAATTCTTATAAACGTCAACTTTTCTTGACTTTATCATTTCCTGCGCATTACAGTTGAAGTGTCAAAATTATTTGACATGTGAGTTTAGGGAGTGCGCACGGATGTCGGCCGACAATTTGGGGATTAGGCCCGCAAAGTCCGAATTCAATCTATATACGGCTGAACAACGCGTTCGCCGTGACACGACCGTTTGGACACTCGTTCAGGGCATTTTAGCCCCCTTACAATTCATTGTTTTTATCGTTTCTACTGGCCTTGTTATTCGCACACTATTAACTGAGACCGGATACGAGATTGCGACCCTCTCAATCGTTGCTAAAACACTGATTTTATACACTATTATGATTACTGGTGCGATCTGGGAAAAGGTCGTTTTCGGCCAGTATCTATTTGCAGAAAGCTTCTTCTGGGAAGACGTTTTCTCGATGTTGGTACTGGCGCTTCATACAGCTTACTTAGCGGCTCTTTATATGGGTCTTTTGTCACGGGAAGCACTCCTGATTTTGGCGCTGTTTGCCTACGGCGCATACGTGATTAACGCCGTACAATTCATTTTGAAATTAAGAGCAGCACGATTGCAGTCCAGCCGCTCTGGAAGCCATTCCAATCAAGAATCAACAACCATGCGGGATGACAGCCTGTTGAAAACTACTCACAAACAATCTCCTGCAGGTGCATTATGATGAGACGCGCTCCTTCTGAAATCACGCTTCCCAAACAACAGGGATGTAAAGATTTTCCAGTTCTGCACCAACGCGGACAACATGAAGTTTTCTGTGGCCTAACGGGCATTATGTGGCTTCACCGCAAGATTCAGGATGCTTTTTTCCTGATCGTGGGATCGCGCACTTGCGCTCACCTCATGCAGTCTGCTGCAGGCGTGATGATTTTTGCAGAACCGCGCTTTGGCACTGCGATTATGGAAGAAAAAGACCTCGCTGGTCTTGCCGACATGCATGATGAATTGGACAGCGTTGTCGAAAAGCTTCTCAAACGCCGTCCGGAGATCAGACTTTTATTCCTGGTTGGCTCTTGCCCGTCAGAGGTTATCAAGCTTGATCTTGGACGCGCAGCCGAGCGACTTTCAACGCGGCATAATCCACAAGTTCGTATTTTGAACTACTCAGGAAGCGGGATCGAAACCACTTTCACACAGGGCGAAGACACGTGCCTTGCGTCGATTGTTCCAACGTTACCGGAAGAACCGGACAATGCACCGACCAACCTTATGGTGGTTGGCGCTCTTTCTGATGTGGTTGAAGACCAGTTCAATCGTTTGTTTGAGGACATGGGCATTGGCCCTGTACGGTTCTTCCCTGCCCGTTTGGCAGATGACATGCCGCCTGTTGGCAAGAATACAGTCTTTTTATTGGCGCAGCCGTTTCTAACCGAAACCATGCGCGCGCTTGAGGACAGGGGAGCCACCCATATTCCAGCACCCTTCCCCTTAGGGGCGGAAGGCACAACCGCATGGCTGAAATCAGCTGCAGATGTGTTCAACGTATCAAGGGCTGCGTTTGAGTCCGTGATCGAGAAACCAAGAGAGCGCGCATTGCGTGCGGTTGCAAAGCACCATGATCAGCTTTGTGGCAAATCAGTATTCTTCTTCCCTGATTCTCAACTGGAAGTGCCATTGGCGCGTTTCTTGGGTGACGAGTTAGGCATGATCGCCAGCGAAGTTGGCACGCCCTATTTGAACCGGAAAATCCTGGCGCCAGATCTTAATGCACTGCCTGATTATGTGCGCATCAGCGAAGGCCAGGATGTTGATAAACAATTAGACCGCTGCTCAGAAGACAGCCCCGACATTGTGGTATGCGGCCTTGGGCTGGCTAATCCGCTAGAGGTTGCCGGTCTTACGACTAAATGGTCGATCGAACTCGTGTTCACGCCAATTCAAGGGTACGAACAGGCAGGTGATCTTGCAGAACTGTTTGCCCGACCTCTAAACCGTAAAACACGGCTGGCGGTGTAATATGCAACTTACTGTATGGACATATGAAGGACCGCCTCATGTTGGCGCTATGCGCATCGCAACTGCGATGACGGACCTGCACTATGTGCTCCATGCACCGCAGGGCGACACCTATGCGGATCTGCTTTTCACCATGATTGAACGCCGTAAAAAGCGTCCGCCTGTCACTTACACAACATTCCAAGCCCGTGATTTGGGTGGTGATACCAGCCAACTCTTTATGGATGCAGCCCGTGACGCCCATGCGCGGTTTAACCCATCTGCCATGATTGTTGGTGCTTCTTGCACCGGTGAGCTTATTCAGGATGATCCCGGCGGATTGGCTAAAACACTTGGCATTCCTGTTCCGGTTATTCCGCTTGAGCTTCCTTCATATTCCAAGAAGGAAAACTGGGGTGCCTCTGAGACTTTCTATCAACTGGTTCGCGCAATCGCGCCACAAGGGTCGGACAAAGAAGCATCCGACCAACCAAGCTGCAACATTATCGGACCGACAGCTTTGGGCTTCCGTCACCGTGATGATGTGCGTGAAATCATAAACCTGCTTGAAGCGTTTGGTGTGACCGTCAATGTAGTCGCACCACTGGATGCCAGTGTTGGTGATCTGCTTCATCTTAAACAGGCAGATTTCAATGTATGTCTTTATCCCGAAACAGGACATACAACCTGCCAGTGGATGAAGCGCCAGTTCAAACAGCCGTTTACATCTATTGTGCCTATTGGTGTTGGTGCCACGCATGAATTTCTTCGTGAAGTTGCTGGCTTTGCCAATATTTCTCATGAGGCATTTGACGAATTTATTACTGAGAACGAATCTCGCCTTCCTTGGTATTCGCGCTCGATTGATTCGACATATCTCACAGGCAAGCGGGTCTTTATCTTTGGCGATGCAACGCACGCAATCGCTATGTCGCGTGTTGCGCAAGAAGAGATGGGTTATCAGGTCGTAGGGCTTGGCACCTACTCCCGTGAGTTTGCGCGGGATATTCGTGAGCAAGCTGAAAAGCTTGGTCTGGAAGCCCTCATAACGGACGATTATCTGGAAGTTGAAGAAGCCATTGAGCAGCTACAGCCCGAGCTTGTATTGGGCAGCCAAATGGAGCGCCATATCGCAAAACGATTGGGCATTCCTTGTGCGGTTATTTCTGCGCCTGTTCATGTGCAAGACTTCCCTGCCCGCTATTCCCCACAGATGGGATATGAGGGTGCAAACGTTTTGTTTGATACGCTAGTGCATCCATTGACCATGGGACTTGAAGAGCATCTTCTTCATATGTTCCGCGATGATTTCGAGTTTAATGATGATGCTGGGCCATCGCATCTTGGGCATATGGCGCGCCAATCCAAAGAGACTTCCAACCCTTCAGAACAAGCCAATCCTGCACCTGAAGAATTAGCCGTTGATCATGCGGTCTGGACAATGGAAGCAGAAAAAGAATTAAAGAAAATACCGTTTTTTGTGAGGGGTAAGGCCCGTCGCAATACTGAGAAATTTGCCGTGGAACGCGGTTTGGCTGAAATCACTATGGAGACGCTCTATGAAGCTAAGTCCCATTTCAGCCGGTAAACCAAATTCACTAAAAGTGGTGCTGGTCACACTTGACCACCACATGACCGAGGCCGTTTCTCGGGCACAAAAACTGCTGGGCGTTGATCTTCCCGGTGTTGAACTTGCAATCCATGTTGCAACAGATTGGGACCAAAGCAGCCAAGCGCTTGAGCGTTGCAAGGCTGATATTGCGGATGGCGATATCATCGTTGTTTCCATGCTGTTCCTTGAGGATCATATCAAGGCAATTCTGCCTGATCTGGAAGCACGACGTGATGCATGTGATGCAATGGTGTGTTGTTTATCCGCAAGCGAAGTGGTGAAAAACACCAAGCTTGGTAAATTCCGGATGGACAAAGAAGCCTCCGGTCTGACTGCGATTTTGAAAAAGCTTCGGGGCAAAAAAGACGATAGCGCAAGCGATGATAAATCTGCGGGCGAACGCCAAATGCGGATGCTGCGTCGTCTACCAAAAATCCTGAAATTTATTCCGGGCACTGCGCAGGATATGCGGATTTATTTCCTTGCGCTGCAATACCGTTTGGCAGCATCAAGCGATAATATCGCCAATATGGTGCGGATGCTTGTTGATCGTTATAGCGATGGCGCAAGAGCGGAAAGCAGAGGCCCAATTACGGTTGAAGC
>CAZEPF010000079.1:0-12936 GCA_964514045.1 uncultured Rhizobiaceae bacterium | reverse complement strand
AATCAAAAATCCAACCCATCAAATCGATTCAATCCAAGACAGACACGCTCTAGTGTCCAAAATAAGCTGCTGCCAGCCGCTCATCTTTCTTCAACTCTTCCGAAGTCCCATTTGCAACGATATTGCCTGATTCAAGCACGTAGACGTGCTCTGCCAAACTAAGTGCAAAATTTGCATTTTGTTCGGTTATCACAACCGTCAGATTAAATTCTGACTGCAGACGGCGTAGTACTTCTGCAATCTCCAGACAAACCTTTGGCGCCAGTCCAATTGTTGGTTCATCAACCAACAGCAACCGCGGGCTTGTCATCAAAGCCCGCCCGAGTGATACCATCTGCCGTTCGCCACCAGATTGACTTACCGTTTCTTGATTTTCTCTCTCAGAAAGACGAGGGAACAACTTATGAACCATTTCAAGATTTTTACTAACATCTTGCCGCGCAGTATAGGCACCGACCATCAAATTGTCTTTTACAGTCATGTATGGAAACAGATTGAACCGCTCTGGTGCGTAGCCAAGGCCCATATTGATCAATTGATTGGTTTTAATTCCGGCGATGTCCTTACCATCAAATCGAATTGCACCCTCTACATGGGTCAGGCCCATAATGCTGTCCAAAAGCGTAGACTTACCTGCACCATTTGCCCCAACAATTGCAATTATTTGTCCGTTATCAACCGATAGCGAAACGTTATTAAGTGCTTTGGCTTTTCCGTAAAACGCAGAAAGACCGTCTATCTCCAGTAAGGCCATTTACGCAACCCCCAGATATGATTCACGGACATTCTCATTGCCCATGACATCCGCGAAGTTACCTTCCGCAATAAGCGAGCCATAATTTATAGCAATTGCATGATCGATCAGCGGTTCAAGTGCTTTCAAATCATGGCTGACCATCAAGAACGTCATTCCTTCTTCTCTCATATTCTGTACAAGTTCAGAGATAGTCGCTATTTCCTGCACAGTCAGCCCGGCAAACACTTCATCAAGCAACATCAGGCGTGGCGCTGTCGCAAGGGTTCTTGCCATCTCCAGTTTGCGTAAATCTCCCATGGAAAGTTCTGAGGGTACGCGTTGTAATTGTTCTTCGGTCAAACCAACTGATAGAGCAATTTCCATTTCCCGATCAGGCTGTGGACCTTTGATGATCATCTGCCATACAGAATCCGGCATCAATCCAGTGCGAATATTTTCAGCAACAGTCAAATCACTGAAGGGTCTCGGGACTTGGTAAGTTCTACTAACACCGGCCCTGATCCGTTGCGGCGTTGTCAGTTTCGAAATTTCCTGCCCGTCTATGAATATTTCACCAGTTGTTTGTTTGTGCTCACCCATTACCTGACTGAAAATGGTTGTTTTACCCGCACCATTAGGTCCGATAAGGCCAACTGATTGCCCTGGCTCAACCGTGAAACTCAAATTATTGGTTGCAGTTAATCCACCAAATTTCTTAACCAGATTGCGGATTTCAAGCTTGGTACTCATGGCTTGGCCCTTTCCCGAAATATGCGTTCGCGAAGAACTTCCCAAATCCCTTTGGGCTGATACATGTAAAGAACCAAAGCCAAGCCAGCATAGACCATGTAGCGTTCAGAGCCTGGCAACCAAGGACGTAAATATTCAAGTAAGAATGTTAGGAAGAACGCTCCCATTATCGGACCTACAGTAGTTCCGGCACCGCCAATCAAAGCAGCTACAATGATCGTAAATAGAAAGTTGATGTCAAATAATGCTCTTGGAGCAATCGAACCGATGTAATGAATGTAGATCGCACCACCAAGTCCGGCTATGAATGCACTTAATAGGAATGCAGCAAGTTTAAGCCGTGTGGGAGATAGACCTGAACCTGCTACAGCCTCTTCATTCATTCCAATTGCGCTCAAAGCGGTTCCAAGTCTGGTGCGCATGATAAGCCATGTTGTAATTGCTAAAGAAAGCATAAGGCACAGAGACATGTAATAGCCGTTCTCAGCGCCACGCGTGAGTGACGGCAAGCCGGACATTCCCCGCGTCCCACCAGTAAGATCAGGGCGTATCACCTGCACCAGTTGGTACATAAGTTCCATCATAGCAAGCGTTACAAGAGCAAAGTAACTGCCTTTAATTCGCAATGCGGGAAGAAGGACGATCAAGCCGCCAATCATGGTCGCAATTACAGCTAAGGGAATGGAAATCTCCAATGCCACATCAAATCGCTTGGTAAGAATGGCGGTAGTATAGGCACCAATACCAATTAGAAACGGATGCCCGAAACTGATGTACCCTGTCCTACCGGAAAGCGTGTCCCAGCTTATCGCGAAAATAGCCAGAAAATTGGCGAATATCAGCGTTCTCAATGTACCACGGGAAACAAATTCCGGTAACACGAACATTATGACAATAAAGCCACCCCAGAGGGCAAAATGGAACCAACGTAAACCCATTGCTATAATTCCTCTCGCCCGAAGAGACCGCTAGGGCGCCAGACCAGTACAAGAATTATCAAAAGCATCGTGAAAACACCACGAAGTTCCGGCGCGATATAGCTTGATGTTATAATTTCGAGGAAACCAATAATGTGCGCTACGATTAGTGTGCCAATAATCGATCCAATGCCACCAACAATAACAACGGCCACGGCTATAATTAGCGGTGCCACCCACATGCCTGGATATAGTTGCGTGTAGCTGGCAAAAAACACACCCGCAATTGCGCCCAACCCACCCGACAGCGCCCAGGTAAACATATTGATGTTATTAGCATCAATGCCGGAAATTGCCGCCCCTTTCGCGTCCATGGAAACCGCCTGCATTGCACGCCCCATATGAGTTGAACGCACAAAGAACCAAAGACCGATCAGGATTACCCAGCTTGCAATTGCGGCAAACAGGTTGGAATAGGGAATTGCTGCACCCGCTACCCGTTCGACCCCGGGAATAATTGGTAAAAGAATTTTGGAACTGTCGCCAAATACAAAAATGACGACTGACTGGAGAAAAACTGCAAGTATGAGCGTCGATATTTCTACTGCAACATGATCGCCCTTTAGCGGCCGGACAATCAATTGGAACTTCATAATACCAACAACGCAGCCGAGAATGCCTGCAAGGGCAACGCCTACAAATTTGGGCATACCTAAAGTCTGAGCAAAATAGAAATATGCATAGCCGCCAATCAGCAGATAAGCGCCGTATGCAAGATTAAGAATACGGCCAACACTAAAGATTAGAGTGAAGCCAACCGCGATCAGTGCGTACAGACCGCTTAGCAACAAACCTTGGATTAAAACCTGCAGCATGTTTGAGACTATCTTTTCGGAAATAGTAAACCCGCATCACTAAAGCGTTAGCAATGCGGGTTTGAGGGAGGTTTACTTAACCCAGCTTGGGACTTCGAACTTAGTCGTTGCATATTCGAACGGATATACAACTCCAACAGAACCGTCTTCTTTCCATTGGACCACAACCATGGATGGAGGGGCCGTATCAAACGGTGCTTCAAGGTCAAAGCGGACGTTATGAGGATAGGTACGTTTCGTGACCGGCTCTACTTCGTCATTGCCCCAGAAGCCGTAACGCAGCCACAATTTGCCATCGAGTTCAAGTTTCAGGTCTTGTTTCTCCATTGCAGATGCCCACTTTTTTGCATCCTTAAATCCGCCAGCTTCTTCAGCTGCAGCCATTGCCTGCTTCACACCATAGTAAGCGTTAAAGCCATTGAAATGCGGAATAGACGGGCGCGAAGAGTATTTCTCCTGATAACGCTTCACAAAATCTGCGCTCGTTGGATCAAGCTTGAAACCAACAGATGGAACAGGTGAGAGTGTTGAGATGCCGCCACCAGCGCCACCTGTATCTTCCCAATATTCCATACCAAGTGCGGAAACGTTAATGCCTGTCATCGCCATTGGAACTTGCAGTTTCACATATTGCGAAGACATTACCTGACTGTTAACTGTGCTGATTTGGTAGATAAAGTCTGCACCGGAAGCCTGAGCTTTCGAGAAAATTGGAGCGAAATCCACTGTTCCAATATCATACTTGATGATTTCTTTAACTTCGATACCTGCTACAGGAGCAAGCGCGTCGGTAACCAGTCCGGTGATCGCTTCGCCAAATGCAGTGTCCTCGGCAAGAACAACAACGCTGTTCCAACCCATTTGCTTCTTAAGAACGTCTGCGCCAAAATTGATGTAAAGTGTTGCAAGCGCTTCATCCGAAGCAACGTTCATGAAATACGGAGCCATCGTTTCCGGATCTTCAACCACCATATCAATAATGGAAACTGAACTGGTCCACGTATCCAGTGTCGGAATTTGATATTCCCGCATACGCGGCAACCAACCAAGACTTACATCGTCAATTGAGCCAGAGATCACAAAATCTACTTCTTCGGTCTCTGCGAGATACTCATATGCTTTAACACCCTCAGTGACGTCCTCTTGCGTATCTGCGGTTACCAAAACAATCTTTTCGCCTAAAACACCACCTTTGGCATTAAGCTCTTCAATTGCCATCTGCGCACCACGCAATGTAGACAGACCGGTATCTGATGAAGTCGAGCCGATAAATCCGACTTTTACATCAGCAAGAGCTGTCGACGAGAAGCCGACAACCGAAGCCATCAAGGTAGTTTTGATTAATTTCGTTAGTTTCATATTTCCCTCCCGGTTGAAATATCTGAAAAACACCTGCGTTCAGATTTTGTATACTGTATACAATTTCTCAAAATGACCGCTTCGTCAACTGCTATTTATTTTTTTTGAGTCAAACGAGCACTAGCAAGCAGTCGAAATGCACGACTAAAAACTATGAAAAACTGGATGTTGGATGATCTGGCAGAACGGTCAAGCATTCAGTATTGAATGACACCGTTTTCATCATGAATGATGGCATCAACGTCAATTTCCACCATCATGCCGGGTTGGGTAAGTCCAGCCTGCACGCCGGTCATAACAGGATCAATGCCCTTGAACACCTCGCCATGGGCACGGACAAAACCACCAGCTTGTGACATATCTGTAAGGTATGCCCTCGATCGCATGACATGGTTTAAATTTGCACCCACTTCTTTAAGCGCATTTTCTATCCGATTTAGAATGTAAATCGTCTGTGCATAAGCGTCACCGGGCGCATGCAATTTACCGCTGGGTTCAATTGCGGTCGTGCCTGCAACATAAACAAATGGCCCAACGCGCTTGGCTCGACAATAGGAACCCGCCTCTTCGAATCGCCCGCCACCATTATGTTTAATAATCACGCGTTCATTCCCAAACGTTCGCCAATTGCATTAGCGGCTGCTTTAAGCGCAATTTGCTCTTGTTCAGTGAGCCGCAATATTTCAATTTCCAGTAACCCACTCCATCCAAGATGTGCAGGTACTCCAAGAACAACGTCCGATATTCCATACTCGCCATCCAGCATAACCGATACCGGAACCGACCCCGTACGCGCTCCCCTGATGTGATCCATCAACTCTATTGATGCATGCGCAGGCGCAATAGTAGCTGAACCAGATTTCTTGAGAGCTACGACCTGACCGCCACCTGTTACGGCATCGGTGACACAAGCGGCAATCTGATCATCGCTCAGATATTTGTTAAGAGGCGCTCCTTTAATACGAGCCAGCGACGGGATTGGAGCCATTTCTTCGCCATGGCTACCAAGCGTAATTGCCTCAACATCTGCAGGCGTCACACCAGCCGTCATCGCCAATGCATTTCGGAAGCGACTTGAATCCAGTGTTCCGGCCATGCCCAAAACACGCTCCCGTGGGAAGCCTGTTGCCCTGAACATTTCCACGGTCATTTCATCCAATGGATTGGTCACAACGATTACAATTGAGTTAGGCGCGCCCGTTTTGATTGCTTCAGCAGTTGCGCGGATTACTCTAGCGTTGGTTTCGATGAGGTCAGCCCGCGTCATACCTGGAGACCTTGCCCTCCCCGCGGTCACAACTACCACATCGGCCCCAGATACGGCTGATAAATCTTCGCTACCAATACATCGCGCTTTTGTTCGCGTGATACCACTTGTATGGTTCAGGTCCAAAGCGGTGGCCGCAGCAATACCGGGTGCAATATCAATCAGAGTGATTTCATCAGCCATGTCTGCCATAGCCGCAAGATGAGCAATATTACCGCCAACACCACCTGCGCCAACAAGGGCAATTTTGGAAAAACGTCGAGCCTTTGTATTAGGTTTTTGTGACGGTGCTAACCATTTTGCACTACGCCTGTACAATGAGCGGCGCACAGCTGTATTGCCGTCAGTACGGTTTGCTGCCGGTTTTTCAAGCGGCCCTTCAACTAGTTTAATCCCTAAGCGTTCTGCAGTTTCCTGTGCCAACGCCGTAACGATATCATCTGGCAAAACTTCAAAAACGATACGCCCTTTTTGTCGGGCATCTTCGATGAGTTCTGAGCCGACAACCCGACCGGACATTATCCAGTCCTTCCATCGACTGCATCAATAGCTTTGGTAGCAGCATCTATCGCTGCAATTACAGAGTTTTCTGAACCAGAAACAAACAAGCGGCCAAATCGGCCCACCGCCCGAATTTCAACCATATCAATTTCTGCAGCTTTTTCCGCTTCATTAGCAGCAATAGAAATATACGCTGCAGGTGCACATTCAATAATTCCAAGCGTCTGGCCCGGCACAAGCAACGAGCCCTTCCGCCATTTGTTCAGCAACTGCGCCTGATAAGGTTCTACGGACGTAATGATCTGGGTTGATGTGATCTCCGGCTTCAACCGATCAGACATGCTCGCATCAAGTTCTGAAAGCATGGCTTCCTTCGCCATTGTTACTTCCGCATTCGATCGTGAGCGCAAAATGAAAAATCCGAACTCGCGTTCAACCATTTGCGTTGTCGCCTCTACTGCCGAAGCTTTCAACGCTTTGTCAATCAAACCAAACACACCATTACCGGGCGCAAGCTCTCCTATTAAAACAGTATCACCAGAAAGCGGAATAGACCCTTGAACTGTCGCGCCATTATAAGCCGCAAATTTCGGCTGTACGTTGTCTATTTGCATCAGTGCGCGAATTGTGATGTTACTCATGCGCCATACTCCTCATAAATGTCTCTCCAAGGCCTATTGCCATAAGCAACGCGCTTGATGTTAATTAAGTGCAACGCAGTCACATTGTCGGATGTTATTGATCCTGACCATGTTCCTGTACCCAACATAAATGAGGGTTCAAGATCCGTGGCATAGCCTGCTCCACCATGAATGCCGGGCACGTTAACAAGTACCCTGCCCGTCGGCACCGTTGAAAAACGTGCGATCACTTCGGGGTCATGTGAATGGATGATCGCCGTATGCCCCCATCCTTCAAACTTTGCAATGTTGTGCGCAATCTCAATTCCGTTTTCGGTGTCCCGCGCTTCATAAAACGCAAGCACCGGATTTAGCTTCTCTGCAGAAAGCGGACGCTGCCAACCAATTTCACTTTCTTCGCTGACAAGGCATTTCGTGTTTGGTGGAATAGAAAAACCTGAAAGCTCAGCCAGAACTTCTGGAGATTGACCCACGCGCGCAGGGTTCATGGCTTGCTTGCCAGTGAATATCACGTTTGCCAGTCGGTCTGCCTCGGGAGCGGTACAAAAATATGCCCCCGCCAATTTCAATTCATGGCGCAAATCTCGTGCAATTTCCGGGTCTGCTACGACGGTTTGTTCTGAAACACATGCGGTGCCGTAATCAAAAGACTTGGAAGCAACAATCTGTGCAGCAACTTCATCCAATTCGTCCTTCATGGATTTGTGTACGTAACAAGGTACGTTCCCGGCGCCGACCGCCAGCGTTGGCTTACCTGATGAATAAGCTGCTTTCACCATCCCTGGACCACCCGTTGCCATGATAACTGATGTCCGGCGGTGCTTCATCAATTCAGCCGTGCCTTGAATTGTAGCGTGATCGAGGCATTGAATCAGGCCCTTTGGCGCGCCCATCTGCTCCGCTACGCCAGACATAATCCGAACAACTTCAAGACCGCTTTTCACGCCTCTTGGGTGCGGAGCACAGACAATCGCGTTGCCCGCCTTCACAGCTGAAAGCACTTTGAAAATTACAGTCGATGTTGGATTCGTGACCGGTATCAATGCCGCTACAACACCCATGGGTTCACCAAATGCTGCGATTTTAGTGGCATCGTCGCGCCATAGCATTCCAAGTGTTTTGATGTCGCGCAACCAATTGGCAGTCTCGCGCGCATTCATAAGGTCCTTAACCCGCTTATGGTCTGCGTTACCATAGCCGGTTTCTTCGGTTGCCATTTTACCAAGGCGCGCTGCTTCCGGCTCAATTGCATCAGCCATTGCTTGCACAATAGCGTCTACATGAGCGGGATCAGTACCCAGAAATTGTTGATAGGCTGCGAAAGCAGTTTCAGCACATCTTCGGGCAGAAGCAATTGACTTTAGATCAGCATCCATCACGCATTTCCCGTCGCTATTATGTCCATCTTTGCCCTTGCGCTCGCGATATCACCTTCGCGAATACCGATCGTATCAAGTCTCCTTCCGGCCGCCGCTATATCAGCGCCCAGAACAGTAGAGGCAAGTGTCACGATGGAACGGGTCACCGGAAGTTCAATGCCGCTAATTTCTCCAGCAGAGATCAAAGGAACCAATGATCCGATAACACCGTCTCGAAGCAATTTTCTGGCTTCTTCTGCCTTTGGAACGGGCCGAATGTCATCGCCTTTTGATGCACCCGCATAGGATTCGATCCAAGCGTCGGCATCGGGCAAATCCCGAACCCCAAAGACACTCGCAACCGCGCATCTTTCCTGCGAAAGCTTCTCAATCAGAATGCGCTTCTCGCCTCCAATTAAATTCGCAAAATTTTGATTTTCTGCGATTGGCGTTCCACCCATCGGAATAGTCGGCCCACCTTCACTCAGTGCAGGGCCACCCATGAGCAGCGCAGGCATTTCCACCAATGCGGAACCATCGGCAAAACCGGAAGCAAGTACACTGTCCTTCGCATCAAGGTTTGGGAGAAACGGCGCAAGTGCTTCCAAAACATCCGGCCTGCCCCGTGGTAGCGTTGCAGCGGCAACCGGACCTCTCTTTGTAAGGTTGAGCACAGAACCGTTTTCAGCAAACCAAAACGGCGCTCCTTGTATTTCGACAATTGTAATGTCTGCCGTTGCACCACCAATTCGTAAGTGCCACGCGGTTTCCAACGCACCAAGCGAGCGACCTGGCGATAAAACCAGAACCTGTCCATCGACCAGATGGTCAGCCAGAACCATTGCATATGTGCGCTGTTTATGGATAGGCCCCGTGAGGAATATTACTTCTGCATCCTTCACAGCAGCGTCCAGTTCCGCAGTCAATTGCACAGATGGGGAATCACGCCTGTCTACTTGATAAGTGCCAACAGGTCCCTGCCCTCGAAGTGAAATACCTGATCCACTTCGCAAGGCTTCCAACTCCTTGCCATAGGCAGAAAAGAGCGTAACATCCGCCCCCTCCGCCAGACAAAGTGCAGCAAACAACCGCGCATCGGCCTGCCCGCCCAACACTCCAACACGTTGAAATGTCTTTAGCGCACCAACAGGCTTTGTTTCGCCACTATTGCTTGCAGCTTCTGCAAATTCTGCGAACTCGGAACTCATCATACGTCCTCAGCGATCGTTTGGTTAGCCTTTAAGACCTTCAATAATCGCTTCAAGCTCATCGTGGGGACGAGCGATTACATGTACAGCAACCACTTCGCCCACTTTGTTGGCTGCCGTTGCTCCTGCATCCGTTGCTGCTTTCACAGCGCCAACTTCACCTCTAACGAGGGTCGCAACCAGCCCGCCACCGGGTCTGTTTTGCGCTATAATATTAACGCTTGCTGCCTTTACCATTGCGTCTGCAGCTTCAATAGAAGCGACAAGACCGCGTGTTTCGATCATTCCCAAGGCCGCTTGGCCTGCTGCTGGTTTAGCCATTTTCATTCTCCTGTACTAAATTACTTTCTTGAGGGTACTGATACTTGATCAACGATTGCACATATGGCCGCATCCACGGGAGCAGATGCAGAGCCACCTAACATTCGGGCCGCAGATCCAAAGACCAGCAAAACCTGATCTCCAGTACCCGCGCCAACCGTATCGATACAAACCAAAGCAGACTCTGTCACAGTGCCATCAGCTTTAATGCAGTCGCAAATAAGCAGTTTTTGACCAACAAGTTGCGGGTCTTTCGCTGTGGCAGTTACAGAGCCTATAACGGTTGCGAGCCTCATCAGAAGTTACCCAAATATCTGTCGCGCTCGACATCGGTAACCTGGTTATTGATGTGCTCATTATAAAACTCGAGCTCGCGTTCACACATTTGCAAATAGAGCTCCCAACGCATTTCGCCCATGACACCTTTCAACCAGTCCGACCCACGCGCAAGCTCGATAGCTGTTGCTAAATCAGTTGGAATTGGGTCTGCATCTTCAAGTTCATAGGCATTGCCTTCGCATATTGGACCCGGCTCGGAGCCTTGCTCAATACCATCAAGGCCAGCCGCGATGTCCGCAGCAAGCAGATAATATGGATTACAATCAGCACCGGCGTCGCGTTTTTCTACGCGAACAGCACTATCACTACCTTCAATAACCCTAATGCCAACGGTGCGATTATCAACGCCCCAAGCGGTATTGGTTGGGCAGAATGTGTAAGGCTGACGTCTGCGATATCCATTTACTGTGACAGAACCACATACTGCGGTTTCTGCCATTCTTCCCTGCAGTCCACCGACAAATTTGCGCCCCAGATCACTTAACTTGCCACCGTCCGAGAATACATTCTTGCCACCTTTCCACAAAGAATAGTGGGTATGGAAACCACTGCCAGACTGATCAATGAAAGGCTTGGCCATGAACGTGGCCTTGTACCCATGAGCACCGGCCAATTGCTTTACCAAAGTCCGGAACATAATGACGCGATCCGCAGCTAGCAAAGCCTCATCGTAACGAATATTTACCTCAACCTGACCGGGCGCATATTCCGGGTTAGATTGTTCAATTGGTATGCCGCACTCGTTAATCTGGCTACGAATTGGGCCGAGCACATGCTCAAGCTCCGCAGCACGCTCTAGACCATACACCTGAATGCCACTGTCTTTGGGCTCCATTGTTTCTGGATCGAGTAAATAAAATTCAAGCTCGGTTCCTACCTGAACCTCGTACCCCATGGCAGCAGCGCGCTCTACTTGCTCCATCAGCACATTGCGTGGATCAATCGGAACAGGCTTATGGTCCATATCCTCAGCACGGGCGAAGACCATCGCAACGCCAGGCTCCCATGGCAATACAAATGGTTTTGACTCGGGGAACATATGCATGTCCGGATAACCATTATCGAAATTAACATACGGCGTGTCCCAAACATCACACGTCATATCCAGCGCAAGAAGCGCAGTAGACAAAGCATTACCGCCTTTGCAAATATTTTCCCAATGAGAAGCCGGTATCCGCTTTCCACGCATGATACCATTAACATCCCCTAACCCAAGGATAACTGTGTGCACACCCTCTGGTAATGAAAAATCGTTTTTTGTCATATTCCCTCCTTTGCAATCTCAAAGCTTGATAATTTCAACGCAGCAAACAGCTGCAAGAAAATCCAATACTATCCTATTTCAGCCTACACTACATGCCCAAATCAGACTGAAACAGCACTTGCTGGTTGATTGCATTCTGTATACAGTATCCATAAGTACAGTATTCAGCAAGGGCAAAATGCATGTTTAGGGAAAAAATTTTTGTGGTAGGTGCAGGTATCGCAGGTGTTATGACTGCGCTGCATCTTCGCCGTCGGGGTAGCGATGTAACCCTTGTCGACCGTTGGGAACCTGGCCATGCACGAGCTGCTTCCACAGATTACAATCGAGTGATCAGAGCAATTTCTGGTCGCGACGAATTTTATACCCGTTGGGCCAGAGAAAGCCGTACACGCTGGCTGGAGCTTCAGGCCGAAACCAATCAAAACCTTATGTATGAGTGCGGCGCTCTTATATTGGCAACCGAAGGCCATTGTGATTGGGAAGACGCAACGTCTGACACATTCGATAAGGTTGGTGTTCCGTATTACAAATTTTCGCAAGACGACATTCGCTCACGCTATCCACAGTTCAAAGTTGATGAAATAAAATATGCCCTTTTTGAACCAGAAGCCGGACTGTTGATGGCGCATAGATGCGTAATCGCAGCACTGGGGCTATTCAAGAAAGAAGGCGGCAAGGTTATTCGAGGCACTGTTACAACTGATTCTAGCGAAAGACCCATGTTAAATGGCAAACCGATTGAGGCTGATGTCATTGTGATGGCAACGGGCGCATGGATGTCAGAAATGTTCCCCCGTACGATTGCTCCAATTTCAGCAATTATGGGAATTAACGTGCTTTACACTTCAACGCCGGATGGTTCCGATCAGTTTGATATGGAGAACATGCCTTGCTGGATCGATCATGGACAGGGCTCATTTGGAATCCCTTCCTCGGAAGGATCAGGGGTGAAAGCCGCAGTGGTGATACCCAACACACCAATTGACATTAACAATGACGAACGTCTGATTGAAAAGAACTCTCTCAATAAAACCAGAACATATATAAAGCACCGCCTACCCGGATTGATTGGAGAGCGTGTTGTTGATTCCAAGTTCAATCAGGTAATTATTACACCAGACACCCACTTCATTGTGGACTGGCATCCTGAACATAAGAATGTTCTTTTTGCAGGGGGATGTTCAGGACATTTGTTTAAGCACGGGCCCGTATTCGGTGACTTCGTTGCTGGGGTAGCAATGCGGGAATATGATACGGCTGATCGCTTCAAGGTGGCGGGCAGACGCAAGCTTAGCCCGAAAGAAAGCCCAAGCGGGCGGTAAATTCAAAACAATGGGTAGGATACTAGAGCGTGTCTGTCTTGGATTGAATCGATTTGATGGGTTGGATTTTTGATT
>CAZEPF010000078.1:0-13233 GCA_964514045.1 uncultured Rhizobiaceae bacterium | reverse complement strand
GAGCACAAACGCCACGGCGTTCAAACGGTTCAATCCAAGCCAGATACGCTCTAGTATTATGCACTTTGATTGGGTTTTGCATCTGGTGCAAAACTATAAATCACAAGCGCTACAGCAGTAATGACAGCGTAGAAAATGAACAATGCCTGATATTGCGGAGCGAAATCTCCAGGCACGGAATACGCGCCTACTATTGAACCAGAAATCCATTGGAAAATGCCCGCACCACCAATAGAGCAGAAGTTCAACGTTGTAACACCCCTACCCGCCAAATGCGCTGGAACGAAAGATTTCCCATGCGCCATTTGAACTGCATAACTTGATCCAAAAAATCCAATAGCTGCAATTGCCCAAGTTGCAAAAAACGCTTCTGATGGCAAATATATTGCGACCCATAGGCATAGTATCAGAACGAAAAGATTAGCTAATAAAACCACTTTTTTTCTGGAATTTAAGAGCCTGTCCATTGGTCCGAAGAAGAACGTACCAAACACCAACGCAACTGACATAATTAAAACAGCGCGACCAATCTCCAAAGTATCATAGCCATATAGGTCTGCATGAAATGGCCCGGCCCATGAACCTCGAATACCCGCAGAGGCAGCATAGCCAGTCAGGATAATTGGGAAGATAAACCACAGGCCTTTGATTTTCAGCAGATCGAGGAAGCCACCTTTTTTGCTTCCCTCAGAATGTAGAATTCTTTCCGGGTCTTTTACAAATAACAAGATGGCTGCTCCAACTAGCAAACATACAACGCCAAGCGCTATTGCATTTGCGCGCCAACCATAAGCCTCGACACTGGCTGCCAATGGTTCCGATGCGCCAATGTTTCCCAACGTGCCTATTCCGATGAATACAGAAACAAGCGTTGCAAACTTTGCAGCATCAAAATTACGAACAAATATGTACATCGGCGCCATGAGAGCTGGCGAACACCCTGCCCCAATCAAGGCCATAGCAATAACAACCATTATGGGACTGGTGGCATACGCAAAGAGGAAACTACCCCCGCCTGAGAAAATTAAAAATATGACACCTGCGGTTAGGCGCGGACCTTTTGTATCTAACAGGATACCTACCGGAAACTGAAACACAGCAAACGCTAAAAACCATGCACCGGACGCATATGCCAAGTCTGTGGCATTCATGCCAAGGTCTTGTTGCAGAACAGGTGTAAGCACTGCAAGAAATGCCCGAAAAAACTGGCTAAACACATACCCTATACACAGCGCAATCATGCCCGCCATGATGAAAATTCTCCAAGTGACACCGATGCCTACGACTGCAAGTGAATGAAAGCAACCATCAATTGTTGTGATGCAGATTACATAAGGAAAGCACGCCTTCTGGAGCCTGTGAACAGACTGTTGCACAAGCTGTGTCTTCTCAGAATATAAGATTGCGATACATTGAGAATTAGAACTGACTATGGAGATTTACAATGCTCAAAGAGATACAAGGACTGCATCATGTGACTTCGATGGCGGATGATCCGGTAAAGAATAACGCGTTTTTCACGAACGTCCTTGGCCTTCGTAGAGTTAAGAAAACCGTCAACTTTGACCGCCCTGATGTGTATCACCTGTATTATGGTGATGAGGTTGGAACGCCCGGTTCTGTAATGACCTACTTTCCATTTCCGGGAATGGCGCGCGGGCAAAAAGGCGTTGGTGAAGTCGGCTTGACGGCATTCTCAGTTCCGGCTGGCGCACTCAAATACTGGTCAGATCGACTCAACAAAACGAACGTTGGCGCTCTCACTGAAACGCAGAGATTTGGACAAAACCGCCTTGAATTTATTGGACCAGATGGTGATGAATTTGCGCTTGTTGAAGTAAGTGATGATGAACGAAAACCCTGGCTTGGTAGCAATGTGCGGGATGATGTTGCCATTCGTGGCTTCCACTCAACCTCAATGCGTTTGCACGATGGTTCAGCCATGAAAGAGTTGCTCACATTCATGAATTATTCTGAAATTGATCGCCAAGGCGATTTTGTCCGGCTTGCTGTTGAAAATGGCAATGGCGCAGATGTTCTGGACCTTGAACTTATGCCATCTGCCACTCAGTCAAACCAAGGAGCCGGCTCCGTTCATCACCTTGCATTCTGCGTTGAAGACCGAGACGCACAATTGCGGGTTCGTGAAGCGTTAAGTGATACAGGATACGCCGTTACTCCTGTGATTGATCGCGATTATTTTTGGGCGATTTATTTCAAAACGCCCGGTGGCATCCTCTTTGAGGTTGCAACAAATGAACCCGGCTTTGAGCGAGATGAAGATCGCAACTCACTGGGTGAATCGCTACGGTTACCAGATCAACACGAGCATTTACGTGAAATGCTTGAAGACCACTTGCAACCCATTTCTTAAACTGGAGTACACAGATGAGCTGGAACAGTTCACTTGCACCGGGTCATATGAGCATTTTCAGACCAGTTGATTGGGCGCATGGCAGATTTCAATTACCACCTGATGACAATCAGGAGTTTATTCCTCTACCCAAATAGATATAGTCGTCAGTATGAACGTTTCAGAAGCCCTTAAAAACCGTCAATCGACACGCGCCTACACCAATGAGCCTGTTGAGAGTGAAACACTCAAGCAAATATTTGTTGATGCTTCTCGCTCGCCATCGGGCGGCAATCTTCAACCGTGGCGGATTTACTTATTAGTAGGCGAGCAGCTCACTGAGTTTAAGTCCCTAATGAAGACACGTTTGGGTGGCGAACGTCATCCAGAGGGCGATACACCAGAATATAACGTCTACCCTCCTAAGCTAAAAGAACCTTACAGAACCAGCAGATATGAAGTTGGTGAAGATATGTATGGTTTGCTTGGCATAGGACGCGAAGATAAAGCAAAGCGACTTGAATGGTTTGCAAATAACTATCAATTTTTTGGAGCGCCAGCAGCGGCCTTTTGTTTTGTAGATCGCGTTATGGGCCCGCCTCAATGGTCCGACCTTGGCATGTATCTACAATCTGTTATGCTGTTATTAGAAGAAAACGGTATTGCCTCTTGCGCGCAGGAATGCTGGTCCATGTATCCCAAAACGGTGCATGATTTTTGTAAAGCGCCAGAAGAGCTTATGTTGTTTTGCGGTATGGCAATCGGGTATGCAGACAAAGCGCATGATGTGAATTCACTTCACACGAAACGCCTCGACCCTAGCGAGTGGCTTACAGTTTTATAATCAGATTAGTGTTAAACGCTTGGTTCCAATCGACGGTCATACGTGTTGGTCAATGCCTCTTTTACCAGCCCTGTTGAGTATCCTCGCGTGACATGCGCCACAGATTGATATGCAGGATTGTCCATCATTTTTGCATAGAGTTGCGGCAGATTATAAAACGGTACGCCGGGATAAAGATGGTGCTCGCTATGATAATGAACATTATGTGGCCCAAAGAATGCCTTCTCCCAAATATATGGAAGAACAGTACGCGTACCGCCTTCGAGTGAAGAATAATCCATTGCAGAGAAATGTTCAGCGACGCCGCGCACATAATTAAATGCAAAAAACAGCGTGAAATATGGAACGACCCAATACAGCAAGAAACCGTTCCAAGCATCCATTAGGCTAATGATTGCGGCGGCTGCAATATAATAGCTCAATCTAAACCAGACATAAGAACGGCTTGTATTGCTTGATATCTTTTTCAGGTGAAGCGATTTGATATCATATAGCGATGTAATCGCGACCAGATATCCAAATATGCTGGTCACCAGCATCCATACATTCAAGGGAAACTTATACGTCTTCATATCCAACCGTGGGACGTAATCCGGATCTTGATCTGTGTTTGTATGGAAATGGTGTTCCATATGCGTGGTACGGTAGCTATTGACCGTAATCAGAATCGGCCAAGCCAGAAACAGATCACCAATCCATTCACTGAGGTTTTTATTTTTTAGAAAACGATGATGGGCAAAGTCGTGATTTAGAACCGCAAGCCCATGTTGGCGACCAGCAATAATGGCAATTACCAAAATGTATACAAGCCAATTATCTGCCCAAACCGATACGGAAATCGCTGCGATGATAACAGCCCAATCAAATGCCAATGCAAAGGCTGTTTTCCAAGGGGTTAACTTGGAAAGTGCTTTTAGTTCATCTCTACTGATATAGTTTGCAGCAGCCATGTAAAATACCCCACATGCATGTGGGTAAAAAATGCGCTACTTGTCTGAATATTTCAAGTCATGCCGTCACGTTTAGCAAACATGCCGCAGACACAAAAACGCCCGACATAGCCGGGCGATTTGAATTCATTTAGTGTCAAGAAAGCTTATGCTTCTACGTTTTCCGCAGCAGCTTCAGTTTCTTCCATAGCTTCCATGCGGGCACGATCACCAGCGCCTTTCGCTTCTACGTCACGATCAACCAGCTCAATGACAGCCATTGGCGCATTATCACCATAACGGAAACCAGCTTTAAGAACGCGTGTGTATCCACCATTACGGTCTTGGTAACGAGGACCAATCACATCAAATAGTTTCTTGACCTGCTCAACGTTACGAATTCTTGAAATTGCCTGACGACGCGCATGAAGATCACCACGCTTGCCCAATGTGATCAGTTTATCAGCAACGGCCCGTAATTCTTTTGCCTTAGGCAATGTTGTTACGATTTGCTCATGCTCAATAAGTGAAGCCGCCATGTTGGCGAACATCGCCTTACGGTGACTTGCTGTACGGTTTAATTTCCGGCCTTGTTTACGGTGGCGCATAGTGCTCCCCTTCTGTTGTTAAGGACGACCTGGCTCTTAAGACCGTCCTATTGATTTACCCCCGGACCTTCCGGTGGCTTTTAGTTGTTAGTATTGATCTTCGTAGCGTTTGGCTAGTTCTTCGATGTTCTCAGGCGGCCATGCAGGAATTTCCATTCCCAAATGCAGACCCATTCCAGCAAGAACTTCTTTAATCTCGTTCAAAGACTTGCGACCAAAGTTTGGTGTACGAAGCATTTCTGCTTCTGTCTTTTGAATAAGATCACCAATGTAAACGATGTTATCGTTTTTCAGGCAGTTAGCAGAACGAACTGATAGTTCAAGCTCATCAACCTTCTTAAGAAGTGCTGGGTTAAACGCAAGCTCTGCGACTTCTTCCTGAACCTCTTCACGTTGAGGCTCTTCAAAGTTGACGAAAATAGAAAGCTGGTCCTGAAGAATACGCGCTGCATATGCAATCGCATCATCCGCAGTTACAGACCCGTCAGTTTCAATTGTGAGTGTCAGCTTATCGTAGTCAAGGTTTTGGCCTTCACGTGTCTTATCGATTTTGTAAGAAACCTTACGAACTGGAGAATAAAGACTGTCGATAGGGATAAGACCGATCGGGGCGTCTTCAGAGCGGTTACGCTCAGCAGCCACATAGCCTTTACCGGTATTAACGGTCAGTTCCATACGGATTTCCGCGCCCTCATCAAGCGTACAAATCTGATGGTCTGGATTAAGAATTTCAACATCACCAACTGTTTGGATGTCAGCTGCAGTTACAACCGCAGGGCCTTCCTTACGGATAACCATACGCTTAGGACCATCACCCTCCATGCGGATTGCGATTTCCTTGATGTTCAAAACGATGTCAGTCACATCTTCACGAACACCTGAAATTGAGGAAAACTCGTGCAATACGC
Organism: uncultured Rhizobiaceae bacterium; assembly: GCA_964514045.1. GTDB lineage: Bacteria > Pseudomonadota > Alphaproteobacteria > Rhizobiales > Rhizobiaceae > JAALLB01. The sequence goes on along the minus strand of CAZEPF010000078.1, from coordinate 7,591 downwards.
CATCAATCTGCACTGCTGTCACCGCTGCACCCTGCAGTGATGAAAGAAGAACACGACGAAGGCCGTTACCGAGCGTTAAACCAAAACCGCGCTCAAGTGGCTCGGCTGTGATTACTGATTTTGAAGCTGAAATTGTTTTAACGTCTAGCTTGTTGGGTTTGATGAGTTCTTGCCAATTTTTCTGTATCATCAAAATTTTTCCTTGGTTTTCTGCCACCATCCCTTCGTGGCAAATTCCAAAATGCGCCTGCGGTTAGGGATCAGTCGCAAGCGAGAAAAAGACTTAAACGCGACGGCGTTTCTTAGGGCGGCAACCATTGTGCGGAATGGTTGTCACGTCACGAATTGAAGTGATCGTAAAGCCGGCAGCCTGAAGAGCGCGAAGCGCTGATTCACGACCGGAGCCAGGACCACGAACTTCAACTTCCAGAGTTTTCATTCCATGATCCATTGCTTTCTTTGCAGCATCCTCTGCAGCAACCTGGGCAGCATATGGCGTAGACTTACGTGAGCCCTTAAACCCTTGTGCACCAGCAGAAGACCAGGAAATTGCATTACCCTGTGCGTCTGTAATCGTAATCATTGTGTTGTTAAATGTTGAATTCACATGGGCCATGCCAGATGTGATATTCTTGCGTTCACGACGGCGAACGCGACCTGCTTCTTTAGCCATTATTTACCTCTAACTTGATCTCAACACCGCCGTAGTTCCGGCAGCTACACCCGGATTTCCGAAGAAACCCGAAACCACAAAACCGGAAATCCGGTTTCTTAAATTACTTTTTCTTACCTGCAATTGACTTTGCCGGACCTTTTCGGGTTCTGGCATTCGTGCTTGTTCGCTGACCACGCACAGGCAAGCCACGACGATGGCGCAAACCACGGTAACAACCCAAATCCATAAGACGTTTAATGTTCATTGATGTTTCACGACGCAAATCACCCTCAACCATATGGTCGCGGTCAATCACTTCACGAATTTGCAAAACTTCTGCGTCAGACAATTCATTAACACGACGAGACGCATCAATATTGGTTTGACCAATAATATCACTGGCAACTTTTGGTCCAATACCATGGATGTATTGAAGCGCAATGATTACACGTTTGTTTGTTGGAATGTTTACACCGGCTATACGCGCCATTGTTGATCTCCATATTAAGGTTATTTCTGCGTCCGGTGGAGGCCGGCCCTTGCAGATGTTTATTTTAACGTATTTAAGGCCAGCGACTTTGCCCAATAAGTGGACTCAGAGCTGACCAAAAAACTCTCTTTTGTTGAGATACTCAGAAAAGAGTGTCCCGTCAAGCTGTTTGCCGCAGCCAATTTTACTAAGCAGAAAGCACATCATCGATTGAAGCAGCAATCTGTGAAATATCTCCCATCCCATCAACACGCTTGAGCATTCCATGGGCGTAATAATATCCTGCGAGGGGGGCAGTCTCTTTGTAGTAGGCTTGTAATCGTGTGCGCATGGTTTCAGCGTTATCATCTGCACGGCGTTTGAAATCAGGTGATCCACATTTATCGCAAACACCCTCTTTTGCAGGTTGTTTGAATGTATCGTGATAGCCTTCACCACAGTTGCCACATGTGTATCGACCTGCAACACGCTCAACAAGCGCATCATCGTCAACTTCCAACTCGACAACACTGTCAAGTTGCAGTCCCTTTTCTTTCAACATCACACCTAGTGCATCAGCCTGCTCAAGTGTGCGTGGAAAGCCATCTAAAATAAAGCCATTACCACAATCATCTTGGTCAATACGGTCAGATACAATACCAATCACAATATCATCAGACACAAGCTTACCGGCTTCCATAACGGACTTGGCTTTGAGGCCAGCATCTGTCCCTGCCGCTACGGCCTCGCGAAGCATATCGCCCGTTGAAAGCTGGGGAATATTGTGGCGCTCAACCAAGAGTTTGGCTTGCGTTCCTTTGCCTGCACCTGGAGGCCCTAGAAGAATTAGCTTCATTTACGTCTACCTCCCCTTCTCTTTCCGCCGCGAAGGTTGGATTTTTTGATCAAGCCTTCATATTGCTGAGCAAACAAATGGCCCTGAACTTGTTGTACAGTATCAAGGGTAACGCTGACCATAATCAATAGCGATGTACCACCCAAGAATGCCGAGATACCAGCATTGCTCATAAAGACTTCCGGCACAAGACACACAAAGACTAGATAGATAGCACCAACAACTGTAATGCGTGTCAGAACATAATCAATGTGCTCTGCAGTACGCTCGCCGGGTCGAACGCCGGGAATAAATCCACCCTGCTGCTTAAGATTGTCCGCTGTATCTTTCGGATTGAAAACAATCGCTGTGTAGAAAAAAGCAAAGAATGCAATCAACGCACCATAGGTAAGCAAATACAAGGGCTGACCGCGGCCAAGCGTTGCAGTAATCCACGTCACCCAATCCGGCAGGTTTTGTGTGCCTGAGAAACCGGTTGCCGTTAATGGCAATAGGAGAAGCGAAGACGCAAAGATCGCAGGAATAACACCGGATGTGTTCAGCTTTAGCGGTAGGTGTGAAGACTGACCTTCAAACATACGATTGCCAACCTGTCGTTTTGGATACTGGATCAACAGTTTCCGCATGGCGCGTTCAACAAACACAATCAAGAATACTAATGCCACTGCAACAAGCAGAACAAGGATCATGGTTGGTGTTGAGATGATGCCCTGACGCCCCTGCTCTAGCAATTGAGCAATCGCAGAAGGCATTGCAGCAACAATACCCGCAAAGATGATCAGTGAAATACCGTTACCGATACCACGTGCGGTGATTTGTTCACCAAGCCACATCAAAAACATGGTGCCACCGACCAGGGTAAGAACTGTGGAAAGTCTAAAAAACCAGCCCGGATCTTCCACGATTCCCTGACTGGCTTCCAAGCCAACAGAAATACCATACGCTTGTAATGTACCAAGAACCACGGTGCCATACCGTGTGTATTGGTTGATCATCTTACGGCCCTGCTCGCCTTCTTTTTTCAAAGCTTCGAGCGATGGCACGACGGATGTCATTAGCTGCATGATAATAGAGGCCGAAATATACGGCATAATGCCCAAGGCAAAAATGGCGAGGCGTTCAACCGCGCCACCATTAAATACGTTCAAAAGCCCGACAGCGCCTTGGCTCTGCGACTCGAACGCCTGCGCATAGGCAGAAAAGTTAATACCCGGTAACGGGATATAAGTACCCAGCCGATACACAATTAACGCACCTAGCGTAAACCAGATGCGTTTCTTTAGTTCTTCTGCTTTTGAAAAAGTAGAGAAGCTTAAATTGGATGCAAGTTGTTCTGCGGCTGACGCCATCTCTGTCTCCCGGATACAGGTATCAGTTCAACATATGCGTTCCGATATTCAATTGCGATACCGGAACGTCAAAACCCAAAAAAATATCGGGTTATTCAGCTGAAGCTGTTTCTTCCTTAGAAGCAACAAGGACAGTTACCTTGCCGCCAGCTTTTTCAATCTTCTCGATTGCAGCTTTTGATGCACCTGCAACTTCGCAAGTCAATTTAGCTGAGATATCTCCATCAGATAGAATACGCACACCATCATCAACACGGCGAATAACACCAGCTTCAACCAGAGCCTCAGCTGTTACAGTGTTTTTTGCATCAAGCTTCTTCGCATCAATAGCTTGCTGAAGACGAGCAACAGAAACAGTTTGATACTTCTTAGTGAACATCGCGTTCGAAAAGCCACGCTTAGGAAGACGTCGATAAATTGGCATTTGACCGCCCTCGAAGCCTTTAATCGCTACACCTGAGCGAGACTTCTGGCCTTTAACACCACGACCGCCAGTTTTGCCTTTGCTTGAACCAATACCACGGCCTACACGGCGACGTGATTTTGATGCTCCAGCATTATCAGTGATTTCATTGAGTTTCATTGTATCAACTCCCAGCCGATTCAAGCGTTCTCTTCGATGATACGAACCATGTGGCTGACCTTACGGATCATGCCACGAACAGCTGGTGTATCTTCAAGAGTTGAACGGCGGTTCATCTTATTTAGTCCAAGACCGATTAGTGTTGCGCGTTGATCGCCAGGGCGACGTAGCGGGCTACCAGTCTGTTGAATTGTGATTGTCTTTTTATCAGCCATAGTACTGCCCCTTAGTCGTCCGCGCCAATAAGGTCACGACGGCGATCTTGAATGGTTGAGTATTTCAAACCACGCTGAGCCGCAATATCTTTTGGGTGAATCTGGTTTTTCAACGCATCAAAGGTAGCGCGGATCATGTTGTAAGCGTTGGATGAACCAAGCGATTTAGCAACAATATCCTGGATACCCAGTGTTTCAAACACAGCACGCATTGGACCACCTGCAATGATACCAGTACCTGGAGGCGCTGAACGTAGAAGCACCTTACCTGCACCATGGCGTCCCTTAACATCATGGTGAAGTGTACGACCACCACGCAGAGGAACAAAAATCATATCGCGCTTTGCAGATTCAGTTGCCTTACGGATAGCTTCAGGAACTTCACGGGCTTTACCGTGACCGAAACCAACACGGCCCTTTTGGTCACCTACTACAACCAGTGCAGCAAAACCAAAACGACGACCACCTTTAACCACTTTAGCAACGCGGTTGATGTGAACGAGCTTATCGACGAATTCGCTATCGCGCTCTTCGCGGTCACGTCCGCGATTATTGTCTTTTTGTGCCATTATCCTAATTCCTTATTCTTTTCCGGTAGCACTCGATTTTTTATTAGAACTGAAGGCCACCTTCGCGGGCAGCTTCAGCAAGAGCCTTTACACGGCCATGGTAGATGTATCCACCACGGTCGAAGATGACATCTTTAACACCGGCTTTTGATGCACGTTCTGCAACAAGTTTGCCGATTTCAGCAGCAGCCTCAACGTTTCCGCCTTTACCCTTGAAGTCTTTATCAAGTGTAGATGCAGATGCCAATGTGTGGCCTTTAAGATCATCGATGACCTGAGCGTAAATGTTCTGCGAAGAACGGTACACGCTTAGACGAGGACGACCATTTGCGACTTTTTTAAGCTGACGACGAACGCGGTTAGCGCGGCGCTCAGCAGTTGTAAGCTTTTTTCCCATAACCTGATCGCCTTACTTCTTCTTCCCTTCCTTGCGGAAGATTGTTTCGTCAGCGTATTTAACACCCTTGCCTTTATATGGCTCAGGTGGACGGTAACTGCGGATTTCCGCGGCAACCTGACCGACTTTTTGTTTATCAATACCCGTGATCACAATTTCTGTTGGCTTTGGACAAGCTGCCTGAACACCTTCAGGAACCTTGTAGACAACTTCATGTGAAAAACCCAATGACAGTTGAACGTCGCTACCCTGCATAGCAGCACGATAACCAACACCATTGATCTCCAGCTTTTTCTCGAAACCGTCTTTAACGCCTTCAAGAATGTTGGATACCATAGTGCGTGACATTCCCCATTTAGAACGGGAGTCTTTTGACTGATCGCGAGGGTCGACAGAGATAACTCCATCTTCCAATTTCACGAGCACTTCTTTGTTTACGACGAATTGAAGCTCACCTTTCGGGCCTTTAGCTGTGATGGTTTGGCCATCAACAGAAGCAGTTACACCCTCAGGAATTTCAACCGGCTTTTTACCAATACGAGACATTGTATTTCAAACTCCCGTTAAAATACGCGGCAAAGGATTTCGCCACCAACATTCTCATCGCGGGCCTGATGGTCCGCCATAACGCCCTTTGGCGTTGAAAGAATATTGATACCGAGACCGTTGGCCACGTGTGGAATACTTTTTACTGAAGAGTAAACGCGAAGACCGGGACGAGATACGCGAGAAATCTCACGAATAACGGGTGAACCTTCATAATACTTCAGTTCGATTTCGATCTCTGACTTGCCGCCATCAAAGTCGACAGTTGCATAGTCACGGATGTAGCCTTCACTTTTCAGGACTTCACACACGTTTGCGCGAAGCTTGGAAGCCGGGCTAGAGACTTTTGATTTATTACGCATCAAGCCATTGCGGATGCGAGTTAGCATATCGCCAAGTGGATCAGTAATACCAGACATACCCTGCTCTCCTTACCAGCTTGATTTAACAAGGCCAGGGACCTTGCCGAAATTGCCTAGTTCGCGAAGTGCGATACGAGACATTTGAACCTTACGGTAATAACCACGCGGACGGCCTGTTACCTGACAACGATTTCTGATGCGGATTTTCGCACCATTACGCGGCAACTCGTTCAATTTAAGCTGTGCTTTGAAACGCTCTTCAATCGGAAGTTCACGGTTCATGGTGATTGCTTTCAACTCAGCGCGCTTGTTTGCATATTTTTTTGCAAGCTTCTCGCGACGCTGGTTTTTCGTAAATGCGCTAACTTTAGCCATTTATACGTTTTCCTTTCGTTTCACGCTTGCCGTTACTGCGGGAACGGGAAGTTGAATTCGGTCAAAAGAGCCCGAGCTTCATCATCCGAATTTGCAGTCGTACAAACAATGATGTCCATGCCCCAGATCTGATCTACTTTGTCGTAGTTGATTTCCGGGAACACGATGTGTTCCTTGATACCCATGGCAAAATTGCCGCGACCATCAAAGCTTTTTGGGTTGAGACCACGAAAATCTCGAACACGCGGCAATGCAATCGTCACAAGACGATCGATAAAGTCATACATGCGAGGACCACGAAGCGTGACCTTTGCACCAAGAGGCATGCCTTCGCGTACTTTAAAAGTCGCAATAGATTTACGTGCAAACGTAACCTGTGCCTTTTGACCTGCGATCAATGTAAGATCGTCTGCAGCAACCTGAGCTTTCTTTGAGTCCTGTGTGGTCTCGCCAATGCCCATGTTGATAACGATCTTGTCGATCTTTGGAACTTCCATAGGGTTTTTGTAGCCGAATTTCTCGGACATTTTCCCACGGATTTCATCAGTATATTGCTGACGAAGACGCGGTTTGTAAGCTGCTTCAGCCATCGATCACTTCTCCTGATCGTTTTGCAACGCGTACTTTGCGTCCATCGTCCATAATTTTGAACCCGACGCGTGTTGCTGTACCTTCTTTAGGGTCAACCAATGCAAGGTTTGACAATTGGATCAACGCTTCACGGGTCACAATGCCAGCCTCTGTAGACTGGGTCTGACGCTGGTGGCGCTTTACCATGTTGATACCTTGAACGAGAGCCTTGCCCTCTTTCGGTTTGACAGAAATGATCTCGCCCTTACGGCCCTTGTCCTTGCCGGACAGCACGATCACGTTATCGCCTTTTCTAAGCTTTTGCATGTCGTTGCTCCTACAATACTTCAGGTGCGAGTGAAATGATTTTCATGTGACGCTTCGCACGCAACTCACGAGGCACTGGCCCGAAAATACGAGTGCCAACCGGCTCGCTCTTATTGTCAACCAAAACCGCTGCATTGCCATCAAAGCGAATTACAGAACCGTCAGGACGTTTGATGTCTTTTGCTGTGCGAACCACAACAGCTTTCATCACTTGACCTTTTTTCACACGGCCACGGGGAATAGCTTCTTTTACAGAAACTACGATAATGTCACCAACTGAAGCGTATTTCCGCTTGGAACCGCCCAGTACCTTGATGC
>CAZEPF010000077.1:0-13252 GCA_964514045.1 uncultured Rhizobiaceae bacterium | reverse complement strand
CACAAACGCCACGGCGTTCAAACGGTTCAATCCAAGCCAGATACGCTCTAAAGGCGTATCTATCAATTAGATATAAGCTTGTTGCTCATCGCTTGCTTAGTACGCGGCAACGGCCATCATAATACTTCCATGGGTCCAGCCCGTGAATGCAATATTCTACATTCCAACTGAATCCTGCAAAGCCTGCGCCTTGCTCAATCAGGTAATGAATGCGGTGCTTTTTGCCATCTGAAAAAACTGCGTCACCATGACAATATCTGCGATTGATTGGGGAGTCTGGAAACGGGTTTTCAGAATGTAGATGCGGATGAGCTACTGTGTTGAGATGGCGACCCCTTGCAGACCAGTAAATCTTCTCAGTTTTGTTAAAGCGTTTAACAAGCTTCTTTATAACTTTTGAAGAATCGCATTGTGGAAACGGAGAGGGCGCGGCGGCACTTTGCGTACCAGAAAATGATAGCAACATAACGCTTCCAAGCAGAACTGGTATTAGGGTTCTCATTACAGCGTCTCCATTTTTATTACTAAACAATGGTAATGAATGAAACATAACCTTAGAGCAAGCTGGAAAGTCGTACAAATTCTTCTATTGTGAGTTGTTCTGCCCGTAAGGTGGGTTCAATTTCAGCAGTTTTTAACAAGTCTTCTCCTCCCAAAGATTTCAAGCTGGCCCGCAACATTTTCCGGCGTTGCCCAAAGGCAGCACGGGTGATCGTTTCCAGTTTTTTTAACTCGCAGGGAAGGGGCGACGGATTTGGTTCAATATGAACAATCGAGGAGGTCACTTTAGGTGGTGGTGTAAAAGCTTTCGGCGAAACATCGAATACTTTTTCGGCCCTTGTTCTCCAACCGCATAGAACCGACAAACGCCCATAGTGCGCACTGCCAGGTTCTGCGCAAATACGTTCAGCCACTTCGCGTTGAAACATGAGTGTAAGGGATGAAAAAAAGGGTGGCCATTCTTGGTTTGTAATCCACTTGGTCAATAACTGCGTGCCCACATTATACGGCAGATTAGCAACGATCTTAATGTCTTCTCCGCTCAAAGACTTCCAATCAAATTCAAGCGCATCGCCTTGAACAACACTGAGTTTATCTGGCCAATGTTCAGATATTTCTTGCAAGGCAGATAGGCATCTTTCATCACGCTCAATCGCAATAACGCGTTCTGCACCATTGGATAATAATGCGCGAGTGAGGCCGCCGGGGCCAGGCCCAACTTCAACAATTGTCTTACCTTCTAGAGATCCAGCAGCGCGCGCAATTCTACCGGTTAGATTGAGATCAAGAAGAAAGTTTTGGCCAAGTGCCTTTTTAGCAGACAGACCATGAGTTCGGATTATCTCCCCAAGTGGTGGCAGTCCATCTTGCGCGCTCATGCCAGTGCCATTGTATGCGCCATCCGGATGGCCGCAACGAGACTGTCAGGGTTTGCTTTGCCTGTTCCAGCAATATCATAAGCAGTGCCGTGATCAGGGGATGTACGAATGAATGGAAGGCCTAACGTAACGTTGACGCCTTCATCAAATGCCAGTGTCTTGGCGGGGATGAGCGCTTGATCGTGATACATGCAAATTGCAACATCGTAGTTATTTCTAGCGGATGGATGGAACATTGTGTCTGCAGGATAGGGGCCGGAAACATTCAAACCTTCAAGTTGTAACGCCTCAATTGCAGGCTGGATGATCATTGCATCTTCTTTACCCAAAGTGCTTTCTTCACCTGCATGGGGGTTTAGTCCCGATACTGCAAGATGAGGGGTATGAATGCCAAACCGAGTTTGCAAGTCTCGAGCAGCAATTCTACATGTTAGCTCAATCAAATCTTGGGTTAAGGCACTTGGCGCATCTTTAAGTGGAATATGAATTGTAACCGGAATGGTTTTCAAATCAGGTCCGGCAATCATCATGACAGGATGTAATTCGTCTGAGCCATGATGTGTTGCCAGCGTCGCCAAATACTCTGTATGGCCAGGCTGTTGAAACCCGATCTCATAAAGGTTCTTTTTATTGATAGGGCAGGTAACTAATGCAGAAGCGCTATCCTCATAAACCATCGCTACAGCCATATCGATTGCCTCAATAGTAGCCTTTGCATCAGATGTTAATGGTTCTCCGGCTTTACCTGCAGGTTGCGTATGAGTGTCTATAATGGGGAATGACGATCCATTATCGAGGTGTAATAGATTGTCTGTAAATGTAGCTGAGATGCCCATAAGGTCCGCTCTTGCCTGCAAGACATTTCGCGAACCGACTAAAATACAATCAGGGAGGTTTTCATGTTTTGCAAAAGCAGAAAGAACAATATCCGGACCAATCCCGCACGGATCGCCCATAGAAATAGCAAGAGGTGCTAAACCATTCACTTCAGGTTCACTGATAGATAATTGTTGCGTTCGACTTCAGTGTTTCCAAATACCTTTGGGATAATTCCGAGCCTTTGGTATTAAAGCTGTCGAACTCTTGGGACTGTGTCGAAACCTGTGCTGCCCTATCGTCATTAACCTGTCGCGTTGAACAGATCGCAATAAACTCAACACCTTTTTCTGTGTCCTTTACCCGACTTGTCTGATTGGCTGTCAGGTCTTTAACATCATCTTTCCAGCGTTGTGGAAGTTCAGGCTGCAAAATTCTGCGTCGGTCAATGACGCTCACGTCACGCAGGCTTTTTGCTTTGTCTAGCGTTGTATCACATCCTTGAAAACCGCGCTTAAACGCAGTTGCTTCCTGTCGGCGGGCAGCCATAAAAGACTTGGAACGTTTTGCCTTTGGAACAACAAAAACAACCTGCTGGAAATTGTATTCTGTAACTTCCGGTTTGTCTGTGCCGGAATCGCGTAATTGTAGGACAGCATCCCGCTCACTCACGTTGATGGTTTCCGCTTGGAAACGACCAGAAACTGCACTCTGCCAACTGATTTGTGTTTTGATAAACGACTTGAAGTGCTCCGCGCCAACGCCCATACGATTAAGATCGCTGGCAAGTTTTGACGGGGTTGTTCGGTTGCGTTTTGCAAAGTTTGCAAATGCAGCATTCACCTGTTTATCTGATGCCAAAACATTGCGGCGCTTGGCTTCCTGAAGTTTAATGATCTGTTCGATCATTTCGTCTTCGGCAACTTTTGAACGATTGCCTTTTTCACGGCGCAGTTCGAGAAACTTTTTTCTGCGCTCAAGGTCAAAGTTAGTAACAGCGTTTTTGTTTACGATCATTTTAACGTAAACACCGCGATCTTTAACCTTGCCTGGCTTCTTGATAATTTTTGCAGTCTTAACTGGCTTTGCTTCTTCAGTTTCAGCCGCTTGTTCTGCATTAGTGGCAGGTGCGGTAGTTTGGGCTGTTTGCTGAGCTTGTTTGGTTTCAGAGGTTACACCCGCTGCTGCACTTTGTGTTTCATCAACCGCAGACGTGGAAGAGTTACATGCTGCTACAAACAGCAATGCACCGAGGGGTAAATATCGAATAGTCTTACTCAGTTTTGTCATTTCGAAATCTATTTCACCAAACTAAATGTACGCAATTGACCAAAAATTTGTTGCTTTTATGAAGTTAGTGTCGATTTTATTTGCCCTCAGCTAGAGAACAAAAGCCCCGATACTAGTTTTCTTCCTCGCTGCCATAGGCAAAGCTACGTTCAAATCCGCCAACAGTTCTCAAACCAAGTGAGAACGATAATGTGTGCTCATTTGTATTTCCGAAGAAGTCGTCGTTAAGATTTGAATAGCCAAATGAGAATGAGAAACAGTCATTATCGTAAGCAATACCAACACTGCTTTTTGTGATGTCACTTTCAATAAGGTCGTAACTTGCAGAACCGTATAGCCGCCAATTTTCATCCAATTTAACACTTGCAGAGCCAGAAAGTTCGTGACGATCTCGCGGGAAGCGATAGTTAGGCTGCTCTTCAGTAAAAATATATGCAGCTGTACCGGAAAAATCGGGAGAAGTTACGGTTGCGGCCACTTCGGCACGATTTAGCCCGAGGTCACGCTCATCAAGACGAACAGCAGTGCCCAATGAGAAACCTTGGCCACTGTCATATTGGGCCGATGCCACATAATCTGAACGATCTGTTTCAAGACCGGATTCTTCACCTGCATTTGTTAGATCATTGAGCGCCGCATAGGAATTTTCACCCGCAAGATGAAACGATTGTCCGGCAATAACGTTTAAGCTTGCACCATCCACAAAGCTTGCTGAATAGCGGAAGCCAACATTAGCCCGTGTGCCACCTTCTACGCGGTCATATCCTGAGAATTTGCTTTGCTTGAAAAGGTTGCTGGTATCAAAAACCATGCTTTGCGCATCTTCATTAGCAAATTGACCAATATCGGTTTCGTCCGGTCGTACAATCAGTTGAGCAATAGGCTCGAATATATGACTTGTCGTGCCTGACTGAGCAATCAAGGGATATCTGATCTCAAAAGATGCCGCGGGCATGGTTCGATAAATTGACTCATTTGTTAGAAGAGGATTTCCAACCGTATTGAGCCGGTCATAGTCTGTCCAAATTGCATCGCCTTGAACATTAAGCGCTGCAGTGGAAATCACACCATTGTTGGAAATGGTTGAGCCTTTCCATTCAAGAAATGCGCTGGCCCGTGTAGTATTGCCTTCAATCCCAGTAAACCGCTCATTAGCTGCAGGTGCGCCTATAACGTTATCAAAGTTTGAAATCTGTGGTGCGTTACGTTCAATACTGGTGAGATTAACGTCAAAAGATATCTGACCATTCTCAAACTCTTCGCCAGATACTGCATTGTAATCAAGCAGTGGAAGCACAAACGCCTGTTGATCAGTTTGGGTTTGATTGCCCGGGAAAGAAGCCCCGCCCAACACATCAATAGCGCTGGACTGCACGATGAAATCCTGAGCTCGCAGATCAAAATAGTTCTTTTCGCCAAGTCCTGTCAGATAGACATCATTCACGATGTTGCTGGATGTCTTGGCGTCAATACTATAGGTCTGCGCAAAATTCTCATCTGATTGATACAGAATATTCCAACCAAATTTCCAACGCTCATTGATATCAAACAAACCATCCGAGATTACCGCATGGCGGTCTGTCTCTCTACTATCAAGTTCGTTTGCGTTGAACGTGCCGGGGCTTTGCTGATCAATGCCTGCATATCGGATGCGGTATTCACCATTTGCAAGGCGATGGCGCCATTCTGCTTCGCCCAAGAAACCCTGATTGGAATAATACGTTCCCCACAGAGTTAGATCGTAATTAGGAGCTAGATTGAAAAAGTAGCCCTGCTTGTATCCGGTGCCAAGGTTTTCAGCGCCACTGAATGCAGGGATCAGAAAGCCGGATTTACGTTTAATCGCCGGATCAGCGTGAGAAAAATGCTTTAACCGGAAAACTGGTTTGCCAAAGAACTCAAATGTTGGGTCTTCATATTCTATTGTGCGCGTATCGTTATTGATCACGACCTTCTTAGCACGAATAGACCAGAATGGCGGCTTTGACGGATTATCTTTGCATTGCGCACAAGCTGTATACACACCGTTGTTAAAAGAAGTAATTCGCCCATCACGGCGTTCTGCACTTTCCGCAGCAATTCGTGTATTGTCCGGAGTTTGTACATTCAGCGCTGATACAAACCCTTCTTCAAAATCATCTGTGACGTCGATCTCATTGGCAAAAATCCGGTTGCCGTTAGCTTCAACAATCTCAACATTACCGTAAGCAATCACACGACCACTCTGTTGGTTATACTCAATCTTGTCGGCCACTAGCGTTGTTTCGCCATAAGCAATCTGAACATTGCCTGTTGCAATAATCAGACTGCGATCAGAATCAAAAGTTAGATCGTCTGATTCCAGTAATAATTGTTTATCGATTTCTGCAGAATTGCTCTCGCCAAAGATATTGGTCTCAACGACTTCTTGCGCCTGTGCAGATGAATTTGCTGGTGAGGGGAGTAGGGAATTGTTGAAAGGCAGTCCTGTAAACGCCAAAAGGCTCGCAACCGACACGGTAGCGAGCAAACGCATTTTTGCGCACTTTCCACACATCAGGTTAGCGCGTTCAGGACTTTGCAATTATCCGTCCTCCTGATGAAGCAATGAACTCATACCAAACAAAATTGCTACACATGCAGGTGACCAAGCCGCCACTATTGGCGGAACCACCCCGTTGCTCCCTAAAGCTGTTATCAGACTCGTAATCGTATAAAGCACGAAGCCAAACAATATACCACCCAAAATCATCTTTCCGACCTGCCCAAAACGTACAAATTTCAGGCATACGCTTGCCGCCACTAGGACCATAGCAAACAAAAACGCAGGAAGTGCGGTAAGACTATGATATTGCACAAGATATGGTTTACCATTCGTTCCTGATTTCTCGACCTGTTTTGCAACATTCAGGAGTTGCCAAAACGAGATTTCATCCGGCTTTGCGCTGATACCAATCAAATCGTCTTTTGTGAGCGTTGTATTCATCTTTTTGGAGGTGAGATTCGACACTTTTCCCTTGGGTCCATAACGCTTCCCAGAAAGCACAATCCAATGACTGCCCCTATGCACCATGTTTACGGCATCAATACGTTCGAGATACTCACCATCTTTTGCATATCGCAGGATTTTTACATTATCGAGAAGTTGCCCGCCGCGTCGTGCAAGTTCAGCATTGATAATTGAATACCCGCCATTGGTATCAACTTGCTTGATCCAGTATTCGCGCACCGTTCTTTGATCCTCAATGGATGTCGAAGATAATATCTGTGCTGTTAAATCTTTCGCCAGTTTAGACGACGAAATGGCAAGCGGATTGTAAAAAACTGCAACCGCAAGCCCGACAATGGCAGAAGATATGCTGATTGGCAGAAGAAATTGCCATGCTGATACGCCTGCAGCTCTTGCAACCACCAGCTCCAGTTTTGTATTTAACTGCGTCAAACAGATCATAGCAGCGAACAAACAGGCAAATGGGAAGGCTTTTTCAATGAAATGCGGCGCGCGTAATGCTGCAATGAGATAAAGCTGACCCAATGAAATATTTTCGTTAGAGCCATATTTGCGCAATTGCTCGATGAAATCGACAGATACAATCAAAAAAGCCAAGCCTAGAATCATGGCGATTAAATTCCGCATAAACCGGACTGATATGTAAAAGCCTAGAGTTCTGCCAATCATGTGGCTACCCCTGACTTGCGCCTCAAACGAGATTTATATGCACTGTTAATCTGATCAGATAGTGCCTTTAATTTTGCAGACATCACATCCAATTTGTCAGAAACCACTTTTGGCATCTCAGCCGGTTTATTGGTGATCAACGAGTATAGACCAAACCCGATACAGGAGAGGGGAATGAGATATGACGTGTAGATTGCCGAAGGGTCACTTTTAATTGCGTCAACGGTCGAAAAGCCAATTCCGCGTGCAGCAATCAGAATAATGACCGCAGTTGTGATGGAAGAACTGAAACTCTGTCGGCTGGACCGCGCTTGACCTGCAAAGGCAAGAACTACGAGCACATTGGCAAATGGCCATAGCATTTCGATAAAGCGTTCATGGATGAGTTGGCGATATCTGCTAGGGCGGTTCTGGTAGTTTTGATCATTTGGATCTGGGTTTATCAACTCCCATGTGGGCCGCTCTTTTGCGCGCAATGAACCTGCTTCTTTCTTCCCAGAAAAGGTTGATAGATCAAAGGCATAAGATTGATAATCAATCACGGTGATGCTGCTATCACCTTCATTCATCTGCTGATTTTCTCCGTCTTTCAAGATAAGAAACGAGCCAAGTTCACTGCGTGTAACAATGCCCTCTTTTGCAGAGTAGACAGCAGACACCCCTTTCTCTCGTTCATCAGAAATCATGATGCCGGACAACAATCCAGCAGCACCACGCTTTGCGATGTGAAAGGTCATCCCGTCATCAATTTTATTAAACGTACCTTCGCGTAACACAACAGAGATCAGATCAGCCTTCATCTCTGTGACGAGCTCTTTCACCTTTTGAAGGCTATATGGCGAAACCACATGAGCGACCAGTCCGGTAAACAAGCTGCAAAGCAAAGCCAAAACGAGCAGTGGTTTGCCGATACTCCAGTTTGAGCATCCACTGGCTGCTACGACAACCAGTTCGCTATTGCTATTCATTCCATTAATTGTGTGAACCGTTGCCAACATCAGCGCTAATGGAACAATCGCAAGCGCCAAATTTGGAACGACAAGAAAAGTAATTGAGAAATAGGTAACAATCGTCTGGCCGTTGCTCGTGATGATATCAATTTCACGCAGCGCCTGAACAATCCATACAACGCCAAGCAACGCGCCAAGCGTCACCAATGACGCAAAGCTTGCCTTTTGAAGTATGTAGCGTTCAATAAGGTTCATAATGTTCTGCGGTCCGCCATTCAGACTAGCCACTTAGTGGCACTCGGCAGCTAGTGAGTCCCTGCGAGATTTGGTTACCATAGGTTTAATGATATTGCGCTCAATTGGCTAAAAATTGACCAAAAAAGAGCGTTAACAAATTGCAAATCTAAAGAGTTGTGACCTATTTATCGCGTAAATCCCGATGGTGGTTGCAAAACACTTGCCAAGGGCAATATTGTCTATTCATAACGTAATCCAATTTTCCGGTGCGATTGTGCCGGTATCACCCTGCTCGGTATGAGTCTTTCAGACCCTGCAATCCCTGAACATTCTGGAGGCATTATGGCAAAGGCGCCGTCAATTACATTTTCTAAACCTGCAATTACAAAATCCGAAATTCTGATCGCTCTTATTCATGAAGATGCTGGACTTCCAAATCTACTTGCAGGATCAGCGGCAGCAGGTCAGCTAGAAAAGGCAATCAAGTCAGAAAAATTTTCCGGCAAGCTTGGGGCTACGATGTCTGTCTTGGGCGTGGAAGGTGATGTGGACAAGATCATTCTTTTGGGCTGCGGAAATCCAGAAAAGTTGACTGAGCATGAACTGCTTAAAATTGGTGGCAAAGCGTTTGCGGCAGCAGGTCAAGCAGCCAAAATGAGCCTTCTTGTTCAGGCGCCAGATGGCAGCACTGGATTAACTGCTGATCAGGTCGCAATGATTGCGGGTGGATGTAAACTTCGTTCGTATAAGTTTGACGATTATCTGACTAAAGGTCGCGAAAACGACAAGAAGCCAAAATCTGCAATGAAGATTACAATTGGTGTTGATGGCGCTTCCCAAGTCAAAAAAGCATGGGAGCGTGTTGATGGTGTTACTGATGGTGTTGCGCTTGCCCGACAATTGGTCAACGAACCTGCAAACACACTTGGTCCAGTAGAATTTGCCCGTGAAGCCAAGAAGCTTGAAAAACTTGGGGCAAAGGTTGAAGTTTTAACTGACGCTCAAATGAAAAAGCTTGGCATGGGTGCGCTACTAGGTGTGGCTCTAGGCTCAGAAAAACCAGCGCGTATGGCGATTATCCGATGGGATGGCGGTAAGAAGGGCGATCAACCACTGGCTTTTGTCGGTAAGGGTGTTGTCTTTGATACCGGTGGGATTTCTATCAAACCTGCAGGCGGCATGGAGGACATGAAGGGTGATATGGGTGGTGCTGCTGCTGTAACTGGCCTTATGCATGCACTCGCTGCTCGCAAAGCAAAGGCCAATGTTATTGGCATTATTGGTTTGGTAGAGAACATGCCGGATGGAAAGGCACAACGTCCAGGCGATATCGTCACTTCCATGTCGGGTCAAACCATTGAAATTATCAACACGGATGCAGAGGGTCGTTTGGTGCTGGCGGATGCACTTTGGTATTGTCAGAAACGCTTCAAGCCAAAGTTTATGATCAACCTTGCAACCCTAACAGGCGCCATTCTTGTTGCGCTAGGCAAGGAACACGCGGGCATTTTCTCTAATAATGACGAGCTTGCTGAGAATTTGTCAAAGGCTGGATATTTAACCGAGGAAAAAGTCTGGCGTCTGCCTTTGCATGATGAATACGACAAGATGATCGATACGAAAAATGCGGACATGAAAAACACAGGCGGCCGCTACGCTGGTTCCATTACAGCAGGTCAGTTCTTACAGCGTTTTGTCAATGATGTGCCATGGGTTCATATAGATGTTGCAGGTACGGCAATGGGCTCTAAGAGCAATGAGTATAACCAATCCTGGGGTTCAGGCTATGGCGTTCGGTTGCTCGACCGTTTGGTATCCGAGTTCTACGAATAATCTTTAACATCAAAGAAAAAACCCTGCCGTTTTACGGCAGGGCATAAGTTTTAGAAAAATATATAACATGCTGTTATTATTAAACAATTACTCGTCAGCGGCAGCCGGTTTCCCGTTTTTACCGTGCCATACCAATGTACGATAAAACGTAAGCGCTTCATCATAATTTGATAATGCAGCGTCGTAGGTTTCTGACCATTTCTCAAACTCTTCAGCACTGATTTGGCGGCGGCGCATCTTTATGCGTTCCTGACGTTCGGCTTTATTAACCGATTGCCATACGCTCTCAACGCTTTTGCGGAATTTTTCGATATCGGCTGGTTTCTTAAAACTATCAAGCGAAGCAAGTGGCTTGGAAAGAAGCGTGCCTGTTTGTGTTGATGCAAAGGCTGCAAGCCTGTCCGCATGGCTGCCATCGCCGCAATTTAATGTCGTACCATCAATTGAGCATCCGGCTGCAAAAGAGCTTGTCATAGTGCCGATGGTCAAAAAAGCGGTTAAACCTATTGTTTGTATGACTTTCATTTTATCCTCCCCTTATCCAAGTGTTTTTGCGTGACAGGGTATGGGAGTCAAGAAGAACCGTGTTAATGCTCACATATGCCTGAAATATTATTTTATCATCTTACCGAACGCACGCTTGATCAAGTGCTTCCCGGTCTCGTTGAAAAATCTTTGGAGAGAGACTGGCGCGTATGTATTCAGGCTGGTTCGCAGGAGCGCGTTGAGGCACTTGATGGATTGCTTTGGACGTATCGTGATGAAGCTTTTCTACCACATGGAACTGCTCGAGATGGCACCGAGAGCTTGCAGAAAGTTTGGCTATGCTGCGAAACGGATAACCCCAATAATGCAGTGATACGATTTCTGGTGGATGGCGCATCGCTCGACGACATAGATGAATATCAGCGAATTGTGTACATGTTTGACGGCCATAACAATGCAGAAGTTGAGTTTGCTCGAACCCGTTGGAAACACCACAAGGACGCTGGTGCAGGTGATCAAACCTACTGGCAACAAAAAGCGGATGGTGGTTGGGAGAAAAAGGCGTGAGTGAAACACCATCGCAATTTAAGGCCCGCCAGGAAGAAGCCAAGAAACGTATCAATGCGATGGACAAGGGTGTTTTGCGCTCTAGTCCGCAACGTACAGAGTTTTTTGAAGCTGTTTATGATCAGGCAGAAGGTGACGCGGCAATGGTGCCTTGGGCCGATCTCGCGCCAAAACAGGAACTCGCCAATTGGCTTGAGCACCATGCAGGCAATGGAAAGCGAGCAGTGGACGTCGGCTGCGGTCTTGGCGACAATGCGCAAGCGATCTCGGCAGCAGGATATAAAACACTCGGGTTTGATTTTTCCCAAAAAGCGATTGATTGGGCAAGCCAACGGTTCTCACAAAGTGATGTCGACTATCAATTCGCTGATCTGTTTGATCTACCAAAAGAGTTGATCAGGCAGTTCGATCTCGTGCATGAATGCTACACACTGCAGTCCATTCCTCCGGAAACGTTAGACAAGACCATCCCTGCCATTGCGTCATTAGTTGCACCTAACGGTACATTGCTTGTTTATACGCGCACACGACCTGATGGTGCAGATGTTGAAGGTCCACCTTGGCCCTTAGAAGAAACGCGCGTTCAAGAGTTTGAAAAATTTGGCCTGACATTGATCAAAACCAGTCCCTTTATAATGCATAAAACAGACCGTACATTGCCTCATCGGTTTGATATCTGGGAGCGCCAAGTATGAGAATTTTAGGTGTATTGCTTATACTGACTGGCCTTGGCCTTGGAATTATATGGCCATGGGCGCAACTCAACTTGCTTGGAAACGAAAAGGCCAATCTGAAATTTGGAAGCCTTGCTGGGAGTCAGCCAGAGCAGCAAGAGGTAACTCTTACACGCGCCGACAATCCGGTGCGGATGCGATTTCGTGCAAGTTACAAAGTGGGCGGCAAGCTTCCGCCGCTAAAAATTCCGGTTAAAGTCGTGATTACAGACGCTGAAGGAACGCTTCTCAATGGTGTGATTTCATTTCCAACCGATGGCATTGAACAAGGTCCGGAACAACCAAAAGCACGAGGCAGCAGACCGCTTGAATTCAACATACTCAATGATGGTCCACATATTGTTTATTTGCAGCTTTTAGACAATGCAAATTCTGGTGGTATAGCAAAGCCTGATATCGAGAATATCAGTCTTACGGTAATTACAAACGCACCTGAAGTTCGCGATGATTTCAAAGCAGTTTCTGCTGTATTGGCACTTGCAGGGTTTTATCTCATGGTGCGCTCACGCCGCCGCAGTAAAAAAGACCGTCATGCCAGTCGCGCAGCAACCACACGAAAGTGGGGCAGGGGTGATTGATAATAGAGCAACCCTATGATGCGTGTTTTACTGCGGTCTCATATTGATCGTTAAGCTTCAACCACTGCTCTTCAACATCTGCTAACATGCTTTCAGCCTGTACGCGTTGCTTGGCAAACTTCGTAGCTTTCTCAGGGTATTTCTCAAAGATATTGGGTGTGGCCAGACTTGAATCAAGTTTTCCAATCGCATCTTCAAGCTTTTGAATTTGTTTTTCTTTTTCCGAAATTTTAGCTCTTAGAGGTGCAAGGCTTGCCCGTGTTTCTGGCGTCATCTTGCGCGAGGCTTTTCTCGCAGGTTCGTCTGCAGGTGCCTTTGCTTTTTTGCCAGTATTCTTTTTCAAAACCAGTTTGCGGTAGGCCTCCATATCATCTTCATAAGGCGCAACTTTACCGTCATGAACCAGCCATAGCCGATCCATCGTTGCATCAATCAGATGACGGTCATGGCTGATGAGAATAACAGCGCCATTAAAATTGTTGATCCCGTGCACCAGCGCTTCGCGTGCACCCACATCAAGGTGGTTGGTGGGCTCGTCGAGGATTAAAAGGTCAGGCCCGTGAAACGTGCAAAGTCCTAGTAGAAGCCTGGCTTTTTCTCCACCCGAAAGCTTTGAACATTTCGTGCCCATGCGTTCGTGATTAAGCCCCATTTGCGCCACTCGCGACCGCACTTGAGATTCACTCGCGCTCTTCATTAATGGTCTAATATGATCAACCGGCGT
>CAZEPF010000076.1:0-13339 GCA_964514045.1 uncultured Rhizobiaceae bacterium | reverse complement strand
ATCAAAAATCCAACCCATCAAATCGATGCAATCCAAGACAGACACGCTCTAGAGCTTTGTTTTCATAGATTTAGAGTGCTGGTGTGGCTGAAGCGGGTAGCTGGTTTTAGCAACCGTGTACGTTCCCTTTGCAAAAATTATATTCAATTTATTCAGTCACTTAGAGCGTCAATTTTCATTAAATCGGCGTAGTAAAAACTTCCCGTACGTTAACCTGACAGTAACCATAATAGGTAAGAATTTACTTACCAATGATTGGTGTGTTTAGGGGTTTGTGTATGTTCTGCGTGGTTCGGGGCGACACGCGTAGCATGAACGTTACGCGCCGGGTGGATGTGAAAAGAGTGTTGCTTGCAACAGTTCTTTTCACATCATCACTTTCTACAGGTCACGCGGCCTGCTCATCGGCATCGCTGTGTCAGGATGATCTGGATCTCCTGTTACAAGCGGAAGCTTCTCTGACTACTGGCAGCATTAAGCTTAAGCAAAATTCAGGTGTTTCCATCAGCGTTGATGGGGAAACTGTGGTGGGCTCTCCGATTGTTCAGGACAAGGTTGTTCGTACGGATAAGTCACTTGAAGACGTTGATATTCAGGTCAAGTTTGACGGTCTCGACATTACACGCCGGCTCAATGTTTCAACAACTGATTTGCGTAGAACCTACAAGCCCGGTGAGAACATCGAGTTCGCTGCGAGCTGGAATTACGCTGCATGGATTGATCGTGCGGAAATTCGTGTCTTCCGCCAAAGTGATAAATATTCGACTGAGGCAATCGCAAAGCCTATTGATGTCATTGAAATGAACCCAGACGGGGATGGTGGTAAAGCGTTCTGGAAAAGCTTTTCTGAGACAGGTCTGCCAGACACAGATCGTGATCATCTAAGCTATGTATTGCGGGTTTATGACCACAAAGGCCGGTTTGATGAAACAACGCCATTGAGCCTGCGTATTAGCCATGATGAGGTTGCGGTTGAAGATCGTATCGGGTTAACGCCAATCGCTCCTGGAGAATCAGATGACCGTACGGGCATTTCCAATATTCCTTTGAATGGCGGAATTATTACCGTTCATGGCCGTCACATACCGCCGGGTTATTCTGTGCGTGTACTGGGAAATCATATCCCGATTGATGATGGCCAGAAGTTTGTCACAAGCCAGATTTTACCTGCTGGTGATCATGTGGTCGATGTGGAGGTTAGCGGCTTTGGCAAAGACAATGGTCTCCAGTTTGAGCGTGATATCAATATACCGGACAGTGAGTGGTTTTATGTTGGTCTTGCTGACATTACTGTGGGTAGACGGTTAGGCCGCGATGCCGAGATGATGGAACGTACGCGTCCCGGTGAGTTTGATCGCTCTTACGAACAGGGCCGGTTGGCATTTTATCTTAAAGGTAAGGTCAAAGGTGAAACGCTGATCACCGCTGCTTTTGATACAAGTGAAGAAGAGCTTGATACGCTCTTTTCCAGCTTAGATGAAAAAGATCCGCGTCAGCTTCTGCGCAATCTTGATCCGGATGATTACTATCCGGTCTATGGTGATGACAGTACAAGTGTGGAAGACGCGCCAACATCGGGTAAGTTTTATGTGCGTGTCCAACGCGGCAAGAGCCATGTTATGTGGGGCAATTACAAAAGCCGTATCAATGAAACAGAACTTGCTCGTTTCGAACGCAGTTTGTACGGTGCACATGCAGTTTTGAAAACGCCTCAAACTACCTCGCATGGAGAGGCGGTGGTTAAGGTAGAGGCATTTGCTGCCGAACCGGGGTCATTGCCGCAGCGTGACGAATTTCGTGGCACGGGCGGGTCTGCTTATTTTATGCGCCGTCAGGATATCAATTCAGGCTCTGAACAAGTGTCCCTTGAAGAACGTGATTCAGTCTCCGGTCAGGTGGTCAGTCGAACACTTCTGCGTCCAAGTGATGATTACATTTTTGATCATGTCCAAGGTGTAATCCTGTTAAACCGACCGCTTGCGTCTACTACTGGAACATCAAGCGCTGTGCGTCAGGGTTCCATTGGTGGCAATGATCAGTTTTTGGTGGTCACCTATGAATACACGCCCACCCTTACTGACCTTGAAGGTTTTAGTTATGGCGCGCGTGCACAAGGCTGGGTGAGCGATACGGTTCGTGTGGGTGTAACGGGATACCGCGAAGATACCGGATTTGCAGATCAATCTCTTTATGGTGCGGATGTCTTGGTCAGGCTTTCCGAGAAAAGCTATTTTGAATTTGAGTGGGCAGAATCTGAAGGTAATACATTTGGCATGGTGCGCTCGACCGATGGCGGGTTTGTTTTCAATCCGGTCACGGGTGCTGGCGTTGCTGGACGCAAGGCGCAAGCCTATCGTGCAAAACTTGCGGTTGATCTGGGCGAGGCTACAGGTGGCGCTCTGGAAGGCTCTCTTGGCGGGTATTATGAGCATCGCGATGGAGGCTTTAATGCGCCGGGCCGTTACACTGCCGTTGACGAGCGGATTGCAGGTGTTTTTGCTGATGTTCAACTTGATGCAGACACAGCCTTTCGTGCCAAATATGATTCCGTAAGCCGTGCTGATGGTAATAATCGTCAGGAAGCAAGCGCTGAAATCGAGCGTCGGTTTGGTGATGAGTATACGGCCAGTATCGGTGTTACTCATTCCAACCATGAGCAGGCAATCGGGTCTTCTACAGGTGTCGGCTCACGCACGGATATTGGTGCGCGTTTAACCCGTCACTATGATGATAGCAGCAAGGCTTGGGTGTTTGGTCAATTAACCGTGGACCGCGATGGTTCGCGCCAGCGTAATGACCGTGTTGGGGTAGGGGCCTCTGCCGACCTGACAGACAAGATTTCAGCGGAGGCGGAAGTATCGTATGGTACCACGGGCGTTGGTGGACTTGCCTCACTGACCTATTCGCCAAATGTTGATGATAAATATTATTTTGGATACCGGATTGAACCAGATACGACCGCAGGTGATCTGAACGGCTATGATCCGTTTGGTAGTGATTACGGGTCAATAATCTTTGGCGCCAATCGCCGCGTCAATGATCAGCTCACTGCATATTTTGAAGAGAGTTATGATTTCACGGGCACGCAACGCTCGCTTACTCATACCTATGGAGTGAACTATACGCCCGATGATGCAATCACGCTTTCGGGTGGCATAGAAGCAGGTGAAGTTTACGATAGCGTATCGGGTTACTTTGATCGGTTCGGCCTGTCGGGAACGATTTCTATTCGTGAGGAAATGCGCCAGGCGTCGCTGCGTTTTGAAGCACGCTTTGAAGACGGCATCAATGCGAATGCCCGCGATAGAAATACCTATCTTCTAACCGCGAATTACTCTCGTAATTATCATGATGACTGGCGCTTTATCGCCAAGCTTGATGGTGTGATTTCACAATCTGATCAGGCCACAATCTTAGATGGTGATTACATCGAGGGGTCTGTGGGCTGGGCGTATCGTCCCAAAGACAGTGACCGGTTAAACGCGCTATTGCGGTACTCTTACCTTGAAGATTTGCCGGGTGCTCAACAGGTTAACGTACAAAACCAAGTTCTGGGTCCGCGCCAACGCAGTCATGTTCTGGAAGCTGATTTTATCTATGATCTGAACGAGCGTCTTTCTATCGGCGGTAAATATGGGTTCCGTACAGGCCAGATCGAAAGCGTGCGTGGTAGTGGTATATTCAATAATTCAACAGCCCATCTTGCGGTCGCGCGAGCAGATTTCCATGTGGTCGATAAATGGGATGTTTTGCTGGAAGCACGTGCACTTTGGCTGGAAGAAGTTGATCAGGCGAATTTCGGTTACCTTGCGGGTATTTACCGTCATATTGGCGAAAATCTGAAAATCGGCATTGGCTATAATTTTGCAAGCTTCTCAGATGATATTACCGACTTGACCTATGATGATGAGGGTATCTTCATCAACCTGATCGGTAAGTTCTAAGCTTCGTTTTATTCCGCGGCGTCGAGTATCGGGTAAGTCTCCAGCCATTGATCAAAATCTGATAAGGCGCGCGCGCTCATAGCGCGTTTCTTGGCCAGTGTTTTGTCTTTGCCACGCCAGCGTTTTACCCCTTCCGGTTTTTGCAATGTGCCATCCGGTAAAGGCGGTAACAGGCCAAAGTTTACATTCATCGGCTGGAAGGAGCGTTTTGAACGTTCATTGCTTTCACCCGTTTCATCATAGGCCACATGGCCTGTTGTGATGTGATGAAGCAGTGCGCCCATTGCGGTTGTGATAGGGGGTAGCTCCAAAGATTGTCCGGTAATTTCCGCGCAGGCAAATCGTGCTGCCAAAATACCAACTGCAGCACTTTCCACATACCCTTCACAACCTGTGATTTGGCCGGCAAAGCGAATGTCGGGTCTGCCGTTTAATCGTAGGCGCTCGTCCAAGACTTTTGGCGAATTAAGATAAGTATTGCGATGAATACCTCCGAGCCTTGCAAACTCTGCTTTTTCGAGGCCCGGTATCGTCTTGAAAATTTCGGTTTGTGCGCCGTATTTTAATTTCGTCTGAAATCCAACCATATTGTAGAGCGTGCCCAAAGCATTATCCTGACGCAATTGCACAACTGCATACGCTTTTTCTTCGGGTTTATGCGTATTGGTCAGACCCATTGGTTTCATAGGGCCGTGGCGGAGCGTTTCACGGCCACGTTCAGCCATGACTTCAATGGGTAGGCAGCCGTCAAAATAAGGGACGTTTTCCCATTCTTTGAACTCGGTTTTATCGCCGTCCAAGAGTGCATCAATGAAAGCATTGTATTGCACTTCATTCATTGGGCAGTTGATATAATCTTTGCCTGTGCCGCCAGGGCCAATTTTGTCATAACGTGACTGGAACCATGCGGTATCAAAATCAATGCTGTCAAAATGAAGGATGGGTGCGATCGCATCAAAAAAGGACAGTTCGTCCTCGCCAGTTGCTCCAGCAATTTCCTGAGCAAGGTCCGGTGAGGTGAGCGGTCCGGTCGCGATAATGGTTTGGCCCCATTCTTTTGGTGGGAGGCCCGTTACTTCTTCGCGGGTGATGGTAATGTTGGGGTGGCTTTCAAGTGTCTTTGTGACAGCATCTGAAAATCCGTCACGGTCTACTGCGAGTGCGCTACCAGCAGGTACTTTATGGACGTCGCCACATTGCATAATCAAAGAACCTGCAGCTCGCATTTCTGCGTGTAAAACACCAACTGCGTTGGTTTCTGAATCATCCGAGCGGAAAGAGTTTGAGCAGACTAATTCTGCAAGGCTTTCGCCTTGGTGCGCATCTGTTCCACGGTGGGGGCGCATTTCATGCAGGATAACGTCAACGCCTGATTGGGCTGCTTGCCATGCGGCTTCTGATCCGGCGAGACCGCCGCCAATGATATGTAATTTCTGTGTCATTGGGTTGATATAGATCATTGCTCCAAAAGCAACAACACCCGCTTTACGGGCGGGTGTTGGAAAAGCAGGTCATTGGGAGGAGAGACCTGCTATGTCGAGCTTAATGCTCGTTATATTGATTAGATGCCGCTTGTTCGTGCAATGTGCGGGATGTCGCCACGGTTGATGCCGAGGTCGTCTAGTTCCCGTGAGGAGAGAGCATTCAGCTCGCTCACAGTGCGACGGTAGTTGCGCCATTTTCTGAAAGAACCGATCATGTTCATAGTACTAACTCCTAAATAAATGTGATGAGTTTGATATAGACCAATCAGTGCAAAACTACGAATGCAAATCCGGAAAGTCTGATATGCAATTTCTGCATTGCAGTCTTAACAAGCGTTAACCATTTTCCTTACTGACGGGTGGGAGTGTTATTTTTATAAGGGTGCATTGGAGTTGGAATAATGCGCAAGAAACAGGATCTACCTCAAAAGATATGCCCTGTATGTGAGCGCCCTTTTACGTGGCGCAAGAAATGGGAAAAGGTTTGGGACGAGGTGAAGTATTGTTCTGAGCGATGCAGGCGCAGTAAATCCAAGTAGGTAGATCTCTCGATTTAGCCTAGGGTCCTGACCCTAAGTGTCTGTACTGATCATTAGTGATGATGAAGTCATAACAAAAAACCCCGATGCCTAAGACATCGGGGTTGAAGCTTTTATCAATACAGGCATGAAAGCCTTGTATGTATGTTGATTGTTTAGGCCGCGACTTGAATTTCATCCTGTTTGATAAGGAATGTTTCCTGTGCTGCTGCAACGCCTGAACCCAATTGGATGTTAGCGCCACAATCAACCAGTGCCATTTCTGAGCCAGCCAAGGCTTGTAGGACCATGATCTCATTGAGATCGCCCAAATGGCCGATGCGGAAGACTTTACCAGCAAGACGGGCAAGTCCTGAACCCAGCGACATGTTGTAACGGTAGTATGCGGTTTTAATGACCTCTGCTGCGTCAACGTGATCAGGAACCATAATCGCGGTTACCGTATCTGAATAGAGATTTGGCTGTTTTGCGCATACATCCATACCCCAAGCATGAACGCCAGCACGGACGGCAGTTGCAAGACGGTTATGGCGTGCAACGATGTTGTCGAGACCTTCTTCAAAGATCATGTCGAGTGATGCTCTCATGCCGTGGAACATTTGCGTCGCGGGCGTATATGGGAAATGGCCTGTGGCGTTTGTTTTCATCATATCATCAAAAGACAGGAATGTACGAGGCAGGTTAGCCGTAACACGACGCTCCATAGCACGTTGGCTAACGCCGACGATTGCAAGACCTGTTGGCAACATGAAGCCTTTTTGTGAACCGCCAATAATTACGTCTACGCCCCAGTCGTCCATGTGGAAGTCCAAACAACCCAGAGAACTGATGCCATCTACGCAAAGAAGTGCAGGGTGGTTCAAATCGTCGAGAATATCGCGAACGCGCTTGATGTCGGATACAACGCCTGTTGCAGTTTCGTTGTGGCAGGCAAATACGCCTTTGATTTTGTGCTCTTTGTCAGCTTCGAGAATGCGGCGATACTCTTCATGCGGTACGCCATTGCCCCACTCCACTTCGCAATGCTCAACCTCAAGGCCAAAGCGCTCGCACATATCAACCCAAAGGTAAGAGAAATGACCAAATGAGCTGATCAGCACTTTCTCACCGGAAGAAAACAGGTTGGATACGCAGGATTCCCAACCACCTGTTCCACTTGCTGGGAACATGAATACTTCGGCAGTTTCGGTGCGCATAACTTTTTTAATGTCAGCAAATATTGGCAGGGTTAGATCGCCAAAATCAGGTGCTCTCATGTCCTGCATAGGAACATTCATTGCCTGACGAATACGGTCTGGAACATTGGTTGGGCCTGGGATGAAAAGACCAGTGTAACCATTTGTGTTTTTCTGCTGCATAATATCAACTTCCCTAAAATAACTAACTTGAGGGCTATTGACCTTTTTACAGGCAGAAATGGAATCTAAAATATGTCAAAATGTGATTTTGGAAATTTACAAAGCATACATTTGTAAAGTTTGTAACTTTTTTGTTCTCTTTGTAACATTTTCTATTATGCGATGTTACGCATCATCACGCACCACAAACACAGATTGCTTTGCGTGGCGTGCAACGCGTGCAGCATTTGGTCCTAGTAGGTAGTCTTTGAGTTCCGGTCTGTTGGCGGCGATAACAATTAAATCGCACTCCAATGTATTGGCAGCCTTGATGATTTCTTCGTAAATTATGCCTTGGGCAATATGACCCTTCAATGCGCCAGCATAATTGCGACTGTTAATTTTCTCGCCTAGTATTTTTTGAGCGTTGGCGAGTGCTTCTTTTTCGTGTTCAGGCGAAAAGTAGGAACCCACAATCGACATGTTGAAGGTTGGA
Source organism: uncultured Rhizobiaceae bacterium (assembly GCA_964514045.1). Classification (GTDB taxonomy): domain Bacteria; phylum Pseudomonadota; class Alphaproteobacteria; order Rhizobiales; family Rhizobiaceae; genus JAALLB01. Next base: position 5,539 of record CAZEPF010000076.1, on the reverse strand, counting down.
ACCACAGATAGAACATGCAGTTCGGCGCCATCAATTCCACCTAGGGATTCTGCCACGGGCATAAGGCGGTCAAATGCGTTGTCTTCTGACAAGTCGATGGAAACAAGTATCTTGCGGGTCATTAGAACCTCCCCCAGAACGCTGGAACCGTTTGTCGGCGGCGCTGTAACATGATTACGATCAATAGCAGGAATAAAGCAGGAATATAAAAGACTTCCTTCGTCATCCGCTCTGCTGGTTGCTGGACAGTGATGACTTCAACTGGCGCATCGCCATAAAAGTCATATCCCGACATTTCATCAAAGAATGGTGTGCCCGCAAGAGGTTCTTCCATGAGGGCTTTGCCATCGCTGGAGGACACCATCAATCCGGATGCGTTAAGCCTTGCTTCGCCTTCTCCATTTGCGCCCAGTGGTACGAGCAGCGTCCGCTCAACTATCTTATCAGGATCGTCAAAGTCCGGTCCGCTAACCACCAGCCTCATATTGCCGTTTTCAGGTGTTTCCTCGGCAATGCGGAAAATTTCCGAGCCTGCAAGATTGTTAAACGGTGCTTGTACATAGTCCAGCCAGAAACCGGGCCTGAACAGCGTGAACGCAATCAGCATCAAAGCGATGGATTCAAACCACTTACTTTTCGCAAAGAAGTATCCTTGTGTTGCGGCGGCAAACAACATCATGGCTATCACAGCAACAATGAAGATGAAGATCGCTTTCGCAAACGTTACGTCAATCAACAATAATTCCGTGTTGAAGATAAACAGGAACGGTAAGAGAGCCGTACGAATGTCGTAGGCGAAACCCTGAATACCAGTTCTGATAGGGTCGCCTCCTGAAATCGCAGCCGCCGCGAAGGCGGCAAGACCCACGGGTGGCGTATCATCAGCCAGAATACCAAAGTAGAAGACAAACAGGTGAACCGCGATCAACGGTACGATCAGGCCCGACTGCGCGCCTACGGACACAATCACCGGCGCCATTAGTGATGACACAACGATATAGTTCGCGGTTGTGGGTAGCCCCATGCCCAGAATAAGGCTCATCACGGCTACCAGAAGTAACATCGCAATCAAGCTGCCACCGGAGAGGTACTCTACAAATTCACCAACGACCTGGTGTGCCCCTGTCAGAGACACAGTGCCGACAATTACGCCAGCTGCACCGGTTGCGACACCAATGCCAATCATGTTTCGCGAGCCAGCAATCATACCGTCGAAAAAATCATTCCAACCGGATTTGAAGCCTGCTTTATAATTGCCTTGGCCTCGGAAGAAGCGTTTGAGCGGTTGTTGGGTAATGACGATGAAGATCATCGCAACCGTTGCCCAATAGGCAGAAAGGGTTGGAGAGAGACGCTCGATCAAAATACACCAAATCAAGATGATGATTGGCAGAATGTAATGGAAGCCCGTGATTGCCACATCCCAAGGGCGCGGCAAGGTGGTGATCGGTGCGTTCGGATCGTCCATTTCCAAGTCAGCAACGTTTGAGGCTTTTCGTACCAGGAAGCCATAGGCGCCTAAGAACAATACAACAGCACTCCAGAACCCAAGCCCTGGTAACGCGGTTTTTATCCAGCCAAGCCCGTAATACACAACACCAGCCAGAACCGCCATTGCGATAAAGCCGAACAACACGCCGGATAGGCGGCTTGCCATTGTCCCAACAGGCGTTGGACGTTCCATACCTTTCAAGCCGAGCTTCAAGGCTTCCAGATGCACGATATATACGAGTGCGATGTAAGAGATAATCGCTGGCAGAAAGGCGTGTTTGATAAGTTCAGGGTAAGAGATGCCAGTGAATTCGGAAATCAGAAACGCGGCAGCACCCATAACCGGAGGGGTTAGCTGACCATTGGTGGATGATGCAACCTCTACAGCGCCCGCTTTTTCAGGTTTGAAACCCGTTCGTTTCATCAAGGGGATGGTGAAGGTTCCTGTTGTTACCACGTTTGCGATGGAAGAACCCGAATACAGACCGGACAATGCGGAGGCGACCACGGCTGCTTTTGCTGGACCACCACGGAAGTGACCCAGTAGAGCAAAGGCAAGCTTGATGAAATAATTACCTGCCCCTGCCTTTTCCAACAGTGAGCCAAACAGAACGAATAGAAAAATCATCGAGGCGGAAACGCCTAGCGCAACGCCGAATACACCTTCTGTTTGCATCCAATAGTGCCACATGGCTTTGCCGAAGGATGCGCCCTTCCACTGGATGGAATCCGGCATCCAGGAAAGGTGGCCAAAGAAAACGTAAAACACAAACACGCTGGCGACCATAACCAAGGGCAGACCAAGCGCGCGGTATACGGCAATGCCAAGCGATAACATGCCAAGCGAAGAGAAGATCAAATCGGCTTGGGTTGGAAGGCCTGCACGGCCAGCAATATCAACCTTAAACCAAAGCAAATATAAACAAGATGTTGCGCCTACGACTGCAAGCAGCCAGTCATACCATGGCACGCGATCGCGTGCAGAGCCTTTGAAAAGTGGATAGGCAAGCATTGCCAGCAGTAGCGCAAATGCCAGGTGGATTTGGCGAGCTTCCTGATTGTTGAAAACAACATTCACACCGAAGGTTTCTGTTAAAACAAAGGGAATGGCTGAAGCGATATAAATCTGGAACAATGCCCAGGTGAATGCAATTCCAAGGATTATTTTGCCAGCCAGCCCTTTGGCATTTCTTGCGCCTGATTCAACTTCAGCGACCATTAGGTCAACATCAGAATTTCCGCTTTGACCTGTATTGTTTGATGTTGAATTCATATTACGCCTCCCGTGCGATTTACTCGCATTTCCCTTTTGGATTGTGCATCTAAAGCGGTGCAAAAACCAAAAGGGGCCAGGCGATGTTCGCCTGGCCCGGTAGGTATAAGCTTATTTCCAGCCGCGTTCTTTGTAGTACTTTTCAGCACCAGCATGAAGCGGAGCAGAAAGGCCGTCATTGACCATTTGCTCTTCTTTCAGATTAGCGAATGCAGGGTGTAGTTTTTTGAAATCATCAAAGTTTTCAAACACTGCTTTCACCACTGTATAAACCACATCTTCTGGAACATCGGATGATGATACGAAGGTTGCGCCAACGCCAAAAGTTGTTGTTTCAGCATCTGTGCCCTTGTACATGCCACCCGGTACGGATGCGACACGGTAGTAAGGGTTGTCATTGACGAGTTTGTCAATTGGCGCGCCTTTTACAGATACCAATTCAACATCACATGTTGTTGCAGCTTCTGTAACCGCCGCTGCAGGGTGACCGATTGTGTAGATCATTGCGTCGATCTTACCGTCACACAATGCTTGTGCCATTTCAGAACCCTTAAGTTCTGCAGCAAGAGCAAAGTCGCTCATGCCAAGGCCAAACGAGTCCATGACAACTTCCATTGTCGCGCGTTGGCCCGAGCCAGGATTGCCGACATTGACCTTCTTACCTTTGAGGTCTTCAAATTTGGCAACGCCTGCACCTTTGCGTGTGATCAAGGTGAATGGTTCCGGGTGTACTGAGAATACAGCACGCAGGCCTTCGAATTTACCTTGGTCTTCAAATTTTGAAGTGCCGTTATACGCGTGGTACTGCCAGTCAGACTGTGCAACGCCAAACTCCAACTCGCCAGCGCGAACGGTGTTGATGTTGTAAACAGAACCACCCGTTGATTCCACAGAACAACGGATGCCGTGTTCTTTGCGTTTTTTGTTTACGAGACGGCAAATCGCGCCACCTGTTGGATAGTAGACGCCAGTGACGCCGCCTGTGCCAATTGAAATGAAGCGTTGGTCAGCTGCATTTGCAGCGCCAAATGTGAAAGCGGTTGCTGCCGCTGTCATCGCTAGGTTCGTAAGCAGTTTTTTCATAAAGTTCTCCCTTTGTAGCCGTTTCGGTTTTCCCGAAGCTCATTGGTAACACGGCTAGGGAGACAGCCTACGTCACATTTTTCATAATTGAAAGGTGGCTTGGCAGAGAAATAAAATGAGTATCAAACATTCGTTTTCTTCGCTGCTTTTGAATATAGTCGCCTCATCACCCTTCCCTTCTCTCGATTCCAGCCTTAACCCTATCGGCGGGTTGGTGTTGAAACCCATGGGTGAGTATGGCACTGCAGTGAAAACGTGTTGCAGTAGTTCTATTGCTTAAAGTTTAATCGAGCTAGGTAAAACTGCGGCACAGGACCAGCCATCGGAGAATTTCCATGCGTGTTGTTATGATTGGAACGGGCTATGTTGGCCTAGTTTCGGGCGCTTGTTTTGCAGATTTCGGCCATCAGGTAACGTGCATCGATAAGGATGCAACAAAGATCGAAAAACTTCGAGAAGGCATTATGCCGATTTACGAGCCGGGGCTGGAGCTGCTGGTGGATACAAATGTGAAAGCTGGTAGGCTGGACTTTGCTACAGAAGCTGAAGCAGCGGTGGGTGACGCAGACATTGTATTCATCGCGGTTGGAACACCCACACGTCGTGGTGATGGCCACGCAGATTTGCAATATGTTTATGCTGCAGCAGAAGAAATTGCGGGCTTTATCAATGGTTATACCGTGATTGTTAACAAATCCACGGTTCCTGTTGGGACAGGTGATGAGGTTGAAGCGATTATCGCGAAGACCAATCCGGATGCGGATTTTGATGTGGCATCCAATCCTGAGTTTTTGCGTGAAGGGGCGGCGATTGAAGATTTCAAACGTCCCGACCGTGTTGTGGTTGGTGCTCAGTCTGATCGTGCATTTGCGTTTATGAACGAATTATATCGCCCGCTTTACCTTAATGAAACGCCATTGCTGCGCACTGAGCGTCGTACCGCTGAATTGATTAAATACGCAGCGAACGCCTTTCTTGCGGTCAAGATCAGTTTCATCAACCAGATTTCTGATCTGTGTGATGCAGTAGGCGCCAATGTGCAAGAAGTTGCGAAGGGTATTGGACTTGATAACCGCATAGGCGGCAAATTTTTACATGCGGGACCGGGTTACGGTGGTTCATGTTTTCCCAAAGATACGCTCGCACTTTCCAAAACTGCTCATGATTACGGTGCGCCCGTTTCGATCGTAGACACGGTGATTGAGGTCAACGAGCAACGGAAACAATCAATGATCGGGCGTATTGAAAAAGCGCTAGGGGGTTCAGTATCTGGCAAGACAATCGCAATTTTGGGACTGACGTTTAAACCCAATACTGACGATATGCGCGATGCGCCAAGTCTTGTCATTATTCCGGGACTTCAGGAGAAGGGTGCCAACATTCGAGCCTATGACCCAGAAGGTATGGAAGAGGCCGCTGGTCTGCTTAAAGATGTAAACTTCTGCGAAGATTCCTACGATTGTATGACAGATGCAGATGCGGTGGTAATCTTGACCGAGTGGAACGAATTCCGCGCGCTTGACCTCAAACGTATCAAGCAAGTGGTAAAAACACCCGTCCTGGTTGATTTACGCAATATCTATGGTCTCGATGAGGTCACAGAGTTTGATTACCATTCGATTGGGCGTCCGGTTTCCGGCTAGAGCGTGTCTGTCTTGGATTGAATCGATTTGATGGGTTGGATTTTTGATT
>CAZEPF010000075.1:9267-13615 GCA_964514045.1 uncultured Rhizobiaceae bacterium | reverse complement strand
GCACAAACGCCACGGCGTTCAAACGGTTCAATCCAAGCCAGATACGCTCTAAGCGGCTAGACAAGCCACACGATTTCGACCTTCGCGCTTAGCGCTATACAACGCCAAATCAGCCCGCTTCATAAGCTTTTCAGGAGTGTCATCTTCTTCGATCGTTGCTACGCCTAGGCTGATTGTAAAAGTGACCGACGGCTGATTGTCACCACCTGCAGCAGGCGTGCCCTCAACTTTTTCACGAATGCGTTCGGCAATTTTTAACGCCACTTCTCCGCTAGTGTTTGGCATTGCAATTGCAAACTCTTCACCGCCAAAGCGACACGCAACGTCAACATCGCGAACACTATCCATGATCCGCTTTGCGCATGCCTGAATAACAAGGTCCCCTACATCATGGCCATGTGTGTCATTCACATTCTTAAAATGATCAATATCACACATAATCAGGGACATCGGCTCATCATCATCAACGCAAGTTTGAAACATAGGATGCAACTGTTGATCCATGTAACGACGGTTATGCATGTTTGTAAGCGGGTCTTTTACAGCCATTTCAATGGTTTGTTGAACAGAATCACGCAGGCAATCATTATATTTTTTACGCAACATTTGGGTATTGATACGCGCAAGTAACTCATGCTCATCAAGAGGAAACTCAAGGAAATCATTCACGCCAATCTCAAGCGAGCGACTGACAAGATCTCCCTGGCCTTGTTTGGCTGTGACAACAATTGGCAAGGTCCGGGTTTTCTCTAAGGATCGCAAATAAGAACAAAGACGTAAACTATCCTGCCCCACTAAAGACAAGGACACGATGGCTAGGTCAAAGTCACCGTCTGCAACTTGAATAAGCGCATCATGCGGCGCGTTGATCAGATGAACGCCATAGGATCGGCTAATTGCCTTAACCATAGGGGATTCTGGCGTTGCATCACTATCAATAATGACAACCCTTCCCGTACTCGCTTCATTGCGAAGTAATTCAACACTCTTGAAGCTATTGATCGCCAACTCATCGCCGTTGGATGCACGAAGGCGCAAATCATCTGTTACCATTTTCAATCGTGCAAGGCTTTTGACGCGCGTGACGAGCGCAAGATCATTAACGGGCTTGCTTAGAAAATCATCGGCACCAGCTTCAAGGCCACGACGCTTGTCAGCTTGAGAATCCAGTGACGTCACCATAACAACAGGAAGATGCATTGTTTCAGGATCAGATTTCAGTCTCTCACACACCTCAAATCCATTCATCTGAGGCATCATAACATCCAGCAAAACGATATCACATTCACCGTTCTTACAGATTTTAAGTGCGTCTGCACCATTGCTGGCAGTTAGAACCTGAAAATACTCAGCCATAAGACGAGCTTCGAGAAGACGAACATTGCTCGCCACATCATCAACTACAAGAATACGCGCAGTCACAAGCTACTCCACTTCACGCATCAGAAATGTGCATTTGGATAGTCTGCAAAAAAGAGGCAACAGAAATAGGTTTGGAGATATAGGCTTCACACCCACCCTGCCTAATACGCTCTTCATCACCCTTCATGGCAAATGCAGTCACAGCAATTATCGGAATATGAGTTAGAGAATCATCATCCTTAATCCATTTCGTGACTTCCAACCCCGAGACTTCAGGCAATTGGATATCCATCAAAATTAGATCAGGCATATGTGCTCTTGCTAAATCAAGGGCTTCCATGCCGTTATTGGTTTGAATGACTTCATACCCTTTTGCTTCCAAAAGGTCGTTGAAAAGCTTCATATTCAGCTCATTGTCTTCAACAATTAAAATCTTTTTTGACATTCTACCGACCGTTAGGAACGCGTTTTCCTGAAAGCACCATCCACTTGAAACGCAATACTAATCTAATAAGGTTGATGAAACCCAAACAAAACTGCAAGAACATTGATATCAGTCTTATATCAGTTTCTTCTCTACAATGAGCGTTTTATGAACACCGATCACGCCACAAATATCGCAATTTCAGGGCTACAACATCTTGCTGGAGACACCGAATTACTATCGCGATTTGTTTCTTTAACGGGAATGACGCCAGATGACATGCGCTCAGCTGGGACTTCATCTGAATTTTTAGGCGCGATATTAGATTTCTATTTGGGCGATGAATCTACGTTGTTGGCTTTTACTGCCAGCGCTAACATCAACCCAGCAGATATCCAGAAGGCCAGATTTGCCCTTGTGCCACCTAACGAAGGTGAAGGTTGGTAAAAATGAAAACTGGCGATAGCGATAATGCACTATGTCGGGATTGCCTGAGCTGGCAGTCAGATGACACAGAACGGTGCATGAAATGCGGAAGCCCTCGCCTGGTTAAACATCCAGAATTAAAACAATTGGATATTGCTCACATCGATTGCGACGCTTTTTACGCATCTGTTGAAAAGCGGGATAATCCAAATCTGGCAGATAAACCCGTTATTATTGGCGGTGGTAAGCGCGGCGTGGTTTCAACCGCATGCTATGTTGCCCGCATACGTGGCGTTCATTCCGCGCAACCCATGTTCAAGGCCTTGGCGGTTTGTCCGGATGCTGTTGTTATTAAACCAAGCATGACCAAATATTCAGAAGCAGGCCACCAAATCCGTGAATTGATGCGTGAACTTACGCCCATGGTTGAGCCGTTATCTATAGATGAAGCTTTCTTGGATATGAGTGGCACGCGGCGTTTACATGGGGCCAGTCCAGCAGAAATGCTGCTTCGTCTTTCCCGAAAAATCAAAGATGAATTAGATCTAACCGTTTCAATCGGCCTATCCTATTGCAAGTTTCTCGCAAAAGTTGCCTCAGATATGAATAAGCCGAGAGGGTTTTCAATTATCGGAAAAGAAGAGGCTGTTTCATTTCTGCGCAAGCAACCTGTCTCGATTGTTTGGGGTGTGGGTAAAGTCACTCAGAAAATGCTGGCCAAAGACGGCATTACCGATCTCTCAACCGTTCAGGATATGCCGGAAAACGATCTGGCGCGTCGATACGGCTCAATGGGACTGCATCTATCAAGGCTATCGCGCGGTGAAGACAGTCGAAGCGTTTCCCCTTCTAGCGGTGCAAAATCTATCAGTGCAGAAACAACATTTAATGATGATATGTCAAGGGAAGAAACGCTGCTTCCGATCTTGCGCAAACTATCTCAAAAAGTGTCAAAACGCCTTAAGGATAAACACATTGCGGGGCAGACAATCGTATTAAAACTCAAGACCAGTGATTTCAAATCGAGAACCCGCTCACGCCAGATTCCTGATCCAACCCAATTGGAAGACCGGATATTTCGAACAGGTATGGATCTGTTAAAACCAGAACTGGATGGCACAAGGTTTCGGCTGCTTGGAATTGGCGTTTCCACACTTGGCCCTGACGAAAACGCCGACCCACAAGATTTGATCGACCCGGAAGCGACAAAACGCGCTGACGCAGAACGCGCCATCGATAATGTGCGTGATAAATTTGGCAGTGAAGCGGTTAAATTTGGGATCAATTTCAAGGGCTAGATGGTTTAAGGTTTTCACAAAAATTAGGAGCAATTCCATGTCAAAGGTAGTAGCACCTGAAATTATACTGGATTTCTGGGCCAGTATTGGCAATTCGGGTTGGTGGACGAAAAATCAAAAACTCGACGATGAGATCATCTCACGTTTTAGTGACACCCATACGCAAGCACGCAACGGTCAACTGAACCACTGGACTGACACAGCCGATGGGACGCTTGCGCTAATCATTGTATTGGACCAATTCTCTCGCAATATGTTCCGAGGAGATCCAAAGACATTTGCTCAGGATGATCAGGCGCTGACGATAGCAAAGAAAGCGGTTGCGAAAGGCTTAGATAGCGAAGCACGTGCAGATCTAAACCTGTTCTTTTACCTACCCTATGAACATTCAGAGTGTATTTCTGATCAGGAACAATCGATCAAACTTCAACATTCTATCGGCGGTGGAGAGGAAGTTATGAAGGCGGCACTTGAACACCATGAAATCATAAAACGATTTGGCCAGTTTCCACACAGAAATGCGGTTTTAGGGCGACACACAACCCCTGCCGAACAAGCCTATTTGGATGGTGGCGGCTTTAAAGGATAGTTATAAGCCCTTATACGGACTCAACTTATCCGCAACTTTCAGTGTCCAAGAACTCGAACTCACTGAGTGTCGCTTTGAGCGAATAGTCTTCATATTTCATCGTTAAATCACGCGTGACACCATTGTCGAACAATAAGAAAGACGCCTGATATATCGGCAAACCCTCAGAAGACGCATCCTGATTAAAGTTGAAATAGCTCATCGTAATTGGCCAGCTTTTGCGCTCAATCAGCTTTTCAAGATGATCAC
>CAZEPF010000075.1:0-9257 GCA_964514045.1 uncultured Rhizobiaceae bacterium | reverse complement strand
CCTTTTTCACCTTCCAAGGGTTCAGGCATTACCTTGCCCTTACCAATTACGCTGGTACTGCGTAAAACCTTGTCGGCATCCCCTGCTCCGTCAAACACTGCATGCGAGACAAATGCCTCACCCTTCTCTGCGTTTTCAAGAACATCAATGATATGTGCACTGGTGAAAAGCGCGGAGGGCATTTCAAGCTCGACCGGATTATTACCAGTGTGAACCACCTTTAATCCATCAGGCGTAAGAACTGCAGATCCACGCACGTCTTGGTCTGGCTGATCATTTACAAAGCTCTTTGTAGTAAAAGAGAACTCTTTTCCATTTGGGCTTTCGTAACTCGTGCTTCTTTGATCAGTAACGAATAATTCTCTATTAGCATTGATCCGTGTCACAAAACGGTAACTGATCGAAACACCATCACAGGCGTTGCCTTTCAGTTCATATACAATGCGGCCATCCATGGCATCAATGCCAGACTGTTCAGATGCCTCAATGAGTTTCACCTCATAGGTCGCGCGATGCGGCGCAAGTACTTCAAAACCAGCAGCAAAGACCTGCCCGATAGCACTCGTGGAAATCAAAATTGAGAGAGTTATGGATTTCACAGCTTGAAGACCTTTTCTGATGGCGTATCTTACGCATTACAATAAAGCCAAACATGGAACACGCAATATACGATGCTCACTTTTGACAAACCTCATTCACCAAAGGTTAATTGGCTGACAGAACGCCCAATTGCCCACCGTGGATTACATGACGCTTCAAACAAAGTTTTTGAAAACACGCTTTCCGCATGTGCGGCTGCAATACGACGCGACTATGCCATAGAAGTTGATCTTCAACCGTCAGCAGATGGCGTCCCTATGGTATTCCATGATTATGAACTTGACCGGATGACAACTCAGAAAGGTGATGTTCGCGAAATTACCAGCAATGTTTTAGCAAAAATAAACATCATGGGTACTGATGATCGTATCCCTACACTTGCAGACTTGTTGGATTTGGTGAGCGGTGAAGTTGGCTTGGTGTTGGAATTAAAGGGAAAAACAGGTGCTGATGACGGTTTTGTAGCTGCAGTTGCAAAAGAGTTGGAAACCTATGATGGGCCTGTCGTTATCATGTCATTCCACCATCACTTACTTGAAGATGCACGTGCCATTGCGCCCGATCTACCGCTTGGGCTAACTGCCTATGGCGATGACAGTAAATATGCCCAACACCTTGAAATATCTCAAAAGACCAACCCCGACTTCCTCTCTTATGAGTTAAAAAACCTCGACACCAAATTTGTAAGCGAGTTCAACAAAACAGGACGACCCGTAATCAGTTGGACTGTGAAGAGCGAAGCAGATGCGGCAAAAAGTGCCCGTTACGCCAAACAGCCAACATTTGAAGGGTTTCTGCCTTGAACTATTGGAACAGCGACCTTCATTATAACTCGTGACCGATACATTTCAGATTCGCATTGAAGACTCCTTTGAACGCATCGACGCCGAAGCGTGGAATGGTTTGCTTTCTGGTCAGCCCGTAAATCCGTTTATTACCCATGAGTTTTTATTGGCACTGGAACAGTCAGGTTCTGCAACCCGTAAATCCGGCTGGTATGGACAACATCTTCTTCTTGAAACAACTGATGGTGAATTGCTTGGTGCGGTTCCATGTTACTTGAAGAGCCATAGTCAGGGCGAGTATGTGTTTGACCATGGGTGGGCAGATGCGTTTATGCGCGCTGGTGGCAATTATTATCCCAAACTGCAATGCTCGGTTCCCTTTACTCCAGCTACAGGTCCGCGTTTTCTTGTGCCACAAGGTGGTAACCGCGAAGTTCGCTTAAGCGCCCTTGCGCAGGGCCTTCGTCAATTATGTAGCAAACTGGAAGTGTCTTCTGCGCATGTTACGTTTTTGCCGGAGGACGAATGGAAATTCGCTGGTGAAGCCGGATACTTACAGCGCACAGATCAGCAATTTCACTGGTTGAACAACGGATATCAAACATTCGATGATTTTCTGAACGCCCTATCGTCACGCAAACGGAAAAATATTCGCAAAGAACGAAAAGCCGCCCTTGAAGGCAATGGCATAACAATAGATTTGCTTCATGGTGATGAAATCACAGAGCGTATCTGGGATCGGTTTTACTCGTTCTACACAGACACCGGATCACGCAAATGGGGCACGCCATATCTGACCCGCGAATTTTTCTCAATGGTTGGCAAGGCATTGCCCGAACGCACTCTACTTATGATGGCAAAACGCGGCGATGAATACGTGGCAGGTGCAATCAATTTTGTGGGTGATGATTGCCTCTATGGTCGCCATTGGGGCTGTATTGAAGATCATCCATGTTTGCATTTCGAGGTTTGTTATTATCAGGCAATCGATTACGCCATCAAACATAACCTTTCCCGTGTTGAAGCAGGTGCTCAAGGTTCCCATAAGTTAGCGCGTGGATACATTCCCGTTGAAACCCGTTCTGTGCATTGGATTACACATGCAGGATTGCGCGATGCAATCGAAGATTATCTGATGCACGAGCGCGAAGAAGTTGATAGACATAACAGAATTCTGTCAGAACATGCCCCATTCAAGAAAGAGCAATCATGACACAAGCCTATGATCCTAATAATATTTTTGCAAAAATTCTTCGTGAGGAGATGCCATGCTTCAAAGTCTATGAAGACGATAAGACATTTGCATTTATGGATATCATGCCACGTGGCGCAGGCCATTGTCTGGTGATTCCAAAAAACGGATTTAGAAATATATTAGACGGCCCGGCAGAAGACATTATGGCGGTTCATCAATCCGTACAAAAAATTGCAAAGGCTGCAATCATAGCGTTTGGAGCCGACGGAATAACTATACAGCAATTTAACGAAGATGCCGGCGGGCAAGAAGTTTATCACTACCATGTCCACATCATCCCTCGCCATGAAGGCGTTAAAATGGGCCCGCACGGCATGATGGGCGATATGGATAAGATTAAAGAAATAGGCGAGAAACTGGCTTCGGCAATTGGCTAAATTCGCTTTCCCTTATCAAGAAGATCATCAATCAATTTGCGGTGTAATTTACCGCTATCACCGCCGCCAAATGTAATCGCACCTGAGGTGAAGGCCGTTCCAAAGGTCTTCACCAGATTGACAACCTGCCCTATTCCTTCAATGAATTGATCATCCGTAAGTTCAGAAAATGGGTGGATAAAGACACTCATCAAATATCCCTTTGCAATTGCATAACGGGCATCAAGCGCTGAATCAAAATTCGCCTGCATCATGCGATACAGTGTTTTTCCATCAACACCATCAAGCGTTTGAAAGGGTGAAAACGCACGCATACGATTTGCCTTTGGATCAGCAACAACAGTCACCTGAACATCAGCAATCGTAAGTAAGATAGCATTCCCGCGAACAGCAACGTTCTCATCCAAGCGTTTTACGATTGCCACCATTTTCTCTAGCGTCATTTTTTGCGCGCTAGGGTTTGGCGAAGGACTAACGCCCTGCTCTCTTGACGGCGGCGCTAAGACTTCTGGATTGGTAAGCGGCACTTCAGATGCCGTTTGCGCAGAAAGACCCGTTGCCGCTGTCATCAGCACAATAAAACTCAAGAATATTCGAACCATAATGGAACTCCTTTGATTGCAATCCTATTGGAGATAAATGAATATGCAAAACACGCTTTGCTTGCGATCAAACACGGATTTTTGAATAAATAAGTGGTTTTCCCTTGAAGATTGCCGCCAGAACGGCAAATCTTGTTAGATGGTACGCAAGATTGACCCACCAGCAACAGACGGAAGCTCTCTTCAGATCGACAAATCAAGTTCGTCTGACATTCAAAGCTTTCTGAAAACTGCGTCCACACTTAGCACAAACAATCAGGGCCGCTTGATATTTGCACTTGATGCAACCATGAGCCGACAACCCACTTGGGACAGGGCAACCAGTATTCAGTCATCCATGTTTGAAACCGCAGGCAGTAAGAGCGGCCTCGCCGTCCAACTGGTCTATTTTCGTGGCAACAGCGAATGTCGCGCATCAAAATGGGTCTATAACACCGAAACGCTTGCAAAACTGATGACCAAGATCGACTGTCGTGGTGGCACAACTCAAATCAGTAAAGTGCTAAACCACACAACATCGGAAAATTCAAAGAAACACGTATCAGCACTGGTTTTTATTGGTGATGCAGTTGAAGAAAGCATAGATCCTCTATGCGCAATCGCTGGCAAACTGGGTGTTCATGCTACGCGGGCTTTCATGTTTCAGGAAGGCAATGATGCAAACACAGAAAAAGCATTTCGCGAAATTGCGCGACTAAGTGGCGGCGCATACATGAAATTTTCGGAAAACTCGGCGAAAGAACTGGAAGAATTGCTAGGCGCTGTTGCAACCTATGCAACAGGCGGTTTGTCTGCATTAAAAAATCTATCGGGCAGTACAGCGCGTCAACTCATCGAACAAATAAATAAGTAGGCTGAATTAGTGTCTCCAATACTAGCACTCATGTTTCTCGTAGTGACAGCATTTCTCGCCATCTATGTATTGTTAAATGCCTCAGCTGCATCAATTGCAAATAGCTTGCGAATGATTTTACCCATCGGGCTTTTTATAACAGGTCTTGCAATGATGATATTGGGCAGATTTGCGGCAGGCTTACCTATGCTATTCTTCTCAGCAGCTTGGTATGTACGCAGTCGCAATTCTAACACAATGGCAGCAGGTAGACAAACATCAACGGTTCGCTCTGCATGGCTGGAAATGACCTTAGATCATGAAACCGGCGATTTAGAAGGATTGGTTTTGACCGGCAATCATGATGGCGAATTTCTATCGACAATGGATGGTGATACGCTGCTCAAATTATACGCAGACCTTTCCGGCGATGCAGAAAGTGCAGCCTTAATGGAAGCGTATCTTGACCGCCGGATTCCCGGATGGCGTGAGGCTTCTCAGACGGATTTTAGTTCTAGGACTGGAGATCCGGTTGGCTCTGGCCCCATGACCAAGCAGGAGGCTTATCAGGTTCTTGGTCTTGAAGCGGGTGCGGGAATTAAAGAGATCCGTACCGCGCACAGGCGTTTGATGAAAGCGGTCCATCCCGACAGTGGAGGCTCCACTTTTCTTGCTGCCCGTATCAACGAGGCCAAGGACATCCTTCTTGGCTGAAATGTCAGTCAGTTTCATAGTTCACCCCGATATTTACGCATAACAACTAACAATCGGTAATCTAGGGTCAGGACCCTAGTGCCTACCCCATATTCAGGGCTAAACACGAAAGCTTTTTCTTCTTCAAAATCTTACAGGCTTTTCTGGCGTCATTTTTACCGTTGAATCCTGCAAACCTAGCGCGATGCAAAGTGGCGCTGCCGCTTTTTACCGGCTCGGTATAAATCTGCTTGCTACCCAAAAGCGATGGCGCGCGCTTACGAGCACCTTCTAGCAAATTAACAGCCTTATCACGGCTATCAGCAGCAGCAATCTGGATGACCCACCCTGTTGGTTTTGCTGATGAACCCACATCGGCTCTTGTCACAACCGGTTTGACTGTCGCGGTAGTAGTAACATCAACTGCGGGACGTAAAATTGCAGGATTAGCAGCAACTTTAGCCGTTGGAACAATGGCCGCTACTTGAACAGGCTTGCTGACATCAACCGTTTTAGCAGCAACTGTAACAGCACCTGGTCTAAATTCGGGTACAGGGCCACGCTTTGGCAAGACGACAGACTTGGCAGAAGCAATAAATACTGAACGGCTTTTCACGCCTGCAATCATCTTCTTCTTTTTACGTTTTGACGCTTTGCGAAGGTACGTAGCAATCAATTTACGCATTTGTGCGTTGCGGCTTTTGCCCGAACGCCCGCCCATCACAACAGCAACAATAGAACGGCGGCTGGCCTGAACAGAGGATACCAAATTGAAACCGGAAGCACGCGTATAGCCGGTCTTGATCCCGTCAACACCCTTTACCTGTCCTAAAAGGCGGTTGTGGTTGCGATAATTCGCCTTGCCATACTTGAAGTTACGCGTTGAAAAATACTTGTAATACTGGGGGTAATGCTCGCGAAGCGCGATACCAAGGCGCGCCATATCACGTGCTGTTGTCAATTGACCCTTAGCAGTCAAACCATGCGCGTTCTTGAATGTCGTACGCGACATGCCAATCTTGCGCGCTTTACGCGTCATCATACGTGCAAAGCCAGCTTCACTTCCGCCAAGATGCTCAGCAACCGCTGTTGCAACATCATTCGCAGACTTTGTAGCAAGCGCATATATAGCATGTTCAGCCGCAATAGAGCGCCCTGCTTTAATGCCAAGCTTGGATGGCACTTCTGCTGCCGCATTTCGGGATACTTTAATGCGAGTTTTCTTCGAAAGCTTACCGCTTTCAAGGGCCTCAAACATCATGTACATCGTCATCATTTTTGTGAGAGATGCTGGATAACGAGCTTTATCCGCTTTATACGAATAAAGCGTCTTGCCAGTTTTGGCGTCAATCACGATGCCGGAATATTTTGCATTCGCCTGCGCAGGAAGCATTCCAAAACAGACAATCGACATTACCAGTGTCAGGAGCACCAATACACGGCGCCCGAGACACAAATTAGATAGGGTACGCAATACCTTTTCCCCGTCTTACTTCGCTTAATGCGAAATATTTGTGAACTCAAACAACTGACAAAAGATACACGCCAGCCTGATCACCGAATGTAGACAGGCTTGGTTACCAATTCGTTTAAGGTAAACCCAAAGTTTGCAGGATTGATAAAATTAGTCATTTCACGATCAGACCCGGGACGTTTATTATGATCACCCTTTCTTTACGATCGCTATTGCGGCTTGGCTTTCGGGCATTATATTACAAAGAACAGTCTAGGGTGACACTGGACTAAATTTGACGGAATATCGAATAAGCAGGAAACATCACGATGAATACATTCATGCCAGCAAAGTTGCAGCATGACCGTGAAGGCGGCGATGATGATGAAGGTATGGGCACTGGCCTTGCCACAAAAACAAGAACGAAAACAAAGAAACCAAGTCTGTACCGCGTACTTTTATTAAATGACGATTTCACGCCAATGGAATTTGTTATTCTGGTATTGGAACGTTTCTTTTCAAAAAATCGCGATCAGGCAACGCAGATTATGTTGCATGTTCATAATAATGGCGTGGGGGAATGCGGCGTCTTTACGTATGAAGTGGCAGAAACAAAAGTCACTCAGGTTATGGACTTCGCCCAAAAACACCAACATCCATTACAATGTGTAATGGAGAAGAAATAAGATCGGAGCTTAATTTGCCCTCATTTACCGACAGCCTTGAAAAAGCTCTACACAAAGCGCTCACCTATGCAAATGAGCGCCATCAGGAATATGCAACGCTGGAACACCTCCTGCTTGCCTTGATTGATGATGAAGACGCAGCTTCCGTTATGAAAGCCTGCAACGTCAATCTCGAAACCCTTCGTGAGAATCTTACGGATTATATTGATACCGAACTGGCCAATCTGGTGACTGGTTATAATGAAGATTCAAAACCAACCGCTGGCTTCCAGCGTGTAATCCAACGCGCAGTCATTCACGTTCAATCTTCTGGCCGTGAAGAAGTTACCGGTGCGAATGTCTTGGTTGCTATTTTCGCTGAGCGTGAAAGCCATGCGGCTTACTTTCTGCAAGAACAGGATATGACACGCTATGATGCGGTCAATTATATCTCGCACGGAATAGCAAAACGATCTGGCGCTTCCGAAGCCAAACCCATTCGTGGCATTGAAGATGATCAACCCACAATCGAAGGCGAAGACGCTAATGCTAAGAGCAGTGCCCTCGCCTCTTATTGTATAAACCTGAATGAGAAAGCAGAAAGCGGCAAGATCGATCCACTCATCGGCCGGACCGCAGAAGTAAATAGAACCATCCAAATTCTATGTCGCCGTTCTAAAAACAATCCACTTTATGTGGGTGATCCAGGCGTGGGTAAGACAGCAATTGCTGAAGGTCTTGCCAAGCGCATCGTCGAAAAAGACGTTCCGGAAGTCCTGTTGAATGGCACGATATACTCTCTAGATATGGGAACTCTACTTGCAGGTACGCGTTACCGTGGTGACTTCGAAGAACGACTGAAACAAGTCGTCAAAGAAATCGAAGAGACTGAAGGCGCAATCATGTTTATCGACGAAATCCACACCGTTATTGGTGCGGGTGCTACTTCTGGTGGTGCCATGGATGCGTCTAATCTTCTCAAGCCTGCTCTTTCCAATGGCTCAATCCGGTGTATCGGATCAACCACCTATAAAGAATACCGTCAATTCTTTGAAAAAGACCGTGCACTTGTGCGTCGTTTCCAGAAGATTGATGTCAAAGAACCCTCTATTCCAGATGCAATCGAGATCATGAAGGGCTTGAAACCATACTTTGAAGAGTTCCATTCGGTGAAATACACCAATGATGCGATCAAAGCAGCCGTGGAATTATCCTCGCGCTATATCAATGACCGAAAGCTTCCGGACAAAGCCATTGACGTGGTTGATGAAACTGGCGCATCTCAAATGCTGATCGAAGCTGACAAGCGCAAAAAACAGATCGGCGTAAAAGAGATCGAAGAAACCATTGCAACAATGGCTCGTATTCCGGCAAAATCTGTCTCCAAAGACGATGCAGTTGTCCTTTCTAATCTTGATACGCAACTCAAGCGGGTCGTGTACGGTCAGGATGCAGCGATTGATGCACTATCCGCAGCGATTAAACTGTCGCGTGCCGGTCTTCGTGAACCCGACAAGCCAATTGGTTCTTACTTGTTTTCTGGCCCTACCGGGGTTGGTAAAACAGAAGTTGCGCGTCAACTTGCAAGCTCGCTTGGCGTGGAACTACTTCGCTTCGATATGTCGGAATATATGGAACGACATACCGTTTCTCGCTTGATTGGCGCACCTCCGGGCTATGTAGGCTTTGATCAGGGCGGACTGCTAACCGATGGTGTCGATCAACACCCTCACAGCGTCCTGTTGCTTGACGAAATTGAAAAAGCCCATCCAGACCTGTTCAACATTTTGTTGCAGGTCATGGATCATGGCAAGCTAACCGACAATAACGGCAAGCAAATTGATTTCCGCAACACGATCATCATCATGACAACCAATGCTGGCGCTGCTGATATGCAAAAATCTGCTATCGGCTTTGGCTCTACCAAGCGCACCGGCGATGATGAAGAAGCAATCAACCGTCTGTTTGCACCGGAGTTCCGCAATAGGCTTGATG
>CAZEPF010000074.1:646-13618 GCA_964514045.1 uncultured Rhizobiaceae bacterium | reverse complement strand
ATACGCTCGGGAAGCTTGGCAGAAAAACGCGGTGCCATAGAAACATGGTCGCAATGGTGCAATCTTTCGTAAAACTGTCCAGACACTCTTGAAGCTTTGTCGCGCAATAGGCATTACAGAACCAACATTTACCAAAAGGGAAACCCATGACCGAGAAAACCCGTACCGAAACCGATTCTTTTGGCCCACTAGAAGTTCCCAATGATAAGTATTTTGGCGCTCAAACTGCCAGATCATTGATCAACTTTCCGATTGGCACCGAAACAATGCCAAAGCCATTGGTTTCAGCACTTGGCGTCGTGAAGCAGGCAGCAGTGCGTGTGAATATGAAAATGGGCCTTATGCCTGCAGACTTGGGCAAGGCGATTGATCAAGCTGCTGGTGAAGTTGTATCCGGCAAACTGGATGATCATTTTCCACTCTCAGTCTGGCAAACAGGTTCCGGCACTCAATCCAACATGAACACAAATGAAGTCGTGTCTAACCGCGCAATTGAAATTCTTGGTGGTGAAATTGGTTCTAAGGATCCCGTACACCCCAATGACCATTGTAATATGGGGCAGTCTTCCAACGATACGTTCCCAACCGCCATGCACATTGCAGCTGCACGCGAAATCAACGCGGAATTAGTCCCTGCCCTCAAATACTTGGCTGACGCAATTGAATCAAAATCTGATGATTTCAAGGATATCGTAAAGATCGGGCGAACCCATACTCAGGATGCAACTCCACTAACATTGGGTCAGGAATTTTCTGGCTACGCTGCACAACTGCGCAAAGGCATTGAGCGCGTAATTCAGGCAAATGATGGCCTGTTTGAACTTGCTCAAGGCGGCACTGCAGTTGGCACAGGGTTGAACTCCCGCGTTGGTTTTGCCGAAGACTTTGCAGCAAGTGTCGCAGACATTACAGGATTACCATTCCGCACCGCACCCAACAAGTTCGAAGCACTCGCAGCCAATGATGCCTATGTTTACGCGCATGGTGCCTTGAACACCGTTGCTACTTCCCTGTTCAAAATTGCAAATGATCTGCGGTTTTTAGGGTCTGGTCCGCGATCAGGTCTTGGCGAAATCTCGCTACCTGAAAACGAGCCAGGTTCATCCATTATGCCAGGCAAGGTCAATCCAACGCAGTGCGAAGCAATGACGATGGTTTGCTGTCAGGTGATTGGTAATCAAACTACAATTTCCATGGCAGGCACCCAGGGCCATTTTGAATTAAACGTTTACAAACCAGCCATGGCAAATGCGATGCTTCAATCCATTCGCCTTTTGTCTGATGCGTGCCGCACTTTCACGGACAAATGTGTGGTTGGCATCAAGGCCAATGAAGACAATATCAAAACCTTGATGGAGCGCTCATTGATGCTGGTCACCGCACTCGCACAAACTATTGCTTATTATAAAGAAACTTAAATCGAAAAACCGGCACATAAAAACGGCACGACTCTAAAAGAAGAAGCCTTGCGTCTTGGCTATGTCAGCGAAGCAGAATTTGATGAAGTTGTCAGACCAGAATTGATGATCGGTCCGAAAGAAGCCTGAGCGTAAAATCCACGATCACACTATTGCTACCGCATATATGCTGCGGTGGCTTGAAATCACCCGTGCCTGATCACACTTGATCTGGAATAGATATATTGGAGTTAAACATGTCAGATCAGTCAGAATACGTACCCCCAAAAGTTTGGAAATGGGAACAGGATAACGGTGGAAAATTTGCCAATATCAATCGCCCGATTGCTGGCCCGACACAGGACAAAGAACTCCCACGTGGCGAGCACCCGCTGCAACTACACTCCATGGGAACACCCAACGGTGTTAAGGTCACTGTTATGCTGGAAGAACTTCTAGCAGCCGGCCATGAAGGAGCAGAATATGATGCTTGGATGATACAAATAGGTGAAGGTGATCAATTTGGTAGTGGGTTTGTTGATGTGAACCCGAATTCAAAAATTCCTGCTTTACTGGATTGTTCAACCGATCCCGAAACACGCGTTTTTGAGTCTGCGTCAATTCTTCATTATCTGGCCGAAAAATTTGGGGCATTTATACCACAAGACCATAAAGGCCGTACCGAATGTATGAACTGGCTCTTCTGGCAAATGGGATCAGCGCCCTATTTGGGTGGCGGGTTTGGTCACTTTTATGCATACGCGCCTGAGAAATTTGAGTACCCGATCAACCGCTTTGCTATGGAAACCAAGCGCCAACTGGATGTGCTTGACCGTCATCTGACAGACAACCACTACTTTGCAGGTGATGAATATTCCATCGCTGACATGGCAATCTGGCCTTGGTACGGTGCTCTGGTTAAGGGCTTACTTTATGGTGATTCCGCAACGTTCTTGGAAACCCACACATACAAAAACGTAACCCGCTGGACGGACGAAATTGCAAAACGTGAGGCAGTAAAACGTGGGCGTATCGTCAACCGCACATGGGGCGCCGCCAACGCACAATTAAAAGACCGCCATAGCGCATCTGATATTGATGAAGTTCTGGCCAAACCAGCAGAAGAATAAGCTTTAGTGACTAGGGTCAGGACCCATTAATTAACGCACTATGGTGGTAATGAATTTGTTTGAATGAAAGACGTAGATGCGCAGGAAACCGTCCGGTTTTCAAGCGTTTACAACGTATCAGTCGGGCAAATTCATCCCATCCGCAGGACAGACTGCTATGACTGCGATCTACAGCGTCAAAACTTTTAACCGGGGGATGAAGCCCGCTTTGCAAGCTTTTCCTTGTACTTCTTGTCATATCAACTGCCATAGTATGCTAATTAATGAGTCCTGCCACTAGGCTTTCTAGCGGCAGCAACAGCTTCTGGCGTGTCCAGATCAAGTGCTGCCGCCTCTCCTATTTCAATCTCGACAACCTGATCTGCGTTGGCACCTATTATGTGTCGCGCACCCGTATCACCCTGAATATGCAGCAACTCGTCAAAAAACCGCACAGGCCAGCATACCGGATTGCCACGCTTTCCTTTGTAGGTTGAAACAGCAATGGGTGGCAGATCAGACTTTTGCGACGCAAGTAACTCGTTGATCATGACCGCATCAACATAGGGCATGTCACCCAACAAGATTACTGCGCTTTCAAAGTTAGTTTCCAGCGCAGATATTCCCGAATTTACTGAAGTCGATAATCCTTGCGCAAATTCAGGATTATTTATGAACTCCACATCAAGATTTTTAAGTGAATCTTTAACATCATCAGGCTCATGCCCTGTCACGACAAACACTTGATCGAGTTCTGATGACAAAGCTGCTGCCACAACATGTCTCGCCATAGGCTTACCATCAATCTCAACCAGCATTTTATTGTCTGTGCCCATACGGCGTGATTGCCCTGCTGCAAGCACAATACCCGCACTACGATGCTTACTTGGTGCATTGGATAAACGCGGATGAGGTCGTGCGCCTGTTTCCATCAGCAAGCCCCCCACTCCCATGCCAGTAATCTTGATGTCGTGTGGGCTCATACCAGCAAGCAATTGCTGAAGCACCCAGTCAAATCCATTCACCGCAGGACTACGCGCGCACCCCGGCGCACCAATTACTGATATATCGCCAATTTTTCCCAAGAGAAGTAAATTGCCGGGATCGACAGGCATTCCAAACCGGATAATTTCACCGCCAGAATTAGTCAAAGCGGTCGGAATAAGATCACGAATATCGCTAATCGCCGATGCACCAAACACAATCAATAGGTCGCATCGCTTCGACAAATCTGCAATTGCCTTTTCCAGAGCAGATTGATCATGCGCAATCGTAAGTTCATCAATGATGCTAGAGGCAGACAGCGCCAATCGGCGCTCTAAAACATCGCGCGTTTTACGCAAAACTCCCTGCTTCGTCCCTTCACTCGTAGTTTGAATCAAACCAATCGAAAGACTTTCAAATGGCAGTAATTCCATAACATTACCACCAACGCTCTCTTCAACTTGATCAAGCACAGAGCCACTCAAGCCATAAGGAATAATTTTCACAGTTGCGACCATACGGCCAGAATTCACCTCAGACAGATCAGGCAGCGTTGCAACTGTAATACCGGGATCAAGCGAATTGATACGATCAATCATTTCCTTCGAGGCACGAAATAATTCGTTACAGTCAGCAAACAGGTTGACCCGCCCCGTGGTGGCCGCTTGTGCCGTAAGGCCCGTATTTTGAAGTTTGTTTGCAATACGGGTAGCGGCTTCATCCTCTAGTACGTCACCCGCCTCCGGCAACGCCACAACAACCTCTTTGATACCCAAAAACTGTAACTTTGAGATATCATCCGTAGTAAGCGTTGTTCCTTTTTTCAGTCGCTTATTGTCAGCAAGCGCGAGGCTATGCGCGAGAATTCCGCCAACTGCATCCAATACTGGGACGGAACCAAACTTCACAACTCAGCTCAATCCACGTGTTCGGAATTTATCAATAATTTCAGCCATAATGGCAACGGCAATTTCTTGCGGGCCCGTTGCAGAAATATCCAACCCAATCGGCGAATGAATACTCGCCATTTGGGCATCGGTAATCCCTTGTTCGCGCAGCCGATCGAGTCGCTTGGCATGGGTCTTATTACTACCCAATGCACCCACGTAAAAGCATTCAGCCTTAAGCGCTTCTGCAAGTGCATAATCATCAATCTTGGGATCATGGGTTACCGCAGCAAGCGCGCAATAGGCGTCCAGCGGGCGGGTTTTGAGAACATCTTCCGGCCAGTCGGCAAAGAGTTGAGTATCTGAAAACCGCTCCTGCGTTGCAAATGCAGTGCGGGGATCAATCACTTCAATTGCGTAACCGGCAACCTTGGCAATCTTCACCAGCGCCTGCGATATATGAACGGCGCCGATGACCACAATGCGCGGCGATGGCAGGTGAACATTTACGAACAGCTCTATACCCGAAATCTCTACCGTGCGAGATTGCCCTGATCGAAAAGCCTTCGCAACAGCCTCTCCTAGTTCGCCAGAAATCTCTTTGCCTTCTAGAATTATTCGATCTTGCCCATCTTGCAGATTGGTGACCACAACTGCAGCCACTCGGTTTTGACGAACCTTATTGAGTGTTTTGAGAGTATCAACATCCATCTGATTATTGCAGCCGCTCTACATAGACGCGTATTTTGCCTCCGCATGACAGGCCCACTTCCCATGCTGTCTCATCGGCCACGCCAAACTCTAGCATTTTGGGTTCACCCGTCGAGATTACATCCAGAGCTTCTGCTACGACCGCTCCTTCAACACATCCACCAGAAACAGAACCTTCGAAGTTACCCTCTTCATCCATCACCAAATGCGACCCAACACCTCTGGGTGCAGATCCCCATGTAGATACAACCGTGGCAATGGCCACGTCTTTGCCCTCACTTTTCCAGCGTTCAGCAATTTCCAACTCATCCGGCCCCACAGCATTTTGGGATATGTCCATGAAGTGACTCCTGTTTTTCTAAGCCGCGAGCAATGAACTTCGCAGCCAGTTCTTCGGATCATATTGCGGTTGAAACGATCCGCCAAGTGCTGCACACAAGCCTGCAAGCGCATCAAGCGAGTGAACAGGTCTGAACTCATCCACATGCGGGAGCATCGTGCGAATTCCTTTGGCAGCAGGTTCAAACCCGTCAAACCTAAGCAATGGATTAAGCCAGATCAGCTTGCGGCAAGAACGATGCAAGCGAGCCATTTCAGGCTCTAACTGATCGTCTTCACTGCGTTCCAATCCATCCGTAATCAACAGAACAATCGCACCCTGTCCCAGTACCCTGCGAGACCATAGCCGATTAAACTCATGCAATGTTTCACCAATCCGTGTGCCCCCCGACCAGTCTTCTACCGCATCTGCACTTTCTTGCAGTGCCACATCAATATCCTTATTGCGGATTTGTCGTGTAATATTGGTCAGGCGTGTTCCAAACAAAAATGAATGCACATGCCTGCGGTTTTCACTCAAGGCATGAAAGAAGTGTAGAAATGTGCGTGAGTACTGACTCATAGAACCTGATATATCCGCGAGAATAACCACAGGCGGTTCAACCATTTTGCGTTCACGAAATTGCGGCAATACAAGATCACCACCCGTCCGCATTGACTTTGACAACGTACGCCGCGGGTCCATTTTGGCTATCCGGTTTACCGCGCGATATCTGCGCGTTAAAACCTTATCGACAGGCAATTGCATCTTGGACATCGCATCACGCGCGCGTAAAAGTTCTTGTGAAGTCATTTGAGCAAAGTCTTTTTCGCGCAAGACCTCTTTTGCAGAAGCAGTAAAGGTTGCGTCCACTTCAATCTCAGGTCGCTCAAATTCTTGTTGCTGCTCCTGACCAGAAAATAACGCGTCAGAAACGCGCGCTTCGCCTGCTTCGGGCTTTTCTTTTTCTTGATCGGCGCGCATTTGCGGGGAGAACATCTGGATCATTTTTTCTACCAGTTCGCGCGAACGCCAAAATAGCTTGAAAGCCTGATCAAAGATCACCCGATCTTCTTTGCGGGTCACCAATACACTGTGCAAAATCCAATAGAAGTCATCGCGATCAGAGATACCACCCGCCTCTACAGCTTTCACGCAGTCAACAACGCTTGCAGGTCCAAGCTTCATGCCAGAATTTCGCAATGTACGCGCGAAATAGACGATGTTTTCGGCTAGTCTTCCATCTGGATTGGCTTCACTCACGTGGGAATTCATGCGTTGGATAATTCCCGCTTTACTTCATTAAGGATTTCACGTCCCTCGCTGGTCTCAATCTTGGCTATATCGTCCTGATATTTGAGCAGGACACCAATCGTGTCTGAAACCGTTTGTGGATCAATCGCCACCTTATCCAGTTCGATCAAAGCCGATGCCCAATCTAACGTTTCTGCAACGCCAGGGTTCTTGAACAAATCAACCTGACGCAAGCGCTGTACATACGCTACGATTTCTTGAGAGAGCGTCTCACTGCAACCCGGTACTTTTGAATTGATGATAGCAAGCTCGCGTTCCGCATCAGGGTAATCAACCCAATGATATAAACAACGTCGTTTCAGCGCATCATGGATTTCGCGGGTGCGGTTGGTCGTAATGATTACAATCGGTGGTTCGTCAGCCTTTACCGTCCCAAGTTCGGGAATGGTCACCTGATAATCCGATAGGATTTCCAAGAGGAATGCCTCAAAGGCTTCATCGGTGCGATCCAATTCGTCGATCAACAGAATTGGCGCTTTACCATCCTTGCTTTCCAACGCTTGCAGCAAAGGGCGTTTGATAAGAAACTTTTCACTAAATACACTGTTCTCCAGGTCTTTCTGATTGGTGTTATCGGATGCTTCACGCATTCGGATTTCCACCATTTGCGCTGCATAATTCCATTCATAAACAGCTGAAGAAACATCCAACCCTTCATAACATTGCAGGCGAACTAACGGGCGATCAAGCCCAGATGATAAAACCTTTGCAATCTCGGTTTTACCAACGCCAGCTTCGCCCTCAAGAAAAAGCGGACGACCCATTTTCAAAGCAAGAAACAAGACCGTGGCTAGCGAACGGTTAGCCACATAGCCTTCCTGCGTTAACAGTGCCTCAGTTGCATCAATACTATCAGGAATGGTTTGCATCGCGATCTCCAGAACTCTCCACTGAACATAATGCGTTAGGAAATCAGGACAACAAAAAAGGTGCGGGAATCCCCCGCACCTTAGTACATGTCAAAGTTGGATAGCGAATTAGCCAATACCCAGTGCAGGAAATGCTGCACCTTCAATATTTTCAAGTGTCAGAAATACACCGATACCTGCAACAACCGCACCTGCGATACGCGCATTGATTGAAGAGGCTTCACTTGCACCAAACATGGTTTTTGCAAGCCAGCCTGCGCCCATCGCTACTGCATATTGCAGAACACCAAGACCAATTAGGTAGCCGATCAACACTGATCCGCCGATTGCGGCTTCTTGACCAACAATTGAATCGCCAAATGCTGAGCCATGGAACAGACCAAAGATCGCAAACAAAGAAGCAAGACCAACAAGACCGAATGTACGGCCTGAGGCAACCATACCACCAACGATTAGAAGCGAAGCGCCGATAACAACTTCTTTAAGTGGCAGGCCAATACCTGCACTCATCAACAAACATCCGGCAATCATAGCAACAATGTAAGAAGCCGTTGTAAAACGTGGGCTGGATGTAAATAGAGCAGCAATACCAACCGCAATTACGAAAAACAGATGATCAAACCCAAGCAATGGATGGCCAATACCCGATAGTAGCCCGTGTGTGAAAGTTTCCATCGGCTGACCAGCCAATGGGTGGTGAGCAAGCGCAGGGCTGGCTAGAAGTGTAAGCGCTGCTGCGCCAAAAATAGTCTTTTTCATTTCGTCCTCTTCAGGGTCAATGGTTGAAGAGAGGATCTCGTCAGAAGTAAAAGGGCATTTGCCCATTCCTTCAACGGAACACCCCGTCCGTATTTGATTGTGTTGGTTGCCCAACGGGTT
The DNA here is from genome assembly GCA_964514045.1 of uncultured Rhizobiaceae bacterium. GTDB lineage: Bacteria > Pseudomonadota > Alphaproteobacteria > Rhizobiales > Rhizobiaceae > JAALLB01. The sequence goes on along the minus strand of CAZEPF010000074.1, from coordinate 5,149 downwards.
CCGGCTGGTCTCCTGGCTCGCGGGTCAATGGTTGAAATCCCCTTCCCGGCTTTCACCAGTGGATAATGATATCAAACTAACCGCTTACAGTCGCGGGGGCGGCTGCAGATTGGAGCCCCGAATTGGGTCATCTCCTCCTGCATTCCCATTTGATCCCCTGTGCTGATTCACAATTGGGGAACCGAATATCCAGACTCTGGAACCAATTAACGCAAAACGTCAAGCAAATTTCGACTGCCCCTGTGGTTTTTGCGACAGATTAAACCAGAACGCTTTCAATTGGATGCCACCACAGATAAGTTCCGTGACCATGAACAACCGTAGATTCACTGCCCCACTGAAACTGATATGGATTGCTGCGTTAGCCTTGACCCTCGGCGCGGGCCTGGCAGCAAGACCAGCATTTTCAGAAACCATCGGACTGTCTGTTCCGCTAAGCGGCGATTATAGCGATTTGGGTAAACGTTTCACCAAAGGTGCCAAACGCGCACTGCAAAAACTTGGAGGCAGGCATCGCCTATTTATTGCAGATGATGGTTGCGACCCCGATTTGGCAAGCTTAGCCGCAGAAGACTTAATCTCTCAAAGTATCGGAATTGTGGGCGGCTTCCTATGCAGCGACACCGCCACAAAAGTTGCGGATGATTTAGCAGATACAAAAACTCCGCTACTGATTTCAAATGCCCGTTCAATCAGGCTCATAAAAGATCGGGAAAGAAACGGATGGAACCTATGGCGCTTTGCACCCGGCGATGATTATCCCGTTGCAGCTGCCGCGGAAGCCATCAGTCAAAACTGGCGATCCACCCCGTTTGTATTGGTGGATGATGGCACAATTTACGGCAGAACATTCTCGGATCAACTTAGGTTGAAGCTCGAAGAATTGGGCATCACACCACAACTATCGGATAGTTTTCGTGCAGCCCAATCAACACAGGCAGGATTGTTAAGACGTTTGCAGCGATCAGGTGCAAGCGCTGCATTTATCGCAGCAAGTAACATCGACGATATAACCACCATTACAAAAGATATTCAGCGCCTTGAAGTAACGCTCGACATCATGACAACAGAAACTCTCATGGCATTACCCTATTTGCAAAATTCACAAGACGTTTCCAAAGGCACTAAAGTGATTGGCTGGAAGGCGCCCTCACTTCCGGAAGATGCAGATGCTCAAGACCAAGACATCATAGAACTTCAAGGATTTGCCACGATAGAGATCATCTCGGCTGCACTGGGAGCATCGTTTGAAGAAACCACAAAAAACCTTCAAGAAATGACGTTCGAAACGGTTCTTGGGCAAGTTAAATTCAACACAGATGGCTCTTCGACGTTTAATCCGTACCGCCTACTTGAGTGGGATGGCCAAGAGTTCATACCCGCCTCTTCACAAGCTGCCACCCAATGAAAACTGGCCCAACCAATTTAATCACTGACATAGACGGCCTACTTGTAGGCAATGCACAAGACGAAACCCTCAAAAGCGGCGTTACAGCCTTAATATGTGAGGAAGCGTTCACTGCATCCGTTGCAATTCATGGCGGCGGACCAGGAACACGAGATACAGAACTTCTACGCCCTGAAAACTCCGTGGAAGGTGCAGATGCTTTCATTCTATCGGGTGGCTCTGCGTTTGGGCTGGATGCACCGTCCGGCGTGCAAGCATGGTTACGAGAGCAAGGACGCGGCTTTCAGGTTGGTCCAGCGCGAGTACCCATTGCACCAGGCGCAATTCTTTTTGATCTGATCAATGGCGGCCAAAAAGACTGGGGACGTTTTTCACCCTATCGTGACCTTGGATATGATGCGGCGATCAAAGCAAGCAAAAAGTTCGAACTTGGCTCCCTTGGGGCGGGCGCAGGCGCACTTGTAGCAGGACTAAAAGGCGGCTTAGGGTCCGCATCTATCGTGGATAATAATTCAATCACCACAGGCGCATTGTTCGCGGTAAACTCTCTCGGCAACCCGCTGATCGGCGAAACCAAGTATTTTCATTCAGCACTGTTCGAAATGAATGACGAGCTTGGTGGATTTGGTCTGCCACATGGATATGGGGAAAACTTACACGATCTAAAGATTAAGTTCAGAAATGAGCAAAAGTCCGGAGCCAATACAACAATCGGTATTATTGCAACCGATGCAGTTCTGACAAAATCCCAAACCAAACGTCTGGCAATTGCGGCCCATGACGGGATTGCTCGCGCAATTTGGCCCGCACACACACCCATGGATGGTGATCTTGTCTTTGCAATTGCTACGGGACGATCTGGTATCACACCTTCGCCTACGGATTTAATTGACCTATCAGCTCACGCTGCAAGCGTGTCAGCGCGTGCCATTGCCCGTGGTGTTTATGAAGCCTCACCAAAACCAGATGATATGTTTCCGGTTTATGGAGCCAAATTTTCAGTTTAGACTTCCAACACTAGAGTTGGAGGACTAACTGCCATGAAGCTATTTTCCATAACTATTATTATCGCCACACTATGCTGTTCAGCAGCCCATGCTGGTGATTTTGCAAAGCGTCACATTCACGGATTTTCACCTAATGGTGGGCTATTCGCCTTCGAAGAATATGGCGTTCAGGACGGATCGGGCTTCCCCTACTCCACAATATACGTGATCGATACCAATACAGATCAATGGACAGCAAACTCACCCTATCGCGTGCGATTGGATGATGAGTCCGCATCCGTTTTTCAAGCGAGAGAAGAAGCACGCATTCTTGCCGGCCTCGTCATGAAAAGCTTTGAAGATCGCGGAAACATTGTTGCCACCAAGCGGCCAACCGATACCACGCATAGCGCAAAACGCATGTCAGCAAATCCGAGGCTGGTCGTCCCGCCGATTGACCGTGAAATAGAATTCAGACTCGAAAAATTGTCGTTTGCTGCAAGTGGTAATTGCGAAGCATTTGGTGAAAGCGCTGGCTTCAAGCTGACGAAAATTGCAACAGACCCCAGCCAAACAACACGCATTCTGCATGAAGATACGAACGTTCCCAACAGCAGAAATTGCCCGCTAGATTATGACTTGGCAGATATTGTCACCTACTACCCAGACAATGCTCAGCCCAAAGTAGCGGTATTGATCTTAGTCAAAAAAGTAGGGTTTGAAGGTCCTGATGGCCGTTACATGGCAGTAACGACCAATCTTGATTAAAGCGTAGACTGATTACTTTTTTACAGTCTTGCGAATCTGGTTGATCACCAGAGACTGAACGCGCTTGTTCTTGTCTATGCCCACATGGTCTGTTCCAAACTTGGAAACATCAACAGTGGTAATGCTACCGCTAAAACCTGAACCTCTGCGGAAGTTTTTGCCCGATGGAATTTTATAGTTCACAACCCGTTTTGCGCCCTTACGGAATGCGGGAGGTTGAGAAAATCCGGGATCAAGACCAATAACAAGTGCAACCGGCACACCTGCTGCACCCAGCGCATTCGCAAAACTCGGTGCTTCTACGCCACCCAAAGAATGCCCTGCAATTACAATCGGATAAGAAACTTTTTTCTGTTTTGATCTGCGAATAATATCATTCGCCACATTGCGCCAATCGCCGTTAGATATCGCACGTGCGCGAATTCCGCGAGACTTCAATTGGCGTGTCATTTGGTTCATGCCATCCGAAAACACGTTAAGAAATCCTCGGATCATATATACTTCTTCGGATTGTGCTGGTGAAGATGCAAACCCAGTTGCCGCTACTGCAAATGCAATAGCAGACATGCGAATAGACTGTTTCATGTTTTACCGCTTTTTATATTCATTAGCCCCTTTCTTTTAGACCCCAAACCTGAAGAAATTTCAAGACTACAATAGCTTGATCAAAAACCTTTGAATGAATTGCGTGGAGTAGTCTGACTTCGCATTGTAACCGCGAGGTCTCTTTGCTAATGCGAAGAAAAAAGGACTTCACCATGATTGCAAGATACTCCCGCTCCGAAATGACCGATATTTGGTCGGCACAAACCAAATTCCGCATTTGGTTCGAGATCGAGGCACACGCTTGCGACGCGTTGGCGGAACTAGGCGTTGTTCCTAAAGAGGCAGCCAAAACCATATGGGACAAAGCAGGCAATGTGGAATTTGATGTTGCAAAGATCGACGAGATCGAAGCCGTTACCAAACATGACGTGATCGCGTTCCTTACCCATCTTGCAGACATCGTCGGCCCTGATGCCAGATTTGTACATCAGGGCATGACTTCATCAGATGTTTTGGACACATGCTTTAACGTTCAATTGGTGAAAGCATCTGACCTCCTGCTTGAAGACTTGGATAAACTTCTGGCAGCACTGAAACGCCGCGCCTTTGAGCATAAAGACACCATAACCATCGGGCGCTCGCATGGTATCCATGCGGAACCCACAACTTTCGGTATTAAACTTGCACAAGCTTATGCAGAGTTTGATCGTTGCAAATCACGCCTTATCAATGCGCGTGAAGAAATTGCAACCTGTGCGATTTCTGGCGCGGTTGGAACGTTTGCAAACATCGACC
>CAZEPF010000074.1:0-636 GCA_964514045.1 uncultured Rhizobiaceae bacterium | reverse complement strand
AAAGCTATGGGGCTGACGGCTGAACCAGTTTCAACACAGGTTATTCCCCGTGATCGTCATGCGATGTTTTTTGCAACACTTGGTGTAATAGCCTCCTCTATCGAGCGGCTGGCCACCGAAGTCAGACATCTTCAAAGAACCGAAGTTCTAGAGGCCGAAGAATATTTCTCACCAGGCCAAAAAGGCTCGTCCGCGATGCCACACAAGCGCAACCCTGTTTTAACAGAAAACCTCACGGGCCTAGCGCGTATGGTGAGAAGCGCTTCCATTCCTGCAATGGAGAATGTCGCACTTTGGCACGAACGCGATATTTCGCATTCATCGGTTGAACGCATGATTGGGCCTGATGCAACCGTGACACTGGATTTTGCATTAGTCAGGCTAACAGGAGTGATCGACAAGCTTTTAGTTTATCCAGAAAACATGATGAACAACATGAACAAGTTTCGCGGGCTTGTTCACTCACAGCGCGTATTGTTGGCACTGACACAAGCAGGTGTGTCCCGCGAGGATTCCTATCGCCTCGTTCAGCGCAATGCCATGAAAGTATGGGAAGAAGGAAAAGACTTTCTGGAAGAGCTATTGGCAGACAGTGAAGTCACAGACGCCCTCTCCGAGAAAGAAATCCGCGAGAAA
>CAZEPF010000073.1:0-13655 GCA_964514045.1 uncultured Rhizobiaceae bacterium | reverse complement strand
GACTTGATAGGTCTTCCACGATCTTATCTAGATCAGCCATAGTTTAGTTTCCTTTTGTTCAGTTCAAACAATTGAGACATGCGAGAAACAATCCTCACGCAGCTTCGTCTTTCTGGCTGTAAGCCCCGAATACACGTGCAAGTTGACCTGCAGGCGCATTGACCACTTGAGCAATTTTTCCAGCTGGTGCTTGTAGTAGACCAACCATTTTGCCACGTAGTTCATCCAGTGATGGCAAGGACGCAAGCGCCTTTACACCAGCTGAATCGAGGTTAGTTGCGCCCATTGCTCCACCAAGGATAACGAGTTTTTCGTTCCCTTTAGAGTAATCGACGGCAACTTTGGGAGCTGTAATTGGATCTTCGGAATAGCAGATGAGCGTTTGCCCCTCGAACAATTCCTTGATGTGTTCAGCTTCCGTGCCTTCAAGAGCGAGTTTGACAAGGCGGTTTTTCGCAACTTTGACAGTGCCACCTGCTGCTTTCATTTGAGAGCGTAAAGCACTCAATTCAGCAACCGTGATACCGGAATAGTGTGCAACAACCACAGCGCCGGCGTTCGAAAACACCTCGTTCATGGAAGCTACAAACTCACGTTTTTCCGCTCTTTCCACAGTCTCTCTCCAAATGGAAAATCTTCAGATTTTCCGGTTTACGTTTGCCGGACAGTTAAAAGACAGAACTCTCAACCTACCGACGGTTTATGTCCTGTCCCAAAGTCTTTCCTACTAGGTAGCAAAGACAAGGCAAACGAGTTTGAACTTAACTCTTCGGGTAAGACCCGGTGAATTTCGTTCTCACTCCCATCTATTGTAGGAATAAATTAAAGCCTTGCGGCCTCCTACAGTCTTGGACAGGGCGCCCTACCATTTCTAGTGGAGCTATCAAACCCAGAGAACCGGGTTTGAATTCTTTTAAGGCCGAACGGCCTTATGATTCCATCAATGATGACGGGTCGATTTTCACGCCCGGGCCCATTGTGGAAGAAATTGCACAACGCTTCACGAATGTACCTTTTGCGCCAGAAGGACGAGCCTTTTGAACCGCATCAGTAAATGCGCGAATGTTTTCTTCAATCTTGGCAGCATCAAATGAAGCCTTGCCAACACCTGCATGAACGATACCAGCCTTCTCAGCGCGGAAGTCTACGGCTCCGCCCTTTGCAGCCTTAACAGCAGCAGCAACGTCTGGCGTAACTGTTCCTGTTTTAGGATTTGGCATCATGTTACGAGGACCAAGCACCTTACCGAGACGGCCAACAAGTGGCATCATGTCCGGAGTAGCAATACAACGGTCGAAATTGATTTCGCCCTTTTGTACTGTTTCCATCAGATCTTCAGCACCCACAATGTCGGCACCTGCGGCTTTTGCTTCATCCGCTTTTGCGTCTTTTGCAAATACTGCAACACGCACTGTGCGGCCTGTGCCGTTTGGCAATGTAATTGTGCCACGAACCATCTGGTCCGAGTGACGAGGATCAACCCCAAGATTCATAGAAATCTCGATTGTCTCATCAAACTTTGATGTTGCACGCTCTTTGACCATGCCAACAGCTTCGCTTAAACCATAAAGGTGATCGCGATTGATGCCCTCACGTGCGTTTTTAATCCGTTTTCCAGCAGCCATGATTAGCCCTCCACCTGAATGCCCATTGAACGGGCAGAACCTTCAACAATGCGCATAGCAGCTTCGATGTCGCTTGCATTGAGGTCAGGCATTTTCTTTTCAGCGATATCACGCACTTGATCTTTCGTAAGCTTACCAGCGCTTGAACGACCAGGCTCGTTTGAACCCGACTTCAAATTCAATGCTTTCTTGATGAAGAAAGACATTGGCGGTTGCTTCATCTCGAACGTGAAGGACTTATCTGCATAGATCGTAATCTCGACAGGAACCGGAGAATCCTTCTCCATTTCCTGTGTCTTAGCGTTAAACGCCTTACAGAATTCCATAATGTTCAGACCACGCTGACCCAACGCCGGACCAATTGGTGGCGACGGTGATGCGCTGCCTGCAGGAACTTGAAGCTTCAAGTATCCATCAATTTTCTTGGCCATTTGACTGCCTTTTCAAATTGTGCCGACTTATCGGCGGGTTGCAGTGTGTGTGGTACAATTGGATGAGGCGGCCAGCCCAATCAAATCTCCCACACGCTTAATCAGACAATTAGAGTTTCTCTACTTGTCCATATTCTAGATCAACCGGAGTAGCCCGACCGAAAATAGAAACTTCCACTTTCAGGCGGGCGCGCTCTTCGTCGACCTCCTGAACAATTCCGTTAAATGATGCAAATGGCCCATCTGATACGCGAATGCTCTCACCCACATCAAACATGACTGATGGCTTCGGACGATCCACACCCTCTTGAACCTGATTTAGAATGCGGTCCGCTTCCTTATCAGAGATAGGCTTTGGCATGTTATCTGCACCCAAGAACCCCGTCACTTTTGGCGTGTTCTTAATCAGGTGAAATGCCTGGTCTGTCATTTCCATCTTTACGAGCACATATCCTGGAAAGAATTTGCGCTCTGCATCAACTTTGCGTCCACGACGCACTTCAACTACTTTTTCTGTGGGAACCATTACTGATTCAAACAGATGATCTAGGCCTTTTTGCTTGACCTGTTCTTCAATCGAGTCCGCTACCTTTTTTTCGAAATTCGAATAGGCATGAACAATATACCAGCGATGTGCCATGATTTCCGGTCCTCGTAATCCGCTAAATCAGCCGCCAAGACTTAGCAGCATTCCCACAAACCAGCCTAATAGCTGATCAATCGAAAAGAAAAATATTCCTGCCAAGAGCACCATCACGAATACCATGATAGAGCTAACCACTGTCTCGCGACGTGTCGGCCAAGTTACCTTGGAGACCTCTGAGCGAACTTGTTGCAGAAAGGTAAAAGGGTTTGTTTTTGCTGCCATCGATGTGCCTGAAGTTGCGGCTTTGGGCCAAATCAACTGTATAATTGAAACTGCCTGCCCACAAACAATTCATCCGCTTGCAAACAAAGAAAAGCGCACGTTCGATAGACTCACTCTATGTCACGCACCCTCATTTCTTTGATTATCTATAATGTTAGCCCCCATTATGCAAGTACCCGGACACAGAAATCCGCATAAGCGATCTCAAGGGGCTTATTTATCTATGTGCAAGGAATGATTGCGCACCTTCAACACCGAAATATCGTTGAAGAAGGCTAGGATTTACATTTTTCAAATCGAGCATGGTTAGACCCGCAGTAGCTTCATCTAATTCTTTCCATTCGCCGAAGCCTAAGAACTTGCAGCCTACATTGCTGTAGTGCCTGAACAGTACGGGAAGGAAGCGTTTCCCCCCCTCAATGCCTGAAACAATATTTCCAAGTTGTGAGAAGTTTCCACACGCGTTTTCCAGTTTTGACAGATCAACCTCGCGTGGAATGTTAAAATCCAGTTCACGACGTGGCGTTACAAACCCCATCATAGTCTCATCAGCACAATGGTTCATGATGTAACGGCGCAGTAATTCCCTTGAGACCGGATTAAACTTCTTGCCCATCGTGACCGGGCCAAACAGGTACTTCACAGATTTATCACGGCGAGGAATTTCCAAGATTGCACGCCATAACAGCATCAGCGGTGAATAATTCTTCTGATACTCAGGCAAAATTGCCGCCCTGCCCAATTCCATTGAACGCGGAAGTAGGGTTTCGAATTCTTTATTCAGATTAAAAATGCTGCTTGTTACGAGATTATCAGCGTTGGCCGCCTTTATCTTCGGGTCAGGTAACGTGTACCGATAAACACCAGCAACGCAGTTTTTAGCTTCATCCCACAAAATCAAGTGATGGTAATGTGGATCATACTTGTCTTTCAATTCTGCCGGATTGGTAACATTGGTTTCTGCCGCATACGCGCCAAATCTGATCTCGCATACAATATCGAGCAATTCCTGAGAGATACCCGGTTCAATATTATAAATTCTGAAACCGTTCTGTGTGACCAGAACTTCGTTCTGATCTAACAGATTTAGAACCTGAAAGCCGTTTGTAGCAATCTTTGATGTATGTGCTGCAACTGCCTCATCCGCGGTTCGTAATGCAGGCTCGATGAGTTGTGGCAGGTCGTGAACCTTAGAACTTCCTGTCTTGAGGCCGTAGACTAGGCTTCGTGAAAAACTTCCGACAGATATACTGCGGGAAACCCGCTTGATCTGACTTGCAGAAACTGGCTCGCCCACCTTGAATGTGAAGTCATGCCCACCGCGCAAAAACTCACGCAAGAGCAAATAGGTACGAATTCTGGGATGGACCAAACCGGAAATGTTAAACATCAAAGAATTCCGGCCAGAGATATAAAGCGGCACCATATCGCCATCACAGATCTCAACAAAATTTCTAACCTGATCTGTCCAGTCGGAATCAGAAATAGTCCAATCGGATGTCTTTAAGTGAGAGCAAATACGACCTGGGAAAAGTGCAAGATCACCTCCCCCACGCAAATGCCGGATAGCGGCGGCGATGGACTTTCTATTCAGCACGCGATTTTCATCTGCACCAAAAGGATCAACGAATAAAAGCCGCTCGTCTTCCAGTGCAGTAGCTGAAATGATCTTGTTTGCAAAAATCCGAATGTTCGAGCGATGGCGGGTTAGCAATTGAAATAGCGCAAACGCATCAGGCAATCCGTAGGGATGATTTGCTACGAATATTTTTGGCCTGTCGTCCAGACTTTCAAGCAATTCTGGGTTTTCTATTTCCCACTTAATGTTCAGCTTATCGAAGAGACGCTCAACGACCGTTTCAGAATCTGGCCACGGCCTGCCGATCTCTTCCATCAACTCATTGAACTTGCCAATTCCAACCAAACTCTCGACTGCAGACAGCAGATGTTTGGATACAGGTTTACCCTCGTCTAGCCCCAAGGCCTTTCGAGTTGACATATATGGCAATTCTTGCACTGGAAATTCCCCCATGCCTTTATGCAAATTGTGCAGTTACCCACCTAATAACCCCTTCGGTGAATGATCGCTTCTTGCGGAATAACACTTTTCATCGAAATGCCCAAATGCCTACAAATAGTGTCGGAAATTTGAACACAGGCTTGTGTCGCGCCGGCTTTCCCCTGATATTCTGATATAACAACCGGAACATCTATTATGAACAGCTACCACGCAAGCTTCACATCTTTTTTAGCCCTACTGATTCTATTGATAACCCTTCCCTTTGCCTCGGCACAGCAGGCGACAGATAACGTTGCGCCTGAAATTGCAACCGGCAAAACGCAGAAGGAATTATCTAAAGCAAAATCCTACATGGTGTCATCCGCCAATCCACACGCCACACGCGCTGGAAATGAAATGCTGGCAAAGGGTGGAAATGCAATAGACGCGATGGTTGCGGTACAGTTAGTATTGGGATTGGTAGAGCCGCAGTCTTCGGGCTTAGGGGGTGGCGCTTTTCTGGTTTACTACGATGCCAATCAAAAACGCCTGACAAGTTTTGATGGGCGTGAAACCGCACCTCTGTCAGCTACCGGAGATATGTTTCTTGATGAAAACGGGCAACCTAAGCGGTTTTTTGATGCGGTTGTGGGAGGTCTTTCTGTTGGCACCCCAGGCACCGTAAAGCTTCTGCACGAGACTCACAAAACATACGGCAAGCTTGATTGGGCTGATCTCTTCGAACCCGCACTGAAACTAGCAGATGAGGGTTTTAAAGTTTCACCCCGCTTGAATGCGTTGATTACCCGCTCAGCAGAAAGCCTGTTTCGATACCCCACCACGCGAAACTATTTTCTAAGTGAAGAAGCGGTTCCTCTGTTTATGGGAACGCTCGTTAGAAATCCAGAATATGCCGAGACCCTGCGCGCCATCGCAAGCCGCGGAGCGGATGCTTTTTATACAGGTTCACTCGCTGAGAAAATTGTCGAAACTGTTCAAAAAGCTCAAGGAAACCCAGGGCGACTAACCATGCAGGATTTGGCTCAATATAAAATCGTTGAGCGTGAACCTGTTTGCTACCGTTACCGCGATCATGACATATGTGGCATGGGGCCACCTTCATCAGGGGCACTGACCGTTGGCCAGACGTTGGGAATGCTGGAGGCTTTTGATCTTAATGCGTATGGACCAAATAATCCAATAAGTTGGCGCCTGATTGGGGATGCAACCCGCCTCGCCTTTGCGGATCGTGGTCGATACATGGCGGATAATGATTTTGTGGACATGCCAAAGGGATTGCTGAACCGATCTTATCTTTGGAACCGCGGACAAAATCTAATCCGAGAGCAAGCACTTGGACGCGATGATGTTACTGCAGGAGATCCACCATCAGATCGCGCGCATTTATTTGCAGATGATCGGTCACTTGAACTGCCCTCCACCAGTCATTTCTCAATTGTAGATAGCGATCGAAACGTAGTCTCCATGACAACAACTATTGAAAACGGGTTCGGGTCTCGTTTGATGGTCGGTGGGTTTTTGCTCAATAACGAGCTAACCGATTTTTCATTTGTGCCTGAGGTTGACGGCAACAAAGTTGCCAACCGTATTGAACCGGGTAAACGCCCACGATCATCCATGGCTCCAACGATTGTTATGAAAAACTCAAAACCTGTTCTGGCAATTGGATCACCAGGGGGAAGTCGTATCATTCCATATGTCAGTAAGACACTGGTTGCATGGCTGGATTGGGAAATGAATATTCAGCAAGCCATTGAATTGCCGCATCTCGTCAACCGTTTTGGAAAGTATGACTTGGAAGACGGATCAAAAGCATTAGACTTGGCCCCTGCTCTTGCGGAACTGGGCTATGAGTTAGAAGCGCGCGGGCTTAACTCAGGGCTGCATGGAATTGAAATTACCAAAGACGGGCTTGAAGGCGGCGCCGACCCAAGGCGTGAAGGTGTGGCTGAAGGAAAATAAACCGGGCTTAGATCAGGTTAGGCTCTAATCATTTCTTTCATATTATCCAACAAGCGCTTTTGCTCTTGCGTGAAAGCCTCAATTTCTTGCGCCTGTTTTTGATCAATCGCATCAAAGCGCTCTGCAATGGTTGCTACAATACCCTCGGAACCCGCAGATAAACGCTCAAGACGAGCAATCATGCGCGCTTTAGTGCACATTGCCTCAGATGGTGGATATTCAATTTCACTTGCAGGACGGATCATGGGAACCTCTAACGCGTAACTATGGTGGCAAAGTATTTCACGAACCACCTTCTATGCCTATTAGAGTGACGTATCGTAGTTAAAAAACCCTTACGCTTGAATGCTATGAAGTTACCAATCGTCGTGATACATGAAGACATCTACAATTTAAGTTTTCAAGTGGTGCGTTGCGATGTCCTCAAACCTTTCATTTCTTTCTAACGGCACTGACAATTCAGAAAATGCGCGTGAGAAGCTTGAGGCTATTTATGGCGTAACCCCTATCGAAGATGCAGATACGATTATCGCGCTTGGCGGGGACGGCTTTATGCTTCAAACACAACATCAGTTCATGACCACTGGCATCCCTATCTACGGCATGAATAAGGGGACTGTCGGCTTTTTGATGAATGAGTATAAGCCGGATAATTTGCGCCAGCGCGTGGCGGGTGCTTTGCGCAGTAAAATTCGTCCATTGGTGATGGAAGTATTGGATGCGGATGGCAAGCAACATACTGCTATGGCAATCAACGAAGTATCGCTTTTACGCCAATCCTATCAGGCGGCCAGCCTGTCAATTACAACCGATGGCAAGCAGCGATTGGATGCTTTGATTTGCGATGGTGTAATGGTTGCAACGCCTGCTGGTTCTACTGCTTATAATCTATCGGCTCATGGACCTATTCTACCCTTACAAGCGCCCCTACTCGCTTTGACGCCTGTTAGCCCTTTTCGGCCACGGAGATGGCGCGGAGCGCTTATTCCAAACTCTACGGAAATCGTTATCGGGATCAATGAAGCGGAGAAACGCCCTGTGAATGCGGTCGCCGACAACACAGAGTTTAAATCTGTACGTGAAGTTCGCATCAGACTGGATGAGCAAAATTATGGGTTGATCATGTTTGATCCAGAGCATTCATGGGATGACAGAATACTCGCCGAGCAATTTCAGTATTGAACTTTAATATCTAAGCGGCTTTTGAGTATTCTTCTTCATCAATGCAGGCATAGATGTCCGAGTACATATTATCAGCATCCGGCAACAGTTCTTTTGCAGTTACATCAACTAATTTCATGTCTTCTAAATCGCCGACACTCTCAATCTCTGGGGCAGAGAGTTCGACCAATAGTAACTCTTTGAACTGCTCGTCTTCACTTAGATCAGGAAGTCGAGGGTAATCCTGCATTTCCTCATTTTCATGTTCAAGCAATTCGGCCTCAATAACCTCTTCTTCAGCAGAGCGAGATGCGATCTCTTCAGCCTTGTAAATCGCACTTTCGCGCGCTGCTTCTGCAGCAAGCTTACGCAGTAGTACCAAAAGATCATCCATGATGGGCGACTCGCCAATTGTGTAGTTGGATAAGACTTCTCTTGTTACGAGAAATGGCAATCGGGAACGATTGATCTCTGAACTACTTTTCAGAAGTTGGCGCCATGCACTGATAGTAAAGTTAAACACGTCAAAGGCAGCAGCAGGCAGACCAGCGCGATCATATATGGCTTTAAATGCTGATTTTCTGTCGTGAGTCAGAACAGTTTCCACCCTCGCAAACCGAACACCGCTTAATTGTGAGATCGCATGTGCGACCAATGCAATGTTCCCCATACACAACGAACGCAGCAAATATGCTGGGGTAATTCTACCCTCTTTGATTTTTGAGCGGATAACGCGTGCAACATCATGATCGTCGAGGTTAGCTATGAAGACAATTGAAGATTTGTCGTAGGATTCCGCGACAACCTCATTTGATCTATCAGCAGTCATCCAGTTGTTGCTAGAAACCAGTGCGCCAAGTGAGGCGCTTAGTTTCTCAACCAAAAGTAACCGTGTCTCAGCAGGAAGGTCATCTCTTTCAACCATAAGGTTGCGAATCTCTGTGTCCGTACCGAAACGGTTTGCTATTTCATGCAATGCGGCTTCCGAAAACTGAGATGCCGGGTTCATGAGTAATGCGTAAACTGTATCACGCTCTGCAAATCCGCAAAGGTCATTGACAAGTTTGCTTGATAGCCATGGACGGCAGGCAATCGCGATCTGACGCTTCTCGTCCCCTCTTTGTGCATAAAGTACGAGTTCAGAATCAACGAATACAGGAGACTGTGAGAGCACAAGGCACGCAATGTCTTGATTATCTTCAGCAAGTGCAGAAATTATATGTCGGGGAGCATTTCGAAATGCACCAAAAGCAGAGGCCATTTCTAATCGCACTGGTGGTGCAGGATCATCCAAAAGCGTTGTGAGTGCGGCTTCCGCATCCTCACGTTCCTCTTGTGAGATATCGTTATTCAAATACGCACGAACAAGAGCACCTGTGGCTTCAATACGCTTAACTACTGGTGCGGATTGAACCCAATCCAAAAACAACTCGATTACCATACTAACTCCCGCTGAAATACTCTCAGCTACACGACTGGAACTAGATATACGGGAAAAGGATTAACGATCGGTTCACTATAATATAAAGGAATTGGTTAACTACGTTTTCTTTCAAATTACATATTTAGTTGGCATCTATGGTTGATGCGCTTCTCCGTCCCATGAAGGTCTCGCCAATTCGTGCAGATCAGAGGTTTTACCAAAATCAAGATAGCCAAGTCGCGAAATAGGCTTAGCTAGATTTACATCAAACCGGCCATCCTTGATCACAGCTTCATTAATGTGGACACCAACAACCTGTCCAATAATAACTATTGCACCGGTGAGTTCGCCGTTGATGTCTTTGGTCTCTAGCGCAGCCGTGACTTTACACTCTAATGCGGCATGGGCTGCTGCGACACGGGGTGCAGCAACAACTTCACTCTTAGCGGTTTCAAGTCCTACATAGTCGAATTCATTAACACCGGATGGTGCGGGTGCGCTGGATTTATTCATTTCAGCTTCAAGATGTTCGCTTGCATAGTTAAAAACAAACTCACCAGTTTCCACCGCGTTTTTAGCGCTGTCTTTCATGCCTTCAGAGGCAAACATCAGCATTGGCGGCATTCCGCCGATTGCGTTAAAAAAGCTGTAAGGCGCCAAATTTGGATTGCCGTCTTCTGACAGGGTTGAAATCCATCCAATCGGTCGCGGCGCAACGATTGCCTTTACCGGATCATGCGGGAGAATATCAAAGTCGCGGTTTTCTGGGATATAAAACATCAAAAATTCTTATTCTGGTTTCTTTAAAGGCTGAATGTAGCGTCAAGAAGAGCGCGCACAACATCACGCCTTGAATTTAACATGGAATTCAGCTTGATATTAGGTGACGATCTGTTCACAGGATAAGGCATGAGATTAGTACGACTCTTTCTGATTGCATTTGCAGGCTTCATAATTGTGGCGAGCGCCCATGCTCAACAAAAACAACGCATTTTGTTGCAAGCCCGTTTAACCGCTGAAGGCCCCGTTATCAAAGATGGCGTAGAGTGGCGCATTTATTCATCAAATGTTGCAGGTGCTTCTGACCTTAAAGAATTGGTCTATTCATTTGGCGGGTCAAAAGCTTTTGATATTGAACCCGGTGAATACATTGTACACGCAGCATTTGGCCATGCGGGAGCTATTAAAAAAATCACAGTGGATAATTCCGCGCTTAAAGAAGAATTCGCACTCAATGCGGGTGGATTAAAACTTGGGGCAACCGCTACCGGAAATGTTCCTATTCCTAAGCGGATGCTACGTTTTGATATCTATGAAGAAGAACTTTTACAGAATGGTAATCGTAAGCTTCTTGCTCGTAACGTAAAGCCCGATGAAATTATCGCCTTTCCCGTTGGCACGTATCATGTTGTTTCTCGCTTTGGTGATCTAAACGCTTCTGTTCGGGCAGATTTACGCGTGCGCCTAGGCAAGCTAACTGAGGCAAGCCTTCAACACCGTGCATCCATTCTCACCTTCCGGTTGGTGCGCTCCGCAGGTGGCGATGCGGTTGCAGATACGGCTTGGTCAATACTAACAGAAAATGGCGAAGTCATTCAGGAAAGCACAAGTACATTTCCTACTCTTGTTCTTGCTGAGGGTAATTACACCGCAATCGCTAAGCATAGCGATTCTGTTTACAGCGAAGATTTTGAGGTCAAAGCCGGATACAATACGGACGTTGAAGTTTTGGTTCCAAATTAGGTCCTGATATGAGTTTTACCCAGATCACTCCCGTACCTCCCCGCCTCAACAGAAGTGAACTTGCAGTTCCTGCTAATCAAAGCAGAATGGTAGATAAGGCAGCTGATAGTGACGCAGATATCGTGTTTCTTGATCTGGAGGATGCGGTTTCGCCCGACCAAAAAAGCGGGGCTCGCCAAAATGTAATTGCCGCAATCAACGAAAAGGAATGGAAAAATAAATCCGTTTCCTATCGAGTGAATGGCTTGGATACTCATTATATGTATCGCGACCTGATTGACGTGGTGGAGGCTTGCGGCAGTAAACTTGATCTTGTGATGATCCCGAAAGTGGGTTGCGCTGCGGATATTTACGCTGTCGACATGTTGCTCACTCAAATTGAGGCTTCACAAGGTTTCAAAGACCGCATTGGTATTGAGGCATTGATTGAGTCAGCGATGGGTTTGCAAAATATAACCGAGATCGCAAAAGCCAGCCCAAGACTTGAGTCTTTGCATTTTGGAGCAGGAGATTATTCCGCTTCTATCCATGCTCAGACCACTCATATTGGTGGCACAAACGAGAACTATGCTGTTTTATCGAGCGCCGACGACACAGGACATAGACGAACCTATTTAGGTGACCATCACCACCACGCACTGTCTGCAATTGTTGTTGCAGCCCGAGCAAACGGATTGCGTCCAGTTGATTCTGCCTATGGCGATTTCTCTGATCAGGATGGTTATATAGCATCTGCGAAACGCGCCGCAGCACTAGGATGTGAAGGCAAGTGGGCCATTCACCCCTCACAAATTACTCTTGCAAATAGCATTATGGGACCAGTGGTTGAGGAAGTTGAGCACGCACAAAAAATTCTTAAAGCCATGGAAGAGGCTGCTGTTGAAGGACGCGGTGCTGTTACTTTTGAAGGCCGTATGATTGATGCGGCTAATATTCGCCAGGCGCAAATGCTGGTGAAGAAAGCAGAGCTCTTAAAAGCAAGAAACTAGACTTAGCCCTTAACTCAACTCACTTCCTGTTTTTTGGCGATTGGTTCTTCTAGTACGTGAGAAATATCCAACGCTGACTGAATTACCTTAATAGCCAGTGGTTGTGCCCTGCCCCTTATTTCAACGCTATTAGCTTCATAAGCAGATAAGTCTGCACGAGCTAGTTTTTCTGTTTTCTGAGAGACGATAAGTTGAGCGCCAAATTCTTTCGTCAGGCTTTCCAAACGATTGGCCGTATTTACCACATCTCCGATTGCGGTTAGTCCAACAGCGCGGCTATATCCCATCTTGCCGACGATTGCGGTTCCCGAATGAATTCCAATCCCAATCCGCAAATCCGAACCCAATTCCCCGCGTAGTTTTTCGTTTAGCCTTTGTAACTCACGCGACATTTGCACGGCAGATCTAATGGCACGTCTTGCGCCTACGTGAACGGGTTCATCTACACCAAAGAGTGCCATAACGCCATCTCCGATAAACTTATCGATGTGCCCACCCTCTTGTTCGATGGCACGGCCCATTGCTTCAAAATATCGGTTGAGGATGAAAGCTGTATCATAAGGCAATTGGCGTTCAGAAAGCTTCGTGAATTGACGGATATCTGCGAACAGAACTGCAATTTCCTGTTCTTCGCCGCCTCGGTTTCTTTCCACCAAAGTTGCGTCCGCAGCAACTGCAGTAGGCGGCAATAAAGCCGTTACAGAAATTGGGTTGCTAGGCATGATCTGACACGCCAGCCTAACATCGTCTGGTGCTTTAATACGCCGCAACACTTTTAACTCAGCAGAACTAGGCGGCAGCAGATTTTCTAAACCGCTATCTACGCGTATACGACATGTTGAACAGCGCCCACGCCCACCACAAACAGAGGCATGAGATACATTGGCCATTGTGATTTGTTCAAGTAATGTTGCACCGGAAACAATGGGCACTTCATGCTTTCGAGTGAAATCTACATCGCGATACTCGATGCTTTTATTCGACCTACGCGCGAGCATAAATCGCAGTAATAACCTAACCAGCAGAGCTGAGAAAATCATTGCTGGAGTACCAATCCAAATTATGGTTTCCCATGTTTGTACAAATTTACCAAATGCCGGCAACTGATCCGTGTATTTCTCAAACAGGCGCGCCACCCATTTTTCACTTCGCCCATATCGCAATACCCTTAGCGTTGCGGATATATATCCGGCTAATGCAAGCGTGGGGAGAAGAATTGCAAAGGCAAATGCCCAAGGCTTCACTCGAGGATACCAAGGCTTTAAGCTGAGCCAATTGTGCCATCCAAGACAGGCATGAAACCACACAAGAGGTAATCCAATTAGATTGAGAACTCCGTAAAAAGCAGACGGATTCCACATCAAATGAAGCGTAAACTGATAACCCTCAATAACATTGAAGGCATCATGCAGTCCTCGACTTCCAATTACATG
>CAZEPF010000072.1:0-13882 GCA_964514045.1 uncultured Rhizobiaceae bacterium | reverse complement strand
AAATCAAAAATCCAACCCATCAAATCGATGCAATCCAAGACAGACACGCTCTAGTATTTTTCCATCCAGATCGTAAGCCATCCGTCACGGATATAGGCACGCTGTAGCATTAGTCCTTGCTGGCGAAAGCGGGCGACTATTGGTGCTTTTTGATGGGGTAATAACCCTGATAGAATTAGCGCCGAGTTTTGGCTCATATGATCGGCAATGTCCGTTGCCATGGATTGCAACGGGCGGGCTAAAATATTTGCAATGATTAAGTCAAACGGCCCTTGTTCACGAAAGCGGCGGTTGCCCAATCCGGCTGCTGTGATGCACTCGATATCCTTGGCGGTGCCATTAATGCGAGAGTTTTCTTTTGCGGTAATTGTTGCGACAGGGTCGATGTCACTCGCAAGTACTTTAGCAGGATGAGATTTGGCGATCGCAATTGCGAGCACGCCAGAGCCTGTCCCTAAATCCAGTGCGTTGAAAAACTTCCTGCGTTTTGAAACTTTGGTCAGGATATCCAAGCATCCGGCTGTGGTGCCATGATGACCGGTACCAAAAGCAAGTCCCGCATCAATCATAATGCCGTATTCATGGGGCTGCGGAGCGTTTGGTTCATGGCTGCCATGAATGACAAAGTTTCCAGCACGCACTGGATGAAGATCACGCAAGGTTTCTGCAACCCAATCAATCTCTGGCAACAGTTCTTGCTCGAACTCAACTTGTATGTTGTTTTCATGCGCAAGGGTTTTCATGCGCTCCAGTGTGTTCTCTACGTTTTCTGTCGGTGTATAGACTGACAGATTCCATTGCAGATCATCTTGCAGTTGATCAAAGGCCGACACTGGAAAGCCATCGTCTTCAAACGCTACTTCATAGATTGACAGCAGGCTTTTCGCAGTTTGGGCATCTGTCTCAGCAAACAAGCGTGTCTGTTGCATTACGTTCGTCCAGTTCTCAGGTAATGGTTGGAGCCACAAAAAGAAGGTAGGCTTTAATCTTCGTGGAACGGTTTTTGTTCAAGAAACCTAAAGCGCTTCATCCCCCTGTTCGCCAGTTCGAATGCGTAGGGCGTTTTCCAGATCAAAAACGAATATCTTGCCATCGCCGATTTTTCCGGCTCCCGCAGATGTTTGAATGGCTTCCATTGCATCTTCCACAACAGATGATTTAACAGCTACTTCAAGCTTCAGTTTTGGCAAATAGTGCATGGCGTATTCGGTGCCACGATAGATTTCCGTGTGTCCCTTTTGTCTGCCATATCCTTTCACTTCAGATACGGTTAGCCCTTCAACCCCAACCTCTCCCAGTGCTTCACGCACGGCGTCCAGTTTATGAGGTTGGATAATAGCCATGATCATTTTCATTAGGCTTCCTTTCGATCTCGGTCAGTTGCTCAATAAGACTTGAAGCATCCGACCTTAGCATTCTGATTAGATTTTTACGTGTGCTCGAACCGCGACGGGTAAAGTCTAGCCCATCGTTTTGTTATCCGGTGTGGCACTGAATCCTGTACTTGCATTGGTTACCACTACGATTGCAATGATGGCAATGGCTGCGCTATCTGCCCGACACAATAACATCTGTTTTCTGTGCTGCATTTCATAATCCGGCTTTCTTTAAGGTGCGATATTTGCTGCGCGAAGTTTGGGGCGGGTTATGGTTAAAACTATGTTTACTCCGCATTTACTCATCCGTGCGAATGTAACTGCGTTATGAAAAACTCACTTACCCTATCATCCAGAATTTTATCAGGTGCTGTTGTATTTGTCGGCGCAGGATTGCTGATCAATTCGATCATGTCTGGCCATGGTGGAACGGATGAAAGCCAATCTAATTGGCGTGAGGCGCAGGCGCGAAGCATTGCTTTAACCGCGTCAAAACGGGAAGCTCTTGCATCACTGGATCAACCAACAGATAATTTTGGAATTGATCAAACCATCACTGGTGCGATTGCTACATCAGAACCTGTATCCAACTCTGATAATGCGTCTGCCCCGCAGGCGCAATCAGAGCCGTCAGTTTTGTCGTTGATCCGTAAAAATTCTGATCTAAATCCGGGCGTATCTTCTGGTACCGATCGCGTGAGTGTCATTGTTAAAACAGGTGATACGCTATTCGGGATTGCCCTGCGTCATGGGTTGAAAACTAACGAACTTGCCCGCTTGAATGGTTTGAAAGAACCTTATGTCATCAAGGCTGGACAAAGCCTGTATGTAGCCCGTTAAGGGTGCATGACGCTCATTATCCAATCCATACTGATCCTACATACCATGCGTACCATCATATGAATTGATGGATGGAGGTTGCCAGCCTTTTAGTGCATCTTGTGTAGGGCGATAAATCTCGACCTTTAACGGGTAGCATTTTGCGTCTTCTGAAGAGTGTGAAGCGCTGCAATTCCCGCCAGGGCAGGCCGATAATCCGCCAAGCAGATTGATTTCGGCAAAAAACTCCAGATAGTCATCGGGCCTGACTGGGCTTGCCTTCATAAAATATTGCTTCGTGTCATGGGTGAATCCCGTACACATGAAGACGTTTAGCACATCATGGACATGGCGTTCTGCTTCCTCAAGAGATGTTCCCAATTCACTTGCTAGTGCGCGTGTCAGGTTTGAGTGACAGCAATGGTGATAGTTCGTGCCATTCAAGATCGTGTTTGTATAGGGATCGCACCGTGTGCCGATCACATCATGAACACTGCCACCAAACTCATCGAAACCATACCAGTCTAATGTGTCATGGGTGATGGTTGCCATGGCGCGCAGATGGGGCAGGTTCGACCACATCTTGTCACCTGTTGATAAATGAGTTCCGTGAAGTGCACGTGCTTTGCCAGAGAAGAAACGCTCTTCGATATTATCCGCATTCCACAGATTGAGATCGCCTACCTGTGAGCCTTCGATGGATACAATTCTAAAGAAATGTCCGGCAGGGACATGGAAGGTGTTTGCATCACGCGGTGCGACGATTACTTCGTCAATCAATTCAAGTTCTTTGCGCGCGTTGCCATAAAATTCGTGATCATGCGGCGCCAAGGTATTGATCGGGTAGCAGATAACAGGCTCGATTTCTTTTCGTGCTTGTGCATCGCTTGGGGCTGGGTTTTCTGGAGTGTACTTCATGGGTCGATTTCACGGATTTGTGCAAAAAGTTGGTAGGCCGCATTGTTGACCTACTTATGGTTCAACGGTCAACATCAATCAGCATAAATTTGAAATTCTGTAGTTGGAGATACCAATGACTAAGTTAATTTCTAATCCGTCCCGACGTGATGTCTTGGCAAGTGCGGCAGGGGTTTCTGCTCTTGGTCTTACAGGCTCGCTTTCATTCCTGCCTTCTGCCTTAGCTGCAGATGTTCGGGAGAAGGGCTATTACTCTTGGAAGGTTGGGGATATCGAGGTTATCTCGATATATGACGGTAAATGGGAAAAGCCGCATGATCCGTCATTTGTAAAAGGTGCCAGTGTAGATGAGACGAAAGCTGCTCTTCGTGAAGCAGGCCTTGATGATGGTTTTGTACCCATTGAGTTTGCTTTCACAGCAATCAAAACAGGTGGCAATACTATATTGTTAGATGCCGGAACTGGGTCGCAGCTTGCGCCGACAGCTGGGCTTGGTTCAAAAGCGATGGCGGATGCAGGTCTGGCACCTGATAAGATTGATAAGGTTGTTGTTTCGCATTTTCATCCTGATCACATTTTTGGATTGATGCAAAAGGGTTCCAACGAACAAGTTTTTCCAAACGCGGAGATTATTGTGGGTGAAACCGAATACAAATTCTGGACTGATCCCTGCCTCATCGAAAAGCTTCCCGAGGGAAGACGCGGTCTTGCGCAACGCATTCAAGCGACATTTCCTAATTGGAAAAATGTAACGCAATACTCTGGTGGTCAAGAACTGGCGCCGGGCATGACAGCGGTGAATACGTTTGGCCATACCGCGGGCCATACGGCATTCCAGCTTTCTTCTGGAAGCGAGCAAGCCATGTTGATTGGTGATGTCATCAATCTGCCAGCGCTGTTTCTTACCAATCTGGATTGGCAGCTATCATTTGATGCGGATAAGGACCTTGCAACCAAAGTACGCAAGGACGTGGTTGCGCAGGCAGTTGCTGATGATATGACAATTGCTGGCTATCACTTTGGTTTCCCGAATTCCGGTAAGATCAAAAAAGATGGCAATGGCTACGTTTTTGAACCAACCTCTGCGTAAAGCTGATGGGCGGTCATTTTGGCCGCCTTATTTGCAGGTTTTGAGCGGTTCATCGTTTGTTATTGCGCAGATTATCAATCGACCTTTTGTATTTCCATACGTATCGATCAACGAGTCATGCAGAGTAAGCCATTTGCTGGTTGTATCCAGAATGGCAGCCTCTACTGCGTGGCGAAAATTATCATTGATTGCGCCGCGTGGTGTGGTTCCCTTGCCGATAGTGGGCTCAATACGGCCTGTGTCTTTATTGAAGATGCTGTGCCCAAGGCGTAATTTTCCGGTTTCTGAAAAGCATCCACCCTCGCGATCGTTGGAGCCATCCAGATCACCGCAGCCTGATAAAAGGCCTTCTGGAAATACAGGATTGCTTACTCGTAAGTTGAGGAAGGGAGAGGGGCCACGTTTGCCAAGGCCTGGAGGATTATTTCTGCCAACGGGTTTTGATAAATCAGGGATATCCACCCAATTGGTGTGAGCATAGAAATCCTGCGTGGCGTGAAGTGCTAAGCCGAAATATTTGAGCACCAGACATTTTGCTCTGTTCTCGAGGTTATCGGCAAATCCGCAGGGTATATTGATGCTAATCTGGCCACGATTAAGCTGGTCCTGCTTGTTGACCAGCTTGCCTGCTTCTTTAATCGCCAGTTGCATGTTGCCGAGAATATAATTTCTACAGGCAAATAATGCTTTTTGTGCCGTATCTAACGTGCGGGGATAATCGGGTTCATCCAGATAGTCTCCACCGCTGCAATGGGCAAAAAACTGAAAGATGCGTTTTCCCCGATCTGCTGCACCAATCGCGCCAAATGTTCCCTGCTTGCCTGCAAGTCCGTCCATAGTGAGCGGCTCCATACATCTGTATTTCTGTTTTACACCTCTGCATTCGAGCGCTGATCGGGTGATAACTTCGTGTTCTGAGTTCTGTTTCAGAAATTGAATTGTGCCAAAGGAGAACGCAGAACTTGTGTTCAGTCCTAGTGCTAAAATTGCGATGATTATGTGAGGTAAAATATTCAAGGTTAGCGTGCTAATTAATGAGTCCTGATCCTAATCCATTTCAATCATGTAATCACTGCCGCCAATGATCAATCAAGTATATAATTATTTACAAAATTTACAAAGAGCACCTTGTTTTTGTGAAAATTCTTTACAAACTTGCAGATAAATCCTGCATCACGCCATTGAATCGTAGGACAACGTTTAGTTTTGAACTATACGCGTACCCACACGGTCAGGCTTGCAATACCTTCTTTGCAACGGCGCTGACTAGAACTCAAAAAGTAAATACTCACATTTTGAAAGGGATGCGCAATGTCCTACGTACAAGAAATCTCTGCGGCTGAAGAGGTCATCAAGTCTAACGGTTCCAGTTGGGATGCAATTTCTGCTGAGAGCGTGGCGCGTATGCGTCTGCAAAACAAATTCAAAACTGGTTTGGATATTGCCAAATATACTGCAAAAATTATGCGTCAGGACATGGCGGATTATGATGCAGACTCTTCCAAGTACACTCAGTCATTGGGTTGCTGGCATGGATTTATCGGTCAGCAGAAACTGATCTCGATCAAAAAGCATTTTGAAACAACCAAAGGCAGCTACCTATACCTTTCTGGTTGGATGGTTGCAGCACTTCGTTCTGAGTTTGGTCCTCTCCCTGACCAATCCATGCATGAGAAAACATCTGTTCCTGCATTGATCGAAGAGCTTTACACATTCCTGCGTCAGGCTGATGCGCGCGAATTGGGCGGAATGTTCCGTGAGCTTGATGCGGCACGTGATGCTGGCGATACAAACAAAGCAGCTGAAATTCAGAGCAAAATCGACAATCACGAAACACACGTTGTTCCTGTGATTGCAGACATTGATGCGGGTTTTGGTAACGCGGAAGCAACATACCTTCTTGCCAAGAAAATGATTGAAGCAGGTGCATGTGCCCTTCAAATCGAAAATCAGGTTTCTGACGAAAAGCAGTGTGGACACCAGGACGGTAAAGTTACGGTTCCGCACGAGGACTTCCTCGCAAAAATTCGCGCATGTCGTTACGCATTCATGGAAATGGGTGTTGAAGACGGCGTGATTGTAACGCGTACGGATTCTCTGGGTGCTGGTCTTACAAAGCAGATCGCATTCTCCAAAACACCTGGTGACCTTGGTGATCAGTACAACTCGTTCTTGGATTGTGAAGAAGTAACTGCTGATAATCTTGGCAATGGCGATGTTGTCATCAACCAGGGTGGCAAGATGATGCGTCCTAAGCGTCTTCCTTCCAACCTATTCCAGTTCAAAGAGGGTACAGGTGCTGATCGTTGTGTGCTTGATTGCATCACCTCTCTTGATAATGGTGCCGACCTTCTCTGGATTGAAACTGAAAAGCCTCATGTTGGTCAGATCGGTGGAATGGTGGACGAGATCCGCAAGGTGCATCCAAACGCAAAGCTTGTTTATAATAACTCGCCTTCCTTCAACTGGACATTAAACTTCCGCCAGCAGGTGTATGATGCATGGTCCGAAGAGGGCAAAGATGTATCTGCATATGATCGTGATCGTCTGATGAGCGTAGATTATGATGCAACTGATCTTGGTGTTGAGGCTGATGAGCGTATCCGTACGTTCCAGGCTGATGGTTCTCGCCTGTGTGGTATTTTCCACCACCTCATCACATTGCCGACCTATCACACAGCTGCATTGTCTACAGACAATCTAGCGAAAGAATATTTCGGTGATCAAGGCATGTTGGGTTATGTTGCTGGCGTACAGCGCAAAGAAATCCGTCAGGGTATTGCTTGCGTGAAGCACCAAAACATGGCCGGTTCAGATATGGGCGATGACCATAAAGAATACTTCGCTGGCGAAGCTGCACTGCTTGCTGCTGGTGAAGACAACACAATGAACCAGTTTGCTGCTGAATAACCTTCTCGACATTCTGTAAACCTGAGAGGCTGCCTTTTAGGCGGCCTCTTTTTTGCGCTGATTTAGGTGAAAGTTCACCGATAATCACTACGCTTGCGGGATCTCAACTATTGGCATAGTGGTGTCGATATGACGTCCCATGCTTCTACTCCCAATAAGCCATTGTCGTTGGCAGAATTTGTTCTGCTTCTGGCGTTTATGATCTCCATTCTGGCGCTATCGATTGATGCAATGCTTCCAGCGCTTGATGATATTGCGCGGGATTTTGAACTGGAAAACCCCAATGATGCTCAGCTTGTTATAAGCAGTATGTTTTTGGGGTTTGCCTTTGGACAGATTGCGGCAGGTCCGCTTTCTGATTGCTTTGGTAGAAAACCGATCATTTATCTTGGTTACATCATCTTTATTACCGGATGTCTGATTTCGATGGTGACAGATAATTACACTCTCATGCTGGTAGGACGTGTCTTGCAAGGCTTGGGTGCGGCAGCACCGCGTATCGTTGGCATTGCGTTGGTGCGTGACGGTTATGAGGGGCGCAGCATGGCGCGGATAATGTCCATCGTCATGGCGATCTTTATTATTGTTCCTGCAATTGCGCCTGCGATCGGGCAAGGCATTTTAACCTTTGCAGAATGGCCTGCAATTTTTGGTATGTTACTGGTTGTTGCGGTGCTTGCGTTCATCTGGTTTGCGCTGCGTCAGCCTGAAACCCTGAAAAGCGAGGACACGCGGGTGTTTACGTTCACAAGCGTGTGGCTGGGTATCGTCGAAGCATTTTCCTATCGTGCTTTGACAGGATATATGATTTGCTCCGGACTGATCTTTGGCGCGTTTGTGGGGTACTTAAATTCTGCGCAGCAGATTTTTGAGGACATTTATCAAACTGGTGATTTGTTCGCGATATATTTCGGCATCGCAGCTTTGGCAATCGGTGTTTCCAGTGTGATCAATTCTTTACTCGTTATGAAATATGGGATGCGGTATCTGAGCCAAATGGCATTAATTGCCCTATCGATTACTTCCTTGATGTTTTTTATCTATGGGGTGCTTGTGGGTGGTGTTCCAGATTTCTGGACTTTCATGACTTGGCTGTTGGTCGCGTTTTTCTGCCTCGGGATTCTAATTGGTAATTTCAATGCGATGGCTATGGAACCGGTCGGTTATATGGCTGGACTGGGTGCTGCGGTGAACGGCGCTTTTTCCACGTTCATCTCGCTTCCGTTTGGCTGGGCAATTGGTGCTGCGTATAATGAAACAATACTGCCGCTGGTTGGTGGCTTTGCTGTCCTGTCCTTCGCCACGCTATTTGTGATGGCATGGACTGAGCGTGGTGAGGGGTAGGAGATATACAGTTTTATTCAATCTGTTTTATCTCGCGTGTTTCGATCTTAAACACTCTCTACAAAACTATCCAAGACGCGTTTTTGGCCTGCTTTGTCGAAGTCAATTGTAAGTTTATTGCCATCAATAGAGGCGACGTTGCCATTGCCAAATTTGAGGTGAAAGACGCGGTCACCCACCGTGAAATTGGATGAGGTTCCAACCGATGAAGCAATGAGTTGGCCGTCAATTACCTTGCCGCCTTGGCCCCATTTCTCGCTGGATGTTTTTGGGCCTGAGCGATTGCCCCAGCGGTTATCGCTTTCGGTAAAGCCTTGCTTTCCCTTGGCGCGTTGCCAGCCGGGGCTGGTGTAGCCGCTGTCGAATGTGTCGACATTATCGAACCTGCTTGCACCATAACTACCGCCCATACGGTTTGAACCATAGCCGCCGTAGGAGGATTGTTGTTCGCTAACCTCTACATGGGCGGGGGGTAATTCATCTACAAAACGCGATGGAATTGAAGCTTGCCATAAACCGTGAATGCGGCGGTTGGAAACAAACCAGATGTAACAACGTTGACGCGCGCGTGTGATGCCAACATAAGCGAGGCGGCGTTCTTCTTCGAGCCCTGTGCGCCCGCCCTCGTCAAGTGAGCGTTGATGCGGAAACAAGCCTTCCTCCCAACCGGGTAAGAAGACTGTGTCAAACTCCAACCCTTTGGCGGAGTGAAGCGTCATGAGCGACACGGCATCAAGGTCTGCGTTATTGTCCGTGTCCATCACTAGGCTGACATGCTCCAGAAAACCGGGAAGGCTATCAAACTCTTCCATGGAGCGGATGAGTTCTTTCAAGTTTTCCAATCGGCCCGGTGCTTCGGCGGATCGGTCATTTTGCCAGAATTCTGTATAGCCGGATTCATCCAGAATGATCTCTGCAAGTTCCGTATGGGGGAGGGCTGTAATCTGTCCGCGCCAGCGGTCAAAATCTGCCATAAGTGTTTTGAGTGTTGCCCTGACCTTGGGCTTTAAATCTTCGGTTTCGGTCAATTCTCGGGCAGCCATGGTAAGTGGAATGCAACGCGCACGTGCATTGTCATGGATAACACGCAGGGTTGCGTCACCAATGCCACGCTTGGGCGTATTGACGATGCGCTCGAATGCCAGATCATCTGCGGGTTGGCACACCACGCGGAAATACGCCATGGCATCTCGAATTTCCATACGCTCATAAAAGCGGGGGCCGCCAATCACGCGGTAGTTCAGCCCCATTGTTACAAAGCGGTCTTCGAACTCCCGCATCTGGAAAGAGGCTCGAACAAGGATGGCTACCTCGTTGAGCGCATGGCCTTTGGTTTGAAGCGCTTCGATCTCATCGCCAATGGAGCGGGCTTCTTCTTCTGAGTCCCATCCGGCAGATACGATGACTTTAGACGCATCAGGGTCGGAGTGTTCTGTGAACAGAGTTTTTCCCAATCGCCCTTCATTGTTGGCGATCAGATGACCTGCTGCTCCCAGAATATGTTCGGTTGAACGATAATTGCGCTCCAGTCGAATGACCTTCGCGCCTGGAAAATCTTTTTCAAATCGAAGAATGTTGTCAACTTCCGCACCGCGCCATCCATAGATGGATTGGTCGTCATCACCGACGCAGCAAATATTGGGTGGTGTTGTTTGGGGCTTGTTTTCCGAAACCGTATCCTCAGTTTGATCACTTGATGAAGAAGGGTTCTGTGCGAGCAATCTCAGCCACATATATTGGGCGACATTGGTGTCTTGATACTCATCAACCAGAATGTATTTGAACTTGCGATTGAACTCGGCCAATACATCCGGATTTTCTTTGAACAGACGAATGGTCTCGGTAAGCAGATCACCAAAATCACACGCATTGAGAATTTTTAGCCGGTCCTGATATTGCTGGTAAAGTTCGCGACCACGACCATCTGCAAAGGAGCGCGCATCGCCTTCACGAATTTGATCAGGCGCGAGACCCTTGTTTTTCCATCCGTCAATCAGGCCAGCCAGTGTGCGGGCAGGCCATCGTTTATCGTCAATGCCCTCGGCGCGGATCAATTGTTTCAACAGGCGGATTTGGTCGTCCGTATCCAGAATGGTGAAGTCCGACTTTAAGCCGACCAGTTCTGCATTACGCCGCAGTATTTTTACGCCAATCGAGTGGAAGGTTCCAAGCCATGGCATTCCTTCAACGGCCTCGCCAACCATACGGCCGATACGCTCTTTCATCTCGCGCGCGGCTTTATTGGTAAAGGTTACCGCAAGGATTTGAGAGGGGAAGGCGCGGCCTGTTGCGAGAATATGAGCAATGCGAGTGGTTAGAACGCGCGTCTTGCCCGTTCCAGCACCTGCTAAGACCAGCAATGGCCCGTCCAGCGACTGCACTGCATCCATTTGCTCTGCGTTCAGACCCTCGAAAAAGTCCGGCGTGTTATGCCCGCGATTGGCGGCCATTGCGCGTGCGGCAATGCCACCTTCTGCGCGCGGTGGAATACCTTCGTCATCTGGGATTGAATCAAACGGGTTCGACATTTGTTCTATGTAATGCGAAATGCATACTATTAACAGTGACCGCGTGAAATTGAGGCTATTTTTCCAAAGCAGAAATTTATTTTATATTTTGCCAAGGAATTGCCGTTGTCGCGCGTCTAAGAAGATATAGTCAAAAAAATAACCGGGAAAATGCCTTGGCCAAGGAAGCCGGAGATAAACAGCTTGCTGCACATGCAGCGCAAGGGGACCGCGATGCGTTTCAGCAATTGCTGGAGCGTCATTACGACCGTATTTTTCGTGTGGCATTCAGGTTTCTAGGCCATCGTGAAGAAGCGGAAGACTTAACCCAAGAGGTTTGCGTTTCACTTGTTGATAAGTTGCGAAGCTATCGTGGTGACGCTGCATTTACGACCTGGCTTTATACGCTGGTGGTTAATCGGGCAAAAGACGCAAGGCGCCGACAAGCCACCGCCAATAGGGTTGCTCGTGCATTTATTGATGTTGAGGATCTACGTCGTGGCGAGGAAGCAGCCGCAAAGCGTGATCTGGAACTGCTGGAAGAGATGTTCAACCAATTGCCAGATGATCTGCGTGAAACAGGAATTCTGGTTGTCGGGGAAGGCCTCAGTCAAGCCGAAGCTGCTGACGTATTAGGCATTAAAGAAGGCACAGTTTCGTGGCGCATGAGTGAAATGAAGAACGCGCTTCGAACCATTGCAAGGCAGGAAGTATGAGCAAAGAATCTAACAGTCTTGAAGATATGTTTGCGCGTCAAAGCGATGTGAAGCCGCGCGAAGAAGCGAAGGCAGAAGCAATCTCTGCAGCGATCTCTGCTTTTGAAGACAAAAAAAATTCAGAAACTTCCCAAGATGTAGCTGATGAGAAACGTCCAACTAAACAAAGGAACAGAAAACCTGTTCCGTTTAATTGGAGAGATTTCATGAATTCTATCGTTACAAAACAAAACCTTTCTCTTGCGGGTGGTGCAAGTGTGGCCGTGCTCGGTTTGATGTTGATGGGGCCAAATATTGCGGACCTGCTAAGAGATTTGCCAAGTGGAGTTTCGTCATCAGCACCTGAATCTGTCGAGCCAGCAAAGACAGAATTGGAAGCTGTACAAGAACGCCAAGCAAAGCCGGTTTTGCAAGAAGAAGCTGACAACAGTCAGGTTGCACAAGATCTGGCTGTGTCTCCTGAACCTAGTGTGAGGCGTGAATCAGCTCCTCTTGGTCAGCTATCGGCCCCTGTCACCAATTCCTATAAACAGTCAGGTGAGGGTGCATCTGCACATGGACAGGTTCGCAGTTTTGCAACCAAGAAACTCCGAACTTCTGGAAATGTGAAGGTTTCTCCCTCACCAATTGATAGTATCGCGCTCCAATACAGCGATCAGGGCAGAGACAAGTTTGAAGAGATTAAAACCAACCCTGTGAAGGTTACAAAAGAAGACCCTGTTTCTACTATTTCTGCGGATGTGGATACGGCGTCTTATTCGTTCATGCGGTCATCGCTGAATAATAATGTATTGCCACAGGCAGATGCCGTTCGGGTTGAGGAGCTGATCAATTATTTTGATTACCAGTATGAAGTGCCTGCGGATAAGTCCGAGCCATTCAATGCGAATATAGAAATTATGCCGACACCTTGGAACGAGGGCACGAAGCTCTTGTCTATCGGTATTAAAGGCTATGAGGTTGAGCGTGCCGAAGTGCCAGATAGCAATCTCGTATTCCTGATTGATACGTCGGGTTCTATGAACGCTGAGAATAAACTGCCTCTTCTAAGAAATGCGTTTAAACTGCTGCTTTCAAACCTAAAGCCAACGGATACGGTTTCCATTGTCACTTACGCAGGCAGTGCAGGGACTGCGCTCGAGCCTACCAAGGCAAGTGAAAAGGGTAAGATCCTAGCAGCACTTGATCGGCTGAATGCAGGAGGTTCAACGGCAGGTGCAGAAGGTATTCGTCAAGCCTATGGGTTGGCAGAAGCAAACTTTAAGGATAATGGTATCAACCGTGTGATCCTTGCAACCGATGGCGATTTTAATGTTGGTATTGCCAATCCAGATGAGTTGAAATCCTACATTGAGCGCAAGCGGGATACGGGGGTTTCTCTCTCGGTTCTAGGGTTTGGTCGTGGGAATTATAATGACCAATTGATGCAGACTTTGGCGCAAAACGGAAATG
Organism: uncultured Rhizobiaceae bacterium; assembly: GCA_964514045.1. GTDB lineage: Bacteria > Pseudomonadota > Alphaproteobacteria > Rhizobiales > Rhizobiaceae > JAALLB01. The sequence continues at coordinate 750 of CAZEPF010000072.1, read as the reverse complement.
GTAATGCGAGTTACATCGACACTTTATCCGAAGCGCGCAAAGTGTTGGTTGAAGAGGCTGGCTCTACCCTGTTCCCCATTGCCAATGATGTGAAACTTCAAGTCGAGTTCAACCCATCACTGGTGAGTGAATATCGCCTAATTGGATATGAAACGCGCGCGCTTAAGCGTGAAGATTTCAACAATGATAAGGTTGATGCCGGTGATATCGGCGCGGGGCATACGGTTACGGCTCTTTACGAGATCACGCCTGTTGGCTCTGACGCAAAGCTTGTTGACGGATTGCGCTACGGTGAAGAGCAAGCAGAAAATACGAATGCATCGTCCTTGAATGAATATGGATTTCTAAAGATGCGCTACAAATTACCAGGTAGTGATACGAGTAAACTGATTACACGTGCGCTAACAGCTGGCGATGAAGTGAGCAGTGCTGATGCAGCCTCTGATGATACGCGATTTGCTGCTAGTGTTGCAGCCTTTGGTCAACTCTTGAGAGGTGGGCAATATACAGGTTCTTATGGGCATGATGACATTATCGAGCTTGCTCAATCAGGTAAGGGTGATGATCAATTTGGATATCGGTCTGAATTCATCAACCTTGTGCGGCTTGCTAAGAGTGCTTCTGCCCTAGAACCACTTAAACAGTAGATATAAAAAAGCACCCGCTGGGTTTCCGGCGGGTGCTGAATTTATTGTGCTAGAGCGTATCTGTCTTGGATTGAACCGTTTGAACGCCGTGGCGTTTGTGCTC
>CAZEPF010000071.1:0-14061 GCA_964514045.1 uncultured Rhizobiaceae bacterium | reverse complement strand
CTTGGTGAAATGCTAAATGAACTAGTTACCTTGTGGGAACACAAGGTTAATGACCAGGAACTATGTTCAAAACTCATAGCATTAAAATATGGAAATGCATGAAATGAACTACTGCACCAAATCGCCGGAAACGATCCGACCGGTTACACCTTTGCGTCCAGGTTCGACTGGTATAGATCGGAACTGGTCATTCAAAACAAAGATACGAGCACAACGTGCCTTACCTTGATTGCGCTTCGCAGCAGTTCCACAGAGAATGCCTTCTTGCTCATCGGCAATTGTCCAAGTGCCGGTCGAACGATCAATATTCCCACCACGTAGAAACTTCAGTCTGTCTTTCTCAGTACCATCCGGTGCGTAAAATACAGCAAACTCAATCTTGCCTATTTGAGGAAAGTTATTGGAGGTCCCGACAAGAGAATTCCCGATAATGATTGCGCGAATTTGACTTCCGTTAAGTTGAGAATACCGCGTTGAAACGTTGGTCTGTTCAGGTGTAGCGGTAGCCGAACTGGTGTTACCTGTAGTTGATGAGCAAGAAGCTATAAACAGTGTAGCCAAAACGCACAGAGTTAAATTGTGTGACATCATTTCGATTTCCTTTTGAGTGCATTTTGGTTGCCGTTCATGCTGTTGTATTTGATGGGCAACCTGTCTGGGCCATAACGATCTGGGAATATCTGTGACGGGCATGAAATATCGAGAGCGTCTGCAATAATTCTCTCGAACTTGGGCCAGTGCTTTTTTAGAGCAAGGCCACATGCACTTGAATGAAGTCCGTTTTGTCTACTTAAAGAAGAGAGTGAATACCCGCGTAATTCCAGTTCATATTTAATCCGCGAAGTCGTCCAAACTTCATCACGAGTATCTATTAATTTTTGAGAGGTTCTATTAACAGGTTGATTTTGCGTTATTTTTCCGCGGCCTGTCATAGGCGCGGTATACTCTTAACAATGCAGAATTGTCAAGAATTTTCCTTTAGTACAATTTTTCGGATTGCTTTTAATCATAAAGTATCAAAACAAGTTCACATACTTCGAGTATCGAAATGCTCTGTTTCTGCTCTGTCCTGTAACCTCGTGCAAAATTCCAGCTTCTTCAAATTTAGCTACAAGTTGATTTGCACCCGCATGTGTCATATCTAAAAAATTTGCTACTACCCCCACATCGACTACCGGCGTTCTATAAAGCTGTTCAAGCAACTTGATTGCATTGGCCGTTCCTCGCCCAAAATTAGTCGCGAGAATTTGTCGATGTTCTTCCCTCAACGTTACAATATCTCTAGCTGTCTCCGTCGCTTCATTACTGACGGTATGAATTCCAGTAAGGAAAAATTTGATCCACTCTTCCCATTCGCCGTTATCTCTTATTGCTTGGAGTTTCTCATAGTATTCTGAACGATGTGACTTGAAGTAGTGTGAGATGTACAGGACGGGAGCGACCAGTATTTCAGCTTGGCAAAGTAGAAATGTAATCAGCAGTCTTCCGACCCGTCCATTCCCGTCGAGAAATGGATGAATAGTTTCGAATTGTGCGTGGATTAGTCCGATCTTGATAAGTAATGGAATTTCACTTTCGTCATGAATGAATTGCTCCAGTCTTGAGAGTGCATCGTTTAGTTCATGGGGAGGAGGTGGAACAAAAGTAGCGGTGTTAAGTGTGCAGCCCTCTGGACCAATCCAGTTTTGAGTTTGCCTTATTTCTCCTGGGCTTTTCTCTTGACCGCGAACTCCATCCATTAGTTTCTCGTGGATCAGTTTTATAAGTCTGGTCGAAACAGGTAACTCATTTAGTTTTTCCAAACCAAACTTTAGTGCATCAATATAGTTTATGACTTCCGCTACATCGTTTGGCCGCCTAGCATCCATGATATTTGCTTCAGCATCCAAAACATCGTTTAGTGATGATTGTGTTCCTTCAATTTGGCTAGACAGAACAGCTTCCTTCCTGACATACATGAGTACAAATAAGTCTGGATTTGGGAGCGTTTGTATTGAACCATCCAATCGTCCTAGTGCACGATCCGCTTTGGACAACAAGGTTTGCATTTCCAGATCGATTTTCAGTTCTGGATTTGGTGGTAAAGACGCTGGAATAAATGCTTTGTAACCAGTTAATTGGTTTATGTAAGCCCCTGACCTTTTCGAGTTTTGTTTAGGCATTTAGTTAAATCCTTATCCAACTACTGCTTTAATACAGCACAACTCGACTCCCTTGTCCAACTGGCAGTTGGATAAGGGCGGTATACAAAGCTTTGTAAAATTCTCAGTTTTATAAGCGCATCACAATTCATGTGACTGAAATTCTGACTTACTTTGTGGCGTTAGCAATTTCGCCTTACTTAAATACTAGGTCCAATTTTCTCGGCCAAATTAGGTGTTCCTAAAAACCAACATTTGGGAAAATGTAGTTTAAGGATCATCGTACGCGAAGGGCTACCAAAGTCCGTAGCCGTATTACGTAATGGAATGCTTATCACCGAGCGTATGAAGGGGCTGGTTCGCTTTGGTGATATGAAGGACTTCGTTGCGGTCTTCGAATGTGAGAACGAAAAAGGCCAAGCTCTTCTTAGAAGTATGGAACCTCCTCGGCATGATACGTTTGAATTCGACAGGCTAGAGCCATCTCAAAGAAGCAAAGGTCGTCAGGCACTCGCACAGGTATCAAAATGGATACGTGAGATGCTGAAACGTCATGCCAAAGACCCTGTTTCAGATGAAACTAGTTTGGATGAAATGGCAGATTTCTTCGCTGACGAAGAAAACGAAGGTAATGAACAACAAACTGAGGAAAATCCAACAGGGAATATCAAAATTCGCCTAAGGCGATTGAAACCAAAAGCGGCAAGAAGACTTTCGGGTAGCGGTATTTCGTTGAATGAAGACGAAGGAGAGCAACTAGAAGCTGATGGCATCGGTTCTGGTTCTGGAGATGGTGAGGAAGGCGAAGGCACAAAAGGATCAAATACATCTACAGGAGGCAATGCTCAAGGTTCGGATGGAGGAGCTTCGTCCCAATCGATATCTGAGAAAGATGGTGTAGCTCTAGGAGATGTTCGCTCGGTAATCTTGGAGAAGAATAAGCGGAGGATATTTTTCACTCCACCGACCACCGGTCTTTACAAATTGCAAGTCGAGGACTCAGGCGCAGATACTAATTATCCCTTGTCCGTAACTACATCCTCTAGTGGCGAAGTCGAAAATGGTATTCTTACGCGACTGCCTGTTATTGGAGGTCGCCGGTGTGAAGTCGAGATTGAACTTGATGAAGAGTTCCAAGGCACCATGAGGATAATCGCCAATGCAATTTGATCCTCTTCGCGCATTTCCCTATCCGGTGCTCCGACCTGACGTTGATGACTACATAGACGGTGAATTACAGGTAGATGTAGATTTCGAGAATGACGTTACAAGTAATCGAATTTCTGTCGAAGTCCAATGTTTTTTGAGTGTCCCTGAAATTGAAGCGGTAATCAAATCTGGACATGCGGAATTTGCGATTATTGTTGCTTGTCGAGACACATACTTTAGAGAAACGATACGTAGCCAGGACACCATTTTTTCGGCTGAGTTTCCTGAAGGGTCACTTCGCGGAGAAGTAGTTGTTTATCCATTTGTTGTGGTGAAGAACAAAATTGCAGATTTTCAGTGCAAGTGGATCAACGATGAATTTGGTGATGGCCCCTTCAAGTTTGATGTAGGCGCAATTTTGGCGTTAGACCAACCCCAGACCATCTTCATTGATAGAGATGCCTTTAAGCCAGTAAGTTCATGCTTCACCTTGGTTAAATCTGAAAATGTAGGTGACTATGAATGGCGCATTAACTGTGACGCGGACAAAGTGTGCATAGAGGTTTCGCCATATCTAAAAGCGAAAATCGACAATGCTCGAAATGATAAAACCAAAAAGGCCATACTGCTAAACTCCATATATTTCGCTGCGGTTGTGCAATGCTTGAACAAGATCAAGTCCGATGAAGACTTAGAGCAAAAGTGGGCGAACATCATGTTGCAACGGATCGATGAGCTAGAACTAAGTTTAGAGAAAAATGATGAAATCTGGGTGGCGCAGCGGCTGATGAAGCAACCAATATCGATATTGGATGCTTATGTATTTGGGGACGAAGATTAAGATGAAGGTACGGTTTCTAAAATCTGTGAGCCTTGAAGAGTTGAGGGCAAACGTAGATAGCAATTTGGAACGATATCGATCTGGCAACTTCGACGATTTAGCTGCTGATCATTCAATGTGGTTTGAAGTTAACTCTGAATACGACCCAAAAGGATTTGAAAAACTAAAACCTCCTAAAGGTGGTAATTTCTACGAGCAGGAAAATTGCCTTATTTTTTATAACTCATTTAATAACATTACGCCGTATGAGGCACGAGACGAACGTCTATGGGCTTATCTAAGTCACACGTATCTGTTTAAACATGCGCAACAGCGATGGAAAATCCCAGACGATGATGAACAAGCAGTGAGGCACATAAGAAATCACTTTTTTGCATCTAACAAACGATCTTTGGAACGAGACAATGTGGCATCGAGATTATGGTGGATGGCACACCTGTGTGGTCGAGTTAAGGGATTAGATCGTTCCACTGTACTTGAAGTACTTCTGCATAAAGCTGATGTCAGAGCTAATATAGTAGAACGCCCGACGGTGTCGCAGTCTCTGAACGTATTCTCGGTGCTGATCCAGAAACTAAAATCCTCGCTTGATGCTGATGGTAGTTTATTTGAGCGAAACAAATTCAGACCCTTGATGAAAGAAATAAACTCCGTTGGTGGCTTCAAACTTCTAGAGTGTTTGCCAGAAAAAGACTTGCACAAGATCATAGATACAATTGCTATTAAGGTAAGCAATTGAAAAATTGCTACACACTTTGCTACACAATTAAATTACTCAATTTTCTATAAAACATTGTAATAGATGAATATTTCTTGCCTATGACGGATTCACTGACGGACTGTCTGTCCGCCAGCTTTACAAAAAGCAATACCGTCTCTGCAATAGATGGCTGTACCGGATTAATGGCACCATATTTCAGATATCAATAGCTTTGAATTTAACCTAAAGGCGTATGCTGGGCTTTAATTCCATAAACCCAATGTCCGGCGAATGGACAAAGTAACCAAACCAACTGTTAGGGTAAAATTGTTTATGACGCGCTCTGTTACAGTGAACAACATACGCTAATGTATCGCAAAATTAGTTTCCTACTTTAAATAGAATGTTGTTTGAGTGATAAACTTCCAATCAATGTAGCTAGTTCTTTCATTTCCGTTTTATAGATAACTCCGGTTCAACAAGCGTTTCGTAAGGCTACAGTTTTAGTTACTTTAGGCACCGCGGATAGCAATCTACAGCTTATCCGCGATGCCCAAACACTATTTGACAGTGATCGTGATTACATCTGAAAATACGGGTGGATTGTGTGGGACATGGTTCATGTCTCCCAGTACAAGTTGCAAAGTGTGCTTGCCTGGCTTCAGGTCCAGAACTGTCTCGGTTTGACCTTTGCCAAAATGGATATTCTGTTCATCTGCAATAATACCATATTCGAATTCTTCGGCACCGTCTTCTCCCTCACCCACAGGCGGACGATCAATCATGATGTGATGATGGCCGGTATTCTCCTTATCAACACCAGCTGGCGCAACGCCCATGCCTGTCAGGCCAAAGATGACTTTAACGGGACCTGTAACAGTGTCACCGTCAGCCAAGTTCACAAAATACTGTTTGGCATTTGGTGCAGATGGCGTTTCCCCAGCCCATGCGTTCTGTGCTAGGCTCAGTGCAATTACAGAAGTTGCAAACAAAAATTTCTTCATTTTAGTTCCTCCAATTAGATCACGAAGTATCTCGTGCGATGGAGTAACGCGTCACGGGGCTAATTTATTCGATGTGGTTCGAGAAAAAATTTGCATCTGAAGTGCGCTATGAATTGGACAAGGTTTATCCAAAGCTTTGGCGCTACTGTCTCGCCTTAACACGCACACGGGATTTGGCTGATGATCTTGCACAAAGTGCCTGTTTGAGAGCACTGGAAAAGGCACAGCTTTACAAGACCGGAACCCATTTTGACCGATGGATTTTCAGGATTGCGCATCGCCTTTGGATCAATGAGGTCAGAAAAACGAAGGTAAGGCTTGGTGCTGGCGTCATCGACGTTGAAGAAGCAAACTTGCAAAACACGGATTTAGATCCAGAGATGAATATTTTAGGCCGTGAAGTGTTAACAGGGGTAATGGCTCTACCAGAAGAACAACGCTCAACTGTGTATTTGGCTTACGTGGAAGGATACACTTACAAGGAATGTGCCGAAATATTGGATATTCCTATTGGGACTGTAATGAGCAGGCTGGCCACGGCGCGGGCAAAATTATCGAAAATATTCGTTACTGAAGGATTGGAACAATGAGCAGTTATTTCACAGACGAAGACTTGACTGCCTTTTTAGACAATGAGTGCACTCAGGATCTAGCTTTGCGCATTGCTGCAGCTATTAAGACCGATGAAAGATTAAACGACCGCCTCAAACTTTTGGCGATCGACAAGGAGAGTCTCAAAAATGCCTTCCTGTCGATCCAACCATCACCCGCATCAATTCAAGAGTTGCCAGTACGCAGTTCAATTTTGCCACCGGTAGGATTTTCCTTGGCAAAGGTAGCAGCCGGAATCGTTGTCGGTATAGCCATTGGGGCTGGAGCCATGCTGCTACCGACGACTGTTAGTCAACCTGATTGGAAAGGTGTCGTAGCATCCTATCAATCACTCTACACGGCTGATACGCTGAAGTTTATAGATCAAAATGAAACTGACATGTTAAACGAGCTTGCCCGAGTGGCTGCAACGCTGGAAAAGAAAATTGATCTAAAGGAAATCAGATCGTTCAGTTCTCTAAGCTACAAGCGCGCTCAGGTTTTGGCTTTTCAGGGACAACCTGTCATTCAATTGGCATTCTTGAATGCTGATGGCGAGCCATATGCCCTATGCATCACAAGAGCAAATGGAGTTCAAAAAAGCGAGCCGAATCTTTCCAAACTTGAAGGATTGGAAGCTGCTTCATGGACAAAAGATGGATACGATTACCTCTTTATCGGCGGGCAGGACAGAGGATTGGTCTCAAGGGCAGCGAAGCAATTTCTGGATCACATCTGACGAAATTACATTCTTTTAGCGAGAGCACCAACGTGTTTGTTCAATTGCGACACACTTAATTTTAAAACTAAGGGCTCTTTCCCGTCATTCGCCCTTAATCGTTTTTGCACTCATAAATATCAACAGTATGATGATCCACTGAAAGCTTTTCCAGCAAACGCATTATTGCTTCCCATTCTCCAAGTATTGAGAATAAATCATCAGAATGGTTTGAGTTTTTGCTCGCAGGCCCACTATTTACAAACCTCAAAATACCTTCCGGCAGTTTGTTAGGCGTGGCGCGGAAGAAGCGCTGTCGGTATTGAGTGTATAGACGCTGTATTCCAAATAGGTTGGCGGGTCGGTTAAGGGCTGGGAGGTCAGTGAGTAATTGGCAAACCAATCACGTGCCGGCTTGTAGGTTAAAAACAGATCGAGAAATGTAACCTCGCCTTTGCCTTCAACGGGACGGCCCGGATGATTTGAAACCAAAAAGACCGCTGGCATGTTGCAGCGCAAATCATCGACCATCGTCTGCATGATATCCTGTGATAGGGCTTGCGAGTTCGCGCTTTTGTTCTCGGCTTGTAACATCCCGTTATATGTCCAGAACGAAAAGAAGCTCGACGGCCACTCATATTCAAGATCATCAATCATCGGCCAAATCTGGGAGGGAAAACTTGCAAGCACATAGACGGTAGAACCTTTGGGCGTGTCTTTAAGCGCTGTCTCCATGCCCGCGCGGTATTTGTTGAAATATGATCCGGTAGAGATAAACACGCCAATAATACCTGCAATCATAATTGCTATGGCAGTGCTTTTTATCAGGCTTCGGGTGTGATTTTTCGACGATATAACCTGCATTGCAAACAGGAGAATGGCAAAGAATGAAACCGGAATTGCATGATACCCGAAACCTTTTGCCTGCAAACAATAGGCAATGAAAAATCCAACCAGCGCAATCAATACGGCAGTGTGCGCCTCTGATTGATCACGGAAGATATTCCATCGGTTCAGGACAAAAACGGGAACCAACATTACCCAAACGAGCGGTTGAAAATTATTGTTCCATAGAGCCACTAGCGGTGCAGAAAGGCGTGTTCCGAAGTCGCCATAGAATGCCAGATTGATGGGGAGTTGCACGTCAATAAATGCTGGTGAAAAAACAAATACCGCAGCAGCATACAAAATTGCACATCCGGCCAGTGCCACTGTTTCAGGACGAAATGAACGAAAAAGTGAGCGCGTGCGATACAGGACGTACAGTTCCAGAATGACGGGTACGACAATCAGGTAGTGCTTCATGGCAAAGCCAAAAGCTGCGAAGACTCCGATGCTTAACGCCAGCCACAGGTTCACAGGGTGATTGCTGACACGACGTCCAATCAGCAGTGCGTAGGGGAGCGCCACTAGCAGGGCAAAATGCTCACGTTGCGCAAAACTTTGCAGGGATGTCAGACAGGCAATCACAAATACCGCACCTGCAAAACCTGTTTTGTTGAAGTGCTTGTCATCAGGGAGAAGTCGCGCAGACACTAACGCAACCAATGCTGTTAGAAATATCAGCAATACGTTGTTCAGCTTGATGGCAGAAACGCTCAACGCATCAGCCAGTATCTGAACGGGCAATGCCATCCAAAACCACAATGGCGGATTTACTTCATTGATTTGCGCATAGAGTTCAACACCGCCCAGCATTTGGCGAGCAACCCAAAACTGCCATGCAACATCATGGGATACGGGAATAGACGTAAGGAAATATAATGCCGGAATAGATAGGCCCATGATCAGAAGCACATCGCCTGATAGGCCTAGTGCCTGCTCTTCTTTCGAAGTTTGGAACACAAAATACTTGCTCAAGATAAACTGCATTACGCTGTAGCAAACCATTGCCGCCAAATGGACCAATGGCGATCCGGCATAGCCAGCGTTTACTCCAAGCCAGACAACTGCAAGATTAAGCATATACGATATCGCCACCGCGATCAGGTATCGGGTGAACTGCGCTTTGTCTGAAAACTTGGACGCATTGAATACGAATTTTTTATTGAGGAAATAACCAACCGTGATGCCCGCTGCATAGCCAATTGCATTGGCCAGATAGTCATTGGCACCAGCATAGAGGGCGGCCAGAATGAGCGAGTATCCAAGTGCAGTATTTACCAGCCCCACAAAACCGAAGCGAAGAAGTTGCGCCATTAAACCAAGTTCCGTAGTGCCGCTGAAGAAAAATTGTACATGTTGGTTTGGCAATCCCCAGCCTCAGCAAAAATCCGAATGACGATTATTCACTTTATACTGGAAAGAATTATAGTCGTGCGAAATTGAAGAAGGCTTAATATTTGATGCTGCAATCAAAGCCCATTAAAGGTTTGAGACCAACTCACAAACCAGTTCAGGGAACCCAAATAGTATGGCTATAACCGTTTATCACAATTCCAAATGCGGAACGTCGCGCAAGGTTCTGGAACTCATTAAAGAGGCTGGACATGAACCTGAAGTGGTTGAGTACATGAAAACCGGATGGACAAAACCTCAATTACTGGAATTGTTTGCAGCAGCAGATCTTACTCCACGCGATGCCATGCGTACGGTACGTTCCCCAGCAGAAGAATTGGGGCTACTTGATCCTGCCCTTGATGATGATGCTCTATTGGACGCGATGGTTGAACATCCGGCTCTGGTCAATCGCCCGATTGTATCCAGCCCCAAGGGTGTGCGGCTGTGCCGTCCAGCAGAACTGGTACAACCGCTCTTAGACTAACCGACACTAATGCTGGTTTGTCTCAAACTTTCAAACGTGCAGGAAAAGCAAATTCGCGCTCGTAGGATGGATGTCCCATCTTCGGAGCTTTAAGGGTGCTGGCCAATGCGTAAGTGCGCATTCTGAGTGTTCTGGTGAGCTCTTCGCGATCTTCGATGGTTGCAATTTCTTCAGGGCTGATTGGTTTGCCCACAACGAATTCAACCTGACTGCCTATCCGCCTTGCTGTCTCAAAGAAAAACAGAGCCAATCTCAGGGTAATGCTGACATGGCTGGCAATCTGGAACAGTCTCGAGTTCTGGCCTCCAAAATATATCGGAACCACATATGCGCCCGTTTTACGAACCATCTTGGCTGCAAATGGATGCCATGGTGCATCAACAGCTGGGCCTTTGTGGGGCTTTTCACTTACCGCCACACCGCCTGCGGGAAAAATCCCGACAGCACCGCCTTGCAATAAGGTTTCCATAGCTTCACGACGTGTTTTGATATTGGTTTGTAACGCTTGTCTGGTCTGCGAAAAATCTACTGGAAGCAGTGTGTTTCTTGCATCAGGCGCCTGACACAAAACGTGGTTTGCCATAACCTTCACATCAGGCCGAGCTTTGCGGGCAAGCCATGCAAGAATGATTCCGTCCAACACGCCATAGGGGTGGTTTGCAACAAAGACCACCGGACGGTTTTTTGGTACGTTGAGCAGAGGTGCTTGATCAGCGCGAATGTCCAATTTTAGCAAATCAATTGCGGCCTGAAAAAAATCAGGTGCATCCGTGGTCTCGCTTAAGAATTGCTCATAGAGTTGACGCAGTTTGCGTTGCCCGCCAATGGCTTCAATTGTCTTGATGAAACTGCGCTGCGGCAGGCTATGCGTGGGTGATGAATAGGTAAATTCAATTTTCTGGTCTGCTAGTGCGGTGGCCATGATATCTAATTCTCACATCAATCAATGTGCTCCGTCTATGCCTGATATAAGAAGCTTTTGTGAAGGCTAATGAAATACCAAGCCGACATCGTACTGCTTAATCGGTAAATTTCTTACGTCCTGACAAAGAAAAGAGATTGTCCAGATCGCGCAGAATGAACAAGGCAATGAGTGCACCCAGTGTAGGGATGGCCGTTAGCATCAGATTTTTGGGATAATTGAAATACGTCATGTAAGACGATAGCGAGCCCAGAACTCCGGCCGCAGACATCAACATCATCAGCCCATAGGTCCATGTGCGCCATAGACCCAAAGCAAATGCCAGAACGATGATAATCTGAATGCCGCCAATCGTGTAAGACACTTCTGGCGGGAGTGTCTCCAAGCCAAATTCTTTAAGCTTGTATGCCCCTTTGAAAATATTCTGCGTCCATTCGGGACGGTGGAATTTTAGGGTTGCCCATAGGCCAAGAAAAATAGCAGCACTTAGCCTGATGATAAGAAGTGCAATTTCAATTTTACGGTTCTGAGTCATAAAATAAGCCGTCCGGTTTCCCGAACGGCTTATCAAATCTTTATCTAATAGTTCAACTCACAAGTGCGCGAACTATGTTAGCGGCGCAATCCGTACTTCCACGCGACGGTTTGCTGAACGGCCAGCTTCTGATGCGTTGTCAGCAACCGGACGGGTTTCGCCATAGCCGATAATGCGAAGACGGCGGCTATCAACCTGACGCGAGTTCAAGTAACGCGCAACTGAAACAGCACGGCGCTCTGAAAGAGCCTGATTGTAATTTGCGTCGCCCACATTGTCGGTATGACCGTCAATGTCTAGCAATGTCCGCGGATATTTGTTCAAGACAATCGCTACGGAATTCAGTACTTGATAGAAGCCTGCATTCAGCTGGTCCTGATCACTGCCAAAGGTAACATTAGACGGCATATTGAGAATTATCTCGTTGCCGTTTCTTGAAACGCTTACGCCTGAGTTCACCAATTGCTGGCGTAACTCTTGTTCTTGCCGGTCCATGTAGTTACCGACGCCGCCACCGACCAATGCGCCAACACCTGCACCTATCAATGCAGCCTTGCGCTGGTCACTCCCGCTTTTATCTTTTGCGATCAGAAATCCACCCAGAGCACCCACTGCTGCGCCAATGCCTGCGCCTGCCGCAGTATTGCTGACCTGCGGACGACCGGTTAGTGGATCGTTCGAACTTGTACATGCAGCCAAGACTAGTGTGCCCGCAAGTATAATAGCGCCACGTTTCATGAGTTACCCCTTTATTTAATAACTTGTTAGGAATCGGCCATACAGGTTAAGATTTCGTAAACCTACCGTTGCGTCACAATACACTTGTCACGATGAATAGTTCATGAACGCGAAACATGGCCGCAAAGCGATCATGGTTTGTCTAAATTTTGGAAATTCATACTCTGAAAATTAGGACAGGAACCGATCATCATACGGATAGGTAGTCATATTTTCATATCCGTCTTTGGTGATCAAAACCTGATCTTCCAGCTTGATCGAGAAGCCTGCTTCCTTGGAACCAACCAGCGCCTCGACACATAACATCATGCCCGGCTCAAGGTGATAATCAAAAGCACCATCGCGATAGTCTTTTTCATAGGCGATCAAAGGCCATTCATCACACAAGCCCACCCCATGAAAGCGACAGCTATATTGCCCATCTACCAGATAGTCCGGCAATTGGTGGCCCCCAAAGGTTAGTTCTTTAAAAGATACACCAGGCTTTAACAGAGCCATGTTTGACATGATGTGCTCATGCGCGATTTTGTAATAGTCCTTCATAATCTGCGTAGGACCATCCTCTCCGACAAACCATGTGCGGGAGATATCAACGCACATGCCGTAACATCCGATCAGATCAGTATCGAAGGATAGGATTTCATTGTCTTGAATGACGCGCGGACCGCATTCTTGAAACCAAGGGAATGTTCGTGGTCCTGACGCTAATAGGCGGGTCTCAATCCACTCACCGCCACGCTTGATATTTTCTGCATGCAGCACTGCCCACACATCATCTTCCGTCATGCCGGCTGCTGCCACGTCTTGCATCAGGCGCACAGAACTTTCACAGGCATGGACCGCACAACGCATGGCGTGAATTTCGTCTTCGCCTTTGATAGCGCGAGACTTCTCCATCAGTTCTTCACCTTCATGCACTTCAAGGCCGCGGCTCTCTAATGCGCGTAATCCGGCGATCATGATTTTATCAATACCAATTCGGCGATTGTCGCCTGAATGCTCTCGCATCAGATCAAGGATTTGGCCGGAAAACTCATTTGCATCGTCTTCCGTCTTATCGCCATTGGCAAAATAGAACATTGATGCGCCGCTTCGCACCTCCTGAACCAAAGGATTGTGATCCGCCAAGAACATTGAGTTTTTATAGTCCCAGAGAACCATAAATCCGTCAGCAAAAAGCGCGCATGCACGAAACGGGTTGTGCGTATTCCACAACTGCATGTTGGTACTATCGGTTGCGTAGCGAATATTCAGCGGGTCCGTCATCAGCACAGCGCCAAGGTCGCGCTTGCGTAATTCGCTTAACAATCGATCATAACGATATTGGCGAAGATTTGTGAGATTGGGTGCTTGAATGCCAGCTTGTTCCCATTCGAAGAATGCAAGAGGGGTTGGGCCAATTTCCATCCGGTCATTATCAGCAGGTGAACCGTCGGGGCGTGTTGACGGCTTTCCATCAGGATCAATCTTGCGGTTTGTAATCGAAAAGCTGCTATCAACATTCATGGTATATGCTCCTCACAATATCCAAAATTCTAGCTGCGGGTTTGTATGCAAGAAATGTCCAACCACGTCTCGACTAGCCAGATGCCGCCACATTTGGTGATCACTGGCATTGTCTTAAATTGAAAAGTTGAATGCCCAATGGGTGGCATAGAAACCAATATCAGGCTATATCCGGTAAAAATTTGAGAGATTTTTTCATGACAATCCGCTTCCATAAGGGCGACTTGCCCAATCTTGATAACTACCCTGATAGTGTCGCCGTTGATTCAGAAACGCTTGGGCTGAACCCATTACGCGATCGGTTATGTGTCGTGCAACTTTCATCAGGTGATGGTACGGCCGATGTGGTACAGATTGCAAAAGGCCAGACAGAAGCACCGAACATCAAAGCATTGCTGGAAGACCCTGATCGTGTTGTGATGTTTCATTTTGCCCGTTTTGATGTGGCAGTG
>CAZEPF010000070.1:0-14180 GCA_964514045.1 uncultured Rhizobiaceae bacterium | reverse complement strand
CCGCAGCATCCGTTAGCGTATTTCTCGGAATTATGAGCAATTTCTTGGCGATCTCTATCCTCCATCTGGTAACGTATTCCATCGGTGTAATCGCCATTTTCTTTTGAAACAGTACTGCAAAACTAGTTCGGGACATCCCAGCTGTGTTCGCAAGGGTTTCTACGGTCCAACTCTGGCTGGGCGACTTATGAAACGCATCCAGAGCCCGACGAAGATTGACATCTGAAAACGCACCAAGTCCCCATTCGAGTGCATCCGTACTTTCGATAAAGCTGCGAATTGCCTGAGCAAGGATAGCTTCAGACATTTTCAATGCAATCAGGTCACCACCCATTCCTTGCCGTCCTGCCTCGTCACCGATAACCCGCAGGGTCGCCTCCATCCATTTTCCTGCTGTTTCGCCATAATTCTTTAGATGGATTAAAGGAGGCAAGCGCTCCAGCAAGATGTGTCGGGCTTGAGGTTCAAATGAAAAGTGACCGCATATTAGTTGAGTTTCGCTGTTTGGCTCGTTGCCGCCATAAACAAGAACGCCGGTACCGTTATAGCCAGATTTTTCCAACACTGTATCAAGCGGAAAAATCGTGCTCTCGGGTTTATAACCGCAATACAATTCATGGGAACTTCCATGCGGAATGATGATTAAATCGCCTTGGGCTAGGTCTACAGGTTCTTCGACACCATCTACAGAAACAAGACAACTGCCTCGGTGCGCAAAATGGAAACGAGCAACATTCTCGTAGGCTGGCACGGCTACTCCCCAAGGTTTGGTAAAGCAGGTGCGGAAATAAAGCGTTCCACGCATGGAGAGGTTGGTGAGTATGTCACTGAGCAAATCAAGCATGCGTATAGAAATACAGAGAATTCTTTTATTGTACAGAGCTATGAACGATCTGCACAAAAATCAGCATGATCTGACATATATGTGATCTAATCTGGTTGGATTCCAAAGTGGTAGAAATCAAAACTGGATTTAATCATGAGAAAGCTCCTAGCTATACTTGCCGTCGTTGGAATGTGATTTGCAACTCAAGCTACAGCAAACGCCGAGTAAGGGGTCTTACTTCACGGTTTGGGGGAACGCGCCATTTGCTTGACCATCAACAGCAAAAGCCAATAACCGTATTAACTGCGAGCCAGAGCACCCAAAATAATCACGATGTGGCAGACTAGTAACAGAATGGAAATGCCTATGTTCATGATAAAAGTCATTCGGCGTTTGTTCGGTTGTTCTGGAATCCAAGCGGCAACGCTTAGCGAGCAAATGTGTCTCGCGCCAATTTGCCTCCGGCAAAAAGCAATGCCACTCCGGCAACTCTGCTCATAGCAGACACAACGCGCTGTCTTATTCCGCCCCGACTTAACTGAGCGCCGATGAGAGCGTAAATAGAGTAGACGATCAGCTGAATTGTCACTCCGGTTATGCCCATTATGACCATCTGTGGTAGTATGGGAGTGGTCAAGTCTATGAACTGCGGCAATATGGAGGTGAAATAGATCAATGCCTTTGGATTACCTGCCTCTACCAAGAAGCCCTGCGCAAAAAGCGCTGTTTTTGCCTTTTGTGATGGCTCCTTTCTTTGGGTAAAAGCCGTTGATTTGCCAAAAATAAGGGATAGACCCAGGACGATAAGAATGACGGCGCCTATCCATTTGATAATTTGGAACAATAGTTGCGAGGCAAGGATAACCGACGCCAGACCGGTTGCTGAGAGACCAAAGTAAATTAGCGTGCCTGCAATCAATCCAAGAATGCCGAAAATTGCGGATTGCCACCCGCCTTGAGCTCCCTGAGACGTTACCAGCAAAACAGAAGGTCCTGGCGAAATGACAACAACTGCTGAGGTTAAAAAGAACACAAGAAAAAGACTTAACTCCACACCACTCTCCCATGATAAAAGGCCCTCGAGGCAGTCCACTTCTAATAGATAGTAAATTATTAGTCCATCTTTGGGCTAAAAAATGATTTGTAGTTAGCAAAATCGGCTCGTTGCTACCATTGGAGCGACCGCAGTGAAAGTCAGGAAAATCCGCGACCTTGTCATTGATCCTCATCATAACAAGGTTAGCTTTTGCTTGCCGCAGCGGCCTCCGCTGCTCGTTCCTTTCTGTCGCTCGTAGTACGCCTCAATCTTTGACAGCGCGCCGAGCGATCAGCGACCTGTCTTTTTGTAGCCCTTCTTCGCGCAGATCCGTTTAACATTGGGTTTTGGCGTAGGTTTATCCTGCTCTTCATTGATCAACACCAGAACTGCGCCGAGGCGCTTGTTCTCGGTGATCGCAGCATGTGTGATCCGGCGCTCAGGATTGAGGATAGAGTGGGGGAGAGCGACGCCCTTTGCACGGACCCGTATGAGCCATCCGCCAGTTCGTAGACATCAACATATCTGCACACGAGACTGCGGCTAAGATCATTCACTTCTAGCATGATCCGATTGCGGTCGTACTTGATCGCCAAATCCAATGTGACATAGCCTTTGTCACGCAGGCAGAATATCTCGGAAAGACGATCAGGTTCCACGTTCAATGCGCGATGCAGGTTGTCGGATCGGACAGGAACCTTTGCAAACTTGGTATTGTAGCGCTCTACGAAACCGCACAGAAACGCGTTTCCGTCATCCATGCTGGAAACACCTGCGATGCGCAGTTCTTTCACAAGTCGATCCTAAAGCGTCCGGTTCGCACGCTCGACGCAGCTACATACGCATTGTCCCTGCAAAGCAAAAACAAGACACTTTGTGCAATCCTCAAATGCGACAGTTGCGATGTTCAAAAGACATCGGCTGACCGCAAGAGTCAGAGCCGATGACCCTGGCACGAAGCTTTAGAAAGGCACCAGTTGACTTTATCTATTCAGTGCAGATTTAATCAGGCCCAAACCGGCCAACGCGAACAAGACAGCAATGGCTCCTTCAATCCATCTTCTAACTCTGCGGTAAACCGACATTGCGTGCTTGGTAGAAAAGACGAATGCATAAGCGGTGTAGATAAACAGCCCAATCGCTGAGCAAAGCAATGTGGCAATTGTCATTTGCAATGCTACGCTCTCACTACCAACTCCCAATGCCAGTACCGCCATCCACGCAAGCACAGCCTTCGGGTTAGACAGGTTGAGAAACAAACCACTTCTGAAATTGTGTTGCACAGTTTGGGAATCGTGTTCCCTTTCAGACGCTTGCCTTGCAGAACGCCCTGAAAGATAAGCAAGCCAAATCAAGTAGGCGCCACCAATGAATTTCAACACTGTTAGTGCAAATACGGACGTTTGAAGTATTGCTCCGAGACCGGTTGCAGCGATAAAACCCCAGAACGCCAATCCTATTGACAATCCAAGTCCAAATAGCATTCCGGCACGTCTACCAGCACTCATAGCAACTGTGGATACTGCCAAGGTGGCTGGGCCTGGCGAAGCAGCAGCAATAAAAAATGCTGCGGCAACAATACCTAAATTTGCTAGATCAATCATCTATCTCGTTCCAGTTTTGTTGCAGTATGACTGAAATTCAAATGTCTTGGAAGCGCTCATGCCGGCCCTCAGTTCAATTCTCACTGTGTCAAGCTCGTTCGCTTTCTTTGACCGGGTAGGGCAGCTATCGGGCTGTTTTTAAGTGCAGTGCGGCGTCTACGCTGTGTGTAGGTCTTGGCTTGCCCATCGTCCTGAAGCTTCTTGATCAGCTCAAGCGTTGTGCCAAGTCGTTTGTTCTCGACGATGTCACTTTGGTTGACGCGCTGCACGATGGCAGCTGCGTTCGCGTAGTAAATCCGGATACTTGTTGTTGCCTGGTTTGGATCGTTTGCCAGACGCCAGTGCTGACGCGCCATCTCGGCGATATGCATTGACCAACTGGCTCATCCGTTGACGACCAATGCCAACTCGGTCCGCGGCTTTGGTCACCGACAGACGTTTTGCCAGAACCTTTTGAATTATCTCTAGTCGATCAATCTCATCTGCACTCAAAGTCCATAACCACACTTACAACTCCCAAACTCAACTTCACCACGAAATTGAGCTACTTAGCAGTCTGCGAAGAGTTTCGCCTTTCTGCTTTGCGGTTATACACATCAATCGCATAAGATATATTATGGAACTTATTTGATTATCTCACAGCTGTATATTACTTTAAGTAATATTATTATATCATTGTTTTAATTCAGTAATCATCCCTCCAATCGCTTGTAATAAGCTCTTAGCCTCAACTTCGAACACTGCGTTTGGCTTTCCTGCTGCTGACCATATGGTATCGTACTGTAGCAAATCTTGATCGATGATCGTTTGTAAATCAATCAGATGCCCAATGGCTGCTACACCACCAATGGCAAAGCCTGTTTGATCGCGCACTACACGCGGATCAGCACGACCAATCTTAGCACCAACAGCCTGTTCCAACTTATCAGTATCGACCGTGTTAGCGCCGCTGACTAAGACCAAGATCAACTCGTCACGATCTTCTAGGGCGAATATCAAGCTCTTGATGATTTGACCGACTTCACAGCCACAGGCATCGGCCGCTTCTTGCGCAGTGCGCGTCGATTGTTCCATCTTTAAAATTGAGATTTCAAGTCCGGCAGCCTTAGCTGCACGCGCAACGCGATCAATACTGGCTTCGCCTTTGATGGCTTCTATTGCCATTTAAACCTCGATCTGCATTCCATCGAACGCTGGTTCAACCTTTTCAGGTAATTCATTTTTCAGCGCTATATAGTCTAGTGGAATGTGCATGTGAGTTAGCACAGAACGCTTTGGCTGAAGTTTCTTAATCCAGCCAAGCGTGTCAGATACGCTAAAATGGCTGACATGCGGTTTGTGTTGTAAGGCATCAACAATCCAGAGATCAAGATTGTGAAGACTTGAAATTGAAGCCTCTGGAATGTCGCTCACATCAGAGGAATAACACACGCCACCATTCTTAAAATCACCATCAGCAGAAAACCTAAAGCCCAATGAATGTATCCACCCATGCGTTTGAATTACGGGCAGGGCGTGGATATCACCACCCTTCCCGCTAATTATGATTGGTTGAAACGGTATGATTTCATGCGCGTTTAATATCGGCGGATACATGCTGCCTTCGGGCTGCTTGAAACAATATCCAAACCCTTCGAATAGTCTTTCCTGTGTCTGTGCATCTGCGTACACATTGATACGCTCACGCTGAGCGAGCGCATATCCTCGCAGATCATCAATGCCGTGAATGTGGTCTGCATGTGGATGCGTATAGAGCACACCATCAATGTTCTGAACGCCAGCGTTGAGCATTTGCTCGCGGAAATCCGGACTGGTGTCAACGACGACAGATGTAACTCCATCTGGGTTTTTGCGCTCTACAAGTAAGCTACAACGCAGGCGTCTGTTCTTTGGTTCGTTGGGATCACATGCGCCCCAATCACCATTGACACGGGGGACTCCGGGAGATGAGCCACATCCTAATATTGTGTATGAAAGCGCGCCACTCATCGTGGATCAGGCACTTTGTTGAACAATTGAAAAAAATTATCCGTTGTTTTTGACCATAATTCATCGACAGGAATACCCATAGTCTCTGCGAGAACTTGAGCAGTTTCCACCACGTATGATGGTTCATTTCGTTTTCCGCGATATGGTGTAGGCGCAAGATAGGGCGCGTCGGTCTCCACCAGTAAACGCTCTAATGGAAGATCGCCAGCGATATCGCGCAATTCAACGGAATTTTTGAACGTCAATATTCCGGAGAACGAAACGTATCCACCTAATTTGACGCCAACCTCTGCCAACGCACGACCAGATGAAAAACAATGTAGGACAAAAGGGAAGGCACCCTTCCCTGTTTCTTCTTCCAAAATTGCAGTCATATTTTCATCCGCATCGCGGCTATGAATGACCAATGGTAATCCTGTTTCGCGCGCCGCTGCAATATGATTTCGCAACCCTTGGGCTTGTGCCGTAGCATGATCTTTTTGATAGAAGTAATCGAGGCCAGCCTCACCAATTGCAACAACCTTGGCGTGTTCACTCAAGCTGATGATTTCTGCAGTCGAAATATCCAGCTCTTCATGTGCATTATGCGGATGCGTGCCGACAGAACAAAAGACATTTTCATACCGCTCTGCCACCGCCAGCACTTGCGGAAACTTTTTGATACGCGTGCATATTGTTACCATGCGCCCCAAGCCTGCGGATTCAGCGCGATTTACGATATCATCAAGCTCTTCTGCAAAATCTGGAAAGTCCAAGTGGCAATGTGAATCAACCAGCATCAGGCATTTGCCTCTGGTTCTACAAAGCGTGGGAAAACACCTTCTGGCTTTGGCAGTTCCGTACCGACTTCAAGCGCGTGGTCAGCGCTTGCAAACACAAAGGTGCGTTCATTAGGTTTGACCATTAGCAAGTCCAGCAATTTATCGCATGACCCTGGCATTACAGGCTGCGCCAAAATTGCACAAACCCGCACGACTTCAGCGATGGTCCATAATACGGTTTGCATTCGTTCAGGGTTCGTCTTTTTCAGACCCCAAGGCGCTTGCTCATCAATGTAGCGATTTGCTTCGGTTAGAACTTGCCATATCGCATCTGTGTAGTCGTGGATGGCAAAGTCTTGCATGTGACCACGTGTTATAGAATGCAGCCCGTATAATTGATCGAGGAGTGCGGTATCTTCAGCACTTGCATCACCACGAGCAGGCACCCTTCCCTCGCAGTTCTTTGCGATCATCGACAAAGAACGCTGAGCAAGATTACCAAAATTATTGGCAAGGTCCGCATTGGTTTGATTAACAATCTCCTCATGGCTGTAAGATCCATCAAAGCCAAAGCGCACATTGCGCAGGAAGAAATAACGCAACTGATCAATGCCGTAGAGGTCCGCCATATCAAACGGGTCGACAACATTGCCAAGCGATTTGGACATTTTCTCTCCCTTATTTAACAGGAAGCCATGTCCAAAGACTTGCTTGGGCAATTCAACACCTGCTGACATCAAAAAAGCAGGCCAATAAACCGCATGGAAACGCGTAATGTCTTTGCCGATTACATGAACATCGGCAGGCCAATAATCCCATAGATCGTTGTTTGCGTCTGGATACCCCAAACCCGTGATATAATTGGTAAGTGCATCTACCCAAACATACATGACGTGCTTGTTGTCACCGGGCACCGGCACACCCCAATCAAAGGTTGTTCTGGAGATTGAAAGGTCTTTCAATCCACCTTTTACAAAAGAGATGATCTCGTTTTTGCGTGATTTCGGCGAGATAAATTCAGCCTGTTCTTCATACAGTGCAAGCAGCTTATCCTCATAAGCTGACAGGCGGAAGAAATAGCTCTCCTCATCCATCCACTCAACAGGCGTACCCTGCGGCCCTACCCGCACGCCCTCATCGTTGAGTGTTGTTTCATCCTCATCGTAATAAGCTTCATCGCGGACAGAGTACCAACCGGAATAACTATCTTTGTAGATGTCGCCATTGGCTTCCATTTTGCTCCAAAGAGCCTGACACGACGCATAATGATCTTCATCGGATGTACGAATAAAGCGGTCATAGGAAACACCTAGCTTGTCGCACATACTCTGAAATACATCAGAATTTTTGTCAGCCAATTCCTTAGGTGTAATCCCAATGTCACGCGCAGTTTGTAGCATTTTCTGACCATGCACATCTGTACCCAGCAGGAAGCGTGTGTATAAGCCATCAAGGCGCTTGAAGCGAGCGATACAATCGCAACACACAAACTCATAGGCATGACCAATATGAGGACTGCCATTTGGGTATGCGATTGCAGAAGTAATATAAAATTTCTCAAGAGACATGTTACAGAAGCCGTGCTTTTCAAAAAAGGCTATTATTAGCCTGCTCGCGCTACTTCGCCCATGTCTTGAAACAAGTTGAGTATGACCTGTTTTCGGTCAAGATTATAGGCGTCAGCTGCACGAACACTATTTCGCGTCTTTTCCCATACCTCTGCCCATCGGGCAAGCATGGAAACGCTTTTGACATCACCCGTTTTGCCAGTAGCACGCGCCTCCATATACCGCTCTGCAAAATCGAGAAGTATTTTATATCTATCATTACCCCCGGCTGCTCGGCTGGCAACTTTCTCAGCAAGTGAGTGGATTGTGCCAAAATCAGGATTTGAGAGATTTTTACAGATCATTTCAAACGAGCGATAAAGTTCTAATCCACCTTCATTACTTAAAGTGATTGCATCTCGAACAGAACCACAGGAAAGCTTCGCCAGTAATTCCTGGTCATTAGTGGATGTTTCTTGCGCTACATCAAGATACTTCAAAGCACCGACCAATTGATCTGCCGACAAGGGTTTCATCGGTGTGTGCTGGCAACGCGAACGGATAGTGGGTAACACCTTCGCCACTGAATGAGCCAATACGAAGAACACGGTTCGTTCTGGCGGCTCTTCCAAAACTTTAAGCAAGGCGTTTGCAGCATTGGCGTTCATGTCATCAATAGAATCGACAATTGCAACACGCCACCCGCTATCGCCCCTTGAATTACCAAAAAATGGCACCGTTCGGCGTACTTCATCTACCGTCAACTTCGTTTTGAATTTTTTAGTAGATGTATCCCAAGGTCTTTGCAGATGCAGCAAGTTTGGGTGAGCACGTGACGCGATTTGCGCATCAACCGGATTGGATAAATCTTGCGGGCGTAGTTCATCAGGCGCAGATTTTGACTCTGGGTTGCTCAAAATATGTCGCGCCATATGCATAGCAAAGGTCGACTTTCCTATGCCCTTTGGCCCTGTCAAAAAATGCGCGTGGTGCAGTTTGCCAGTTTTATAATGCGCTAGGAATTCCAGAACGTTTGCCTCATGGCCAATAAGTTGAGAACTTTCTGCTGGAACAGGAATTCCCTCAATTGCATCAGCAACTGGACTATCATCTGACATTAGTCTGCCTTGCTCTTCTTGCGTACTAAAGGCTTAACAACATCCCAAATGCGGTCTGAGACTTCTGCCATCGTGCCATGAGCATTGATAATTGCAAATCGTTTTGGTTCGGCCTTTGCAATTTTCAAGAACGCTGCTCTTCGCTTTTTCTGCTCCTTTAGACCTTCTTTTTCAAAGCGGTCTGGCGCTTCGGATTTTGCGCGACGAGCGTCTGCGCGCTTCATTCCCTCGACGGGATCGAGATCAAGCAGAATGGTTAGATCAGGCCAGGCGTATTCACACACGACATCTTCTAAATCGGTCAGAAATTCCATACCAACCTTGCCTGATATACCTTGATAGACACGCGTAGAATCTATGAAGCGATCGCAAAGGACGATCTTTTCCTCTTTGAGCGCAGGAGCAATTACAAACTCAATATGGTCGGCGCGGGCCGCTGAAAACAGTATTGCCTCCATATGTGGACCAAGCGCCTCTGCATGTCCGCCAAGAACAACGTGCCGAATAATTTCTGCCCCCGGCGTCCCCCCCGGCTCGCGCGTTACAACAACTTCACGTCGAGCTTTTTTAAGACGTTTTTCAAGCAAAGCTATCTGACTGGACTTACCAGCACCTTCAGCACCTTCAAAGGTGATGAATACTCCTCGCTTTGGATCAGACTTTGCCATTGAACTCCGTTCGGATGGTTGCAGGAATCATTATTCCAACTAAAGCCAGCCAAACAATAATTCTTTTAACGCATCAATAGATTGGCGCTTTATCCCGCCTTTTTCTACGCTCTCAGCGGCATAAAGTGGTGTTTCCTGACTTAATTCATCACCAATCCATACTTTGAGTGTTGCAACACGATCACCTTGTGCGACAGGCGGCATGAGCGGGCCAGTATAGACAATACGGGCTTTCAATTTGTCTCTGTTGCCAATGGGCAAGTATATCTCTACAGGCCCCTCACCGATCACTTCTACGCCTGGCTTTTCGCCACCGTAGACGTTCGCTTCACCAATCACCTCATTTTTTGCAAATAAGTCCAGTTTCTCAAATGCACGGAAACCCCAATCGATGATCTTACGCGCTTCCTCTGAACGTTGGCGTTTAGACGTCATGCCGCTCAGCACTGTTATCAGTCGCTGCTCGCCACGAATGGCAGTACCCACGATTGCGTAGCCGCTAGCCTCGGTAAATCCAGTTTTCATTCCATCCGCGCCAATTTTCATTTTGAGTAGCGGATTACGGTTTCTTTGAAGGATTTTATTCCACTCAAATTCAGGCTCGCTATAGTAGCGATAATATTCTGGATATTCAGCGATTATATGTTGAGCAAGTTTGGCCAGATCACGCAAAGATACGTATTGATTTTCATCCGGCAGGCCGGTTGAGTTAGTAAAGTAGGAACCGGAAAGACCTAACGCACGCGCGCGTTCATTCATTAAACCCGCAAACGCATCCTCAGAACCTGCCAAACCTTCTGCGATAATGATACAACCATCATTAGCTGACTGAACAATAACACCGCGAATAAGATCTTCTAGCGGTATCTCTGAATTCAGCTTTGCAAACATAGTGGAGCCACCTGAGTTGGTTCCGCCTTTTCGCCATGCATTTTCGCTTACATAGAACTTTTCTTGGAGCGACAACTTTCCAGACTTTAACTGGCTGAATACAACTTCCATTGTCATCATTTTTGCCAGTGAAGCAGGAGGAATTCTGGTATCGGATTCCTTCGAGAACAAAACCGTTCCCGTATCCGCATCCATCAGAAGGGCTTGTTTTGCAGGCGTAGAATATAATTGGGCCTGTGCGTCCACACTAAAGTGAACAAACCCGATGATGAAAACTACAGCGATAAACGCCAGTCTTTGCATAGTGGAAAAAATCAAAAACCTACCCTCTAACTTTTATGCCCCGCTTTAGCATAAAAAGCTTTGGGCAGAGCCGCAAGGGACAGACCATTAAGTTTCCGTGAATGGTTATTTTGTTTGTAGACGGGATTTGAATGTGTCGACTTGATCATTCAAAATTGAGACCCGCAATTTGTATTCAAGCGTGTCTTCATTTTCAAAAATGGTAACAGGACCAAATTCAGATGCTAATTCCGATAGTTTGAATAATTCTGCTTTGGATATGATTGGTCCAACTTCCATAATCTGGAGGTTTTGCATACCGGTACTAGGCGCAATCATGGCATCTAAAGCTTTGGCAGCAGAAGTTTTGGGTTCATTTGCTGCGTAACTACTTGCAAGACCAGTAACAGGACGTGGTTTGAGTTCCCCAAATCGTTCTTGATTAAATGTCTCTGCACTGTTTGAAGGAGTGGATACTTGTTTGGTAGCTGGAGTAGTTACAACAGGAATAGTCGAAGTGTTTGATGCTAAAACAGTTTTAGGCTGTTGCGACACTGGTAGATTGCCTGGCGAATAACTGGCAACCAGATAATTCTCATCAAGACCATCCATGCGAGCCTTGCCCACATATTCTACTCTCACCTTAGCGACACCCTTTTTCGTGTAGCCCAAAAGTTGTGCGGCACGTGATGAAAGATCGATTACCCGGCTTTTTGAAAAAGGCCCTCGATCATTCACACGAACGATAACCGCCGCGCCGTTTTCAAGGTTGGTTACGCGAGCATAGCTTGGAAGTGGCATAGTTGGGTGAGCAGCCGATAAAGCAAACTGGTCATAAACTTCTCCATTTGCTGTCAAGCGACCGTGAAAGTTTGGCCCATACCACGATGCAAGTCCAACCGCTTTGTAATTTGGGTCTTCCTTCGGGACGTACCTAATGCCTCGAATGGTGTAAGGTTTCCCAACTTGGTAACGCCCACCGCCCTTACGCACGTCTTTTGATGTGGTAACGCGCGGACTACCCGCCACTCCATAGCTTTTGGATGAAAACTTGGTCTTGTTGGAAATGATGTTTTCACTAGCACTGGTATTTGGCAAAGCTGCAAAACTTTGTTGAGAGCTAGTTTGCGACTCGGCTGCGACTTCTGCCTGAGGACGCTCCACAGGTACACCAGTAGAATTTTGGGAAACTTCTGTGTCGGTTGGTTTGGTTACTTTTGCTGTTTTGGAATTTGAACAAGCAGCAAGAGTCAGTGTGAGCGCCAATGCAACAGCACCACGCATCAGCTTATTCTTGTCTGCTTTGAGTTGCAGATATGCCAAACTAAATTCCCGACCGATTTTGTTTAATCCCACATAGCCTATCGCGCCCAATTGTGGCAACAAAAGAGCGCAATCTGAATATAGGAAATATTATTGGCGTTTCAGACTAAAAACCTGTCTTGAGGGTTAACCAATTCTTGCTTTACCAGAAGCACCATCATCCCGTTTCCAGATGAAGGAATTACCTTTAGTTTCCTCAAGCGTAAAGCAAAATGTTTTTCCATCATACCAGGTCGGAAATTTCTGACACATTTTTTGTCCCTGCACCCACCAACTACCTGTTTCCTTCGGTGCAAAGTATTTGCCAAGGCCTGTCCCCGTACCGTCTCCAGTCACCCTGCCATTAGATTTGTAAGTCAATGGAAATTCCAAGCCAAATCTGGTCGCCAAAAACACGCGTTTTCCTGAAATTTTTTCTTTAATTTCCTGTCCCTCAAGTTGGTTTGCGTAAGTTCCCGAACTTGTAAGTGTCGCAATTGAAAAAAGAATTGCAGCTGTTGTGCGTAGCATGATGGCCCCTTCACGAATGTTTATTTTATCGTGTTCTAGTAACGCTTTAAGGCAGGATTGGTTTCAAACTATGAAGATATTTTGACGATTGCTTAATGCTAACCTAAGTGAGATTAAGCGAAATCACATACACCATGCTTGTCTCGCCTATTCTTAGGGTGATGTGAACTTTGTTATTTGATAAGGGCCGGTTCATTCCCCATAATTCCATCTGGCACAGGAACTTCTGTATCAGTGTAGTTAGCATTCAACGTCAAAGTTGGCCCTTCTTTCAGCCATAAACGACCTGTGATGATTGCAGTATAAGCAGATACATCAGCAACCGGTGCGTTGGAATCAATCAATAAAATACTGCGCGACAGGTAGAGTGTACCCAATAAATTGCGAGCATTATTGCTAGAAATACGATGAAGCCTTACCGATGAAGGACGTACATTCGGGAAAAACGGATTGAAATCAAAACTATAATTTACATTTCGATCTTCATAGAAAAGCAAGCCAGCAGTTGATCCGGTTTCAGCTGCTGAAATGTCAATTGTCGAGTTCTCTTCAAACTCAATAATAGAATTATCACCGGTCAGGAAAAATGTTACTTTTTCTGCATTGATCGATGCATCATCTTCCACACGGAACGGGCCGTCTTTTATGGTATGGATACCAGGCTCAAAGACCACTTCTGCACCATTGCGAATGGTCAAACCACCACAATACACGCCAGGTTCCAATCTAGTATTTGAAGACACTATCAGGCTTTCATGGTTGCAACTACCTACAACTGGAGGCTGCCTGTCTTGCAGAGGATCATCAATTTTTGGGCAATCCGTAATTGGTTTTGGACTGAAATTTGCCGATCTGCCGAACCCAAATTCCAATACACCACCAGCAGAGCAAATATTGCTGGCAGATAATTTAGATCGACTGTCAGCTCTCAATCCGTAACGCGATACTGAATTACTAAATACTGCGCAATCCCCTGCATTGATCACAGATCGATTATCAAGATGGATACTGGACTTTGCAATTCGTTGCGGCTGCATCAATCCAACGATACAGGTTAATGCACTGCCGGCTAGCTTGGCAGTAGCGGAAACTTTAATGGGTGTAACTCCCACATCAAACAGATGCGCCATAAATGGCTTCCATTGATATGAGAGATTAACTTTGACCTGTCTTAACTCTTGATCCGGCAAGACTTCGGTCGACATGCTTCCGTGACCATTGGAAGTACGATCCCCAACAGAGAATGCAGCCAATGCGTATGACTCGCCTACCTGTTTGATGACTTCATCTTGAGCGCCAGAAAGACTTAATTCTTTCACGCTTGCAAGGGCTGATGCGTCTGCTGCATTTTGGAGGAGTGTTTTCTGGTTATTTAATAATACATAATCCACGCCTACTGCCGCTACGCCAAATATTGCCGGAGAAACAGCGGCTGCTATCAAGGCTACATTGCCTTTCTTGCAGCGCAGGAACGATATCAGTTTATTGATTGCCATTGCTTATCCAAATGTCAGTAACTTGCAAAAGTTCGTTACCTTCAGTCTATAACAATGGCGTGTAAAAATTCGATTGATGTGCAGGGTTAATGGGAAGCTAAGACCTTTTAGGTGAATATCACAATCTAT
>CAZEPF010000069.1:0-14301 GCA_964514045.1 uncultured Rhizobiaceae bacterium | reverse complement strand
GAAATCAAAAATCCAACCCATCAAATCGATTCAATCCAAGACAGGCACGCTCTAGCCGCCGAAAATTACAAATTATGATGCTTTTTTATGATGTCCCAGCCTTCTTGGGCCGAATCAACCATAGAAAAGAGATTGATATCATCGGGTGCGATCGTGCCTTGTTCGGCTAACTCGTTCAGGTTTATCACCTTACCCCAAAAGTCTTTGCCAAACAGCAGGAACGGGACAGGGGCCATTCGGTCCGTTTGGATGAGGGTGAGAGCTTCAAACATTTCATCCATAGTACCAAACCCGCCGGGGAAAACGGCAACTGCTTTAGCACGCATCAAAAAGTGCATTTTCCGGATCGCGAAATAATGGAAATTGAAGCAAAGTTCTGGTGTCACGTATTCATTAGGGGCTTGTTCGTGCGGCAAGACAATGTTCAAGCCGATGGATGGCGCACCAACATCGGTTGCCCCACGGTTACCGGCTTCCATAACACCGGGCCCACCGCCTGTTGTGACAACCATGTCTTTATATCCGGTGGTTTCCGAGTGCCGCGAGCATATGCGTGCAAATTCGCGAGCCTCTTCATAAAACTTTGCATTGGCCTCAAGGTTCTTTTTCTGGATTTCGTTCTTGGCAGCCCATGCCTCCCCACCTGGTTCAGGAATACGCGCCCCCCCAAAAAGAATGACCGTTGATTCGATGCCCTGCTCTTGCAGGATGAGTTCTGGTTTGAGTAATTCAAGCTGCAACCGGATTGGTCTCAAAGCTTCACTGGTAAGAAACTCTTTATCGTCAAAAGCAAGCCGATAAGCAGGCGCACGCGTCTGCGGAGTGTCAGGAACCTCTTGTGCTTTCTTCATATCTTCGAAGGATTTGATCAATGCACCATAGTGCGCACGAAACCAGTTTGCCATGTATTTGCCCTTTTGCGATACTTGCGTCGATTGACTGTCTCTACCCCATGCAATAGATCACTCGCAAACGTTTAACGCGATTAACTTGTTTGTCGATTAGCTGGAGAGCTTCATGTCCCTTGAATCCATCATTGAAAATGCCTTCGAAAACCGCGATGCGGTCAACACTTCCACACAGAGTGAAATCCGCTTTGCCGTAAACGAAGCACTCACAATGTTGGACAATGGTGAGTTACGCGTTGCAGAACCTGGTGCTGATGGAAACTGGAGTGTTAATCAGTGGTTGAAAAAGGCAGTTCTACTGTCTTTCCGCCTCAACGACATGGCGCCTATTTCCGGGGGTCCGGGCAATTCGGACTGGTGGGATAAAGTCCCATCCAAGTTTGATGGATGGTCGCAGGATAATTGGCGCGATGCGGGTTTCCGTGCGGTGCCAAACTGTATCGTGCGCCATTCAGCCCATATCGCTAAGAATGTTGTCTTGATGCCATCATTTGTAAACTTGGGCGCACGTGTTGATGAAGGCACAATGGTGGATACATGGGTCACTGTGGGTTCATGTGCGCAAATCGGTAAGAACGTTCACCTGTCAGGCGGTGTTGGTATTGGTGGCGTTTTGGAGCCGCTACAGGCGGGACCAACAATTATCGAAGATAATTGCTTCATCGGTGCGCGTTCAGAAGTCGTGGAAGGGTGCATCGTGCGTGAAGGGTCTGTGCTGGGCATGGGTGTCTTCATCGGGCAGTCTACTAAAATTGTAAACCGTGCAACAGGTGAGATTTCTTACGGCGAAGTTCCGCCTTACTCGGTTGTTGTTGCTGGCACTATGCCTGGCAAAAACCTGCCAAATGGTGAGCCGGGTCCAAGCCTTTATTGTGCAGTAATTGTTAAAACAGTGGACGAGCGTACGCGTTCAAAAACTGGTATCAACGAATTGCTAAGGGACTAAACGCAAATGGCAGAACGGGCACCGGGACTTCTATGGCTGTTTTTCAGCTTTAAGGGACGGATTGCCCGTCAATCATTTGCGCTGGGTGCAGGCTTCCTGCTTTTGCCGCAGATATTTATTATCCTGCAGATTATAAAAGCAGACGAAACCGACCAATCCGGCGAGCTTGCCCTATGGGGATTAGTACTTCTTATTTGTGCCGCTGCAACACTTTGGTCAGTTATTGTGCTGCATGTGAAGCGACTGCATGATCTGGATTTGCATGGTGCATTTGCATTCATCGCAATGTTGAGCGGTATCAATCTCGTATTCTTCATTTTTCTTGCATGTACGCCATCAAAGCCTGAAACCAATAAACATGGCCCGCCACCCTTTCGCAATTGACGCAAGCCGATTGCAATCGTAGGTCAAGATATGACTGATACACTCAACCGCTCCTCACAAATCTTGCGTGATCTTATTCGCTGCCCATCCGTTACACCTGAAGAAGGTGGCGCTCTTGCTTATCTCGAAAGCGAGTTGACCAGATTGGGGTTTACAGTTGAGCGCATGGTGTTCTCACAGGATGGAACGCCTGATGTTGAAAATCTATATGCGCGGTTTGGAACTCAACACCCGCACTTAATGTTTGCAGGACATACGGATGTGGTTCCTCCGGGCAATGCAGAGGATTGGTCATCTGCACCGTTTTCGGGCGATGTGAAAGACGGCATTATGTTCGGGCGTGGCGCCGTTGACATGAAGGGCGGCATTGCGTGTTTTCTTGCAGCCGTTGAGGAAGTTCTAAGCCAAGGTGAGTTCAAAGGATCAATCTCGTTTCTGATCACAGGTGATGAAGAAGGACCATCTGTAAATGGAACGGATAAACTTCTCAAATGGGCTGATGATAAAGGCGAGAAATGGGATGCCGCAATTGTCGGCGAACCCTCAAACACTGCACTGATTGGTGACGTGATCAAGAATGGTCGCAGAGGCTCTTTATCAGGGCGTGTACAAGTCAATGGCGTTCAGGGTCATGCAGCTTATCCCCATCTGGCGGATAATCCTGTGCGGGGGCTGATTGACCTTCTAACCGCCCTGCTTGAAACGCCTTTTGATGAGGGGACCGCAGATTTTCAGCCAACCAATCTGGAAGTGACCTCTATTGATGTGGGCAATCCTGCAACCAATGTTATTCCCGCAAATGCAACAGCAAGTTTCAATGTGCGTTTTAACGATACGTGGAACGGCGACACGATGAAGGCAGAGATCACACGCCGTTTTCAACACGGGGCCAGTGCTGCACATATTCGCCAAGGTAAGGATGCTGACGCTGCCTTTGAAATCGAATGGATAGGCCGCGTGTCCGATGTGTTCGTCACCACTAGTGAGGCTTTGGTGGGAACCCTATCACGCTCCATAGAAAGCATTACGGGTGAAAGCCCCACTCTTTCTACGGGTGGTGGCACGTCTGATGCGCGGTTTATTAAGGATTATTGTCCTGTGGTTGAATTCGGACTGGTTGGTAAAACCATGCACAAAGTTGATGAATGCACGCCAGTGGCAGACCTTGATCTACTCACAAAAGTTTACGTGCAGTTCATAAGGGATTATTTTGGCAATGCCACAGGCTGATTGTTAATTCGCACCTCGCGCTTTTTTACTTCTGCAAGTGTTTCAATGCCAAGCTGGTGCATGTTGTTATGTAAATCAGCAACGAGCAGATCATAGACATGGTCGCCGCCTTTTTCTGCCAGTGCACCTACCCCATACACAAACGGCCTTCCCAGAAAAACAAAGTCCGCCCCTAGGGCGATGGCGCGTAAAATATCATTGGCATTGCGGCAGCCGCTATCGAACAGAATTTTAGCGTCCTTGCCTATCGCTCTTTTGATGTCCGCTAATACATCAATGGCTGCAGGAGCAGCCTCGAATTGCCGTCCACCATGGTTTGAAACCCATACGCCATCGCAGCCGCATTTAACGGCCTGTTTCGCATCGTTCACATCCATCACACCTTTCAGAACAAGCGGTCCATCCCATAAGTCACGGACTTCTTTCAAGTAGGTCCAATCAAGACAGCCACCTAATTCCTGCCCGACAAAATCAACGATATTATTGAAGTTAAGATTATTGCCATCACCGACATATTTTTCCATAACGGCAAAGCTGGGCTTGCCCCGCTGTAGGGTTTTCAAGGCCCATTCCGGACGCATCAATATGCGGTACAAAATTGTGGGTGTGAGCTTAGGCGGAATGGAAATTCCTGCACGGCGTTGCCGCTCTCGCATGGAAGGTGCCGGCACATCACAGGTCACAACCAAAGTGTGATACCCGCAATCCTTTGCACGCTTCAAAAGGTCTTTTCGAATTTCCTGATCACGGGGTGGGTAAAGTTGAAACCAACCATTGTCACCGGATATAGGGCCGCAATTTTCAGGCGTGTCGGATGCCATAGTGCTGAGACAATGAGGGATATTTTTATCGCGCGCTGTCTTTGCAAGAATTTGTTCAGCACCAGGCCACATAAGGCTGGTATATCCAATCGGTGGAATGCCGATTGGCGCACTGAATGTTTTACCAAATAATTCAGTGGTGATATCCGAAGTGATACTGCCCTTCATAAAGTGCGGCATGATCGTAATCGCGTTAAGCGCATCAGTGTTGCGATGCATCGCGGCTTCTTCGCCTGTTCCACTATCGAGATATTCCCACGCGAAGAAAGGCATTTTTGATTTGGCTTTTTTGCTGAGATCAGAAATGGCCGGATAACGATCGTCGGGAAGGGCAGCTTTACGCATAATGTGCTCCGTATATGGGGATGAGAACTCGCATCCTAATCTCTTTGAATAGATGTTTTTTGGCTTCGTAGTGCAAACCAGTTGGCCAGAACAACACCGATTGCAACAATTGCAACAATGATCGTTGCCAATGCGTTGATCTCTGGTGAGACCCCAAGCCGGACTTTTGAGAAGACCAGCATCGGCAATGTGGAAGACCCTGGCCCTGACACAAAACTTGCAATCACCAGATCATCAAATGAAAGTGTGAAAGCTAGCAGCCATCCTGCAATGATTGCAGGCATGATCACAGGCAGTGTAATCGTGAAAAATATCCAAGGCTGTCTTGCGCCCAAATCCATGGCCGCCTCTTCTATAGAGACATCAAAATCAGCCAGTCTGCCCTGAACAATCACTGCTACAAATGCCATCGCGAACGTTGCATGGGCAATGATGATCGTGGTCAAGCCACGTCCTGCTGGCCATCCGATGAGTTGTTCCATCGAAATAAAAAGCAACAATAAGGAAAGCCCTGTCACCACTTCTGGCATCACAATCGGTGCGGTCGCCATACCACTCAGAAGCAGACGCCCTTTGAAGCGTCTCATGCGAGCAAGCGCGTAGCCAATCATGACCCCAAAAACGATGCCGATGGTTGCAGCCCAGAATGCTACCAACAGGCTTATCCATGCTGCATCAGCAATCTGCCCGTCGCGCAACAGTTCGCCATACCATTTGGTTGACCATCCGGCCCAAACCGTCACAAGGCGTGACGAATTGAACGAATAAATGATCATGATCAGGATGGGGATATACAGGATTGCATATCCGAATGCTGCCATCGCTAAAATGAATGGATGTCGCTTGCCCATATCAGTCTCTTACTCCTTGAGAGTTTCGAAGCCACATCATGGGAACCACTAATACAGCGAGCATGATCATCGCCACCGAAGATGCAAGCGGCCAATCACGATTGCCAAAGAATTCGGTCCAGAGCGTTTTGCCGATCATCAACTGGTTTGGCCCACCCATAAGTGCAGGGATAACATATTCCCCAACGGCTGGAATGAAGACCAAAAGACAGCCCGCTAGTATGCCGGGCAGGGACAAGGGAAGTGTCACTTGCCAGAATGTTTTAAGCGGACCCGCTCCAAGGTCACTGCTTGCTTCCAGCAAATCCTCATTGAGTTTTTGCAGGGTAGAATAAAGCGGTAAAATCATCAGCGGCAGATACGTGATTACAATCGCTGAGTAGACTGCAAAATTAGTGTTCATCAATTGGAGTGGCGTTGAAATAATGCCAGTGCCCATAAGCGCTGTATTGATAAATCCGTTTGGTGAATACATGCCGATCAACGCATAAATGCGCAATAGACTGGATGTCCAAAACGGCAGAATAACAAGCAGCAATAGCGTATTACGCCACGCTTCATTAGCGCGCGCAATCACATAGGCGATTGGATATCCGACAGCCAGACAAACAAGCGAAGCAATCAATGCGGTCTTGAGTGAGTTGAGATAGGAATTGAGATACAAACTATCTTCAAGCAGGAACTGATAATTTTCGAAATCGCCTAAGAAGCCTGTAGGCCACCATCCGTTCCATTCAAAAATAGCA
Organism: uncultured Rhizobiaceae bacterium; assembly: GCA_964514045.1. Classification (GTDB taxonomy): domain Bacteria; phylum Pseudomonadota; class Alphaproteobacteria; order Rhizobiales; family Rhizobiaceae; genus JAALLB01. Next base: position 8,070 of record CAZEPF010000069.1, on the reverse strand, counting down.
GTAAAGGGCGGACGCGCAATTCTCAGGTCTGCCAAAGAAACCTGAAAGACAACCAGAAAAGGAATCAGGAAAAATAACAGCAGCCACGCAATCGGTGGAATAATAACCAGATATCGTTTCAACCGCTGATGCATTATTCTTCCAAAAGCACGGCGGCGCGTTGTTCGAAGGAAATTTCCACCTTGTCGCCGATAGCAATTTTGGCTTCTTCCTCATCCCAGTGTTCGGAAATCATCGACCGGACCTGCTGACCACTGTCAAGCGTTACCGTCAGGTGTGTAATCCCGCCCATATACATGATGTCCGTGAGGGTGCCGGATGCTTTATTGACTGCCTTCGCAGCTCTGCCCTTCGATTTGGTTTTAATCAAGACGCGTTCTGGTCGAACGGCAATCCACACGGTTTGTCCGTCTTCTAATTTGGCAGACGCATTGTGCTTTAATTCACCTTGCGTATCAGCGCCGATAATCTTCTGGGATTTGCCCGTGCTTTTTACGTGCCCTTCAAAGAGGTTTACCTGCCCAATAAAGCTGGCAATCATTCGATTGGAAGGACGCTCGTATAATTCGCGTGGGCTTGCAACTTGAACAAGCTTACCTGCATCCATCACTGCAATGCGCGTCGCAATCGACATGGCTTCTTCCTGATCATGGGTCACCATAATGAAGGTTGTGCCAATTTCTTTCTGGATGGTGACAAGCTGTCTTTGCGTGTCTTCACGAAGTTTTTTGTCGAGCGCGGAGAGCGGTTCATCGAGTAGCAAAACTTTTGGTTTCTTCGCAAGCGCTCTGGCCAATGCAACACGTTGCCTCTGGCCGCCGGAAAGCTGATGCGGTTTTCTCAGCCCATAGCCTTGTAATTGCACAAGCTCCAGCAATTCGTTGACACGCACTGCGATGTCAGATGTTGCCCAACCCTCTTGGCGCAGTCCATATCCGATATTTTTTTCAACATTCATATGCGGAAACAGCGCGTAGGATTGGAACATCATATTGACCGGACGGTCCCATGGCGGAACGCGGGTGATGTCCTGATCTTCAATAAGAATATTGCCGTCAGTCGGTGTTTCTAATCCCGCAATCATTCTGAGCAGGGTAGACTTGCCACAGCCCGAGCCACCCAAAAGACAGAAAATCTCACCGCTATTGATATCAAGATGAATGTCATCAACCGCGACCACATCACCAAATTTTTTGGTAATGCCGTTGATCGACAAAAAAGGCTTAGCCCCTGAACTCATGTTAAATCCCTGCCCAAAGAAAAAGGCAGGCCCGTAAGCCTGCCTTTGAATTTAATTCCAGCCTATTGGCCAGTTTTAATTCTTGTCCACTCGCGGTTGATCGCGCGATCAGCTTTTGCTTCATAGACAGGTGACACCCAAAGCTTTTCTTTCACAGCGGCAGGCGGGAAGATGCCTGGATCTTCCAGAATTTCAGCCTCGATCTTTTCAATGGCTGGCTTGTTTGCGGACGCATACCAAACATAGTTAGTAATGTCGGCGGTGATTTGAGCACCCATCACAAAGTCGATGAACTTATGCGCATTCTCAGCGTTCTTGGCATCTGCAGGAATGGCAAGCATGTCAAACCATGACAGCGCGCCCTCTTCTGGGATGACATAAGCAATCGTGTTGCCATTATCTGCTTCACCAGCACGATCACGCGCTTGGAAGATATCGCCAGACCAGCCCACAGAAACGCAGACATCGCCATTTGCAAGGTCATTGATGTATTGTGAAGAATGGAAATAGCGGACATGTGGCTTCACGCTTGCAAGAAGGTCTGCAGCTTTTTTGAAGTCTTCCGGATCTTTTGATTTTGGATCAAGGCCAAGATAGTTCATGGCTGCCGGAATGATTTCAGTTGGTGCGTCCAGCATGGAGATGCCGCAGTCTGCCAGTTTAGAAGCAGTCTCAGGATTAAATACCAATTCCCAACTATTGGTTGGCGCTGAATCGCCAAGGCGTTCTTTGATCTTTTCTTCGTTATAGCCGATGCCTGTTGTACCCCATAGGTAAACAACAGAATGCTCGTTGCCCGGGTCAAATTCGGAAACGCTTTTCATTATCGCGTCGTCCATATTTTTCAGATTTGGCAATTTTGATTTGTCGAGTTTCTGAAATACACCCGCTTGAATTTGACGCGCCATAAAGGAAGCAGAAGGCACAACCAAATCATATCCTGAGGAACCTGCAAGAAGCTTTGCTTCCAGTACCTCGTTTGAATCAAACACATCATAGGTGACTTTGATGCCTGTTTCTTTTTCAAACTTTTCAATCGTGTCTTCGGCGATATAGTCAGACCAATTGTAGATGTTCAGGGTTTCTTCTGCGTGTGCGGCGGTTGCAAATGTCATCGCAACGGAAGCCATCAGTATGGTTTTCAATTTCATGATTTTCCTCACCTTGGTTTGCGCCCTGCTTTGAAGGCTTATAGTTCTGACAATAACACTATCCCGTTCGCCTGATTTTGCAAGTTGGCATTTTGTCGAACAGGGCTGAGGTAATTATGCTTGCCAATCTATGGATAATGCGGGAAACATCTGAGTAGACAATAGGGAGTACATCATGGAACCGAAGCCAAATTTTCCGGATGCGGAATCCATCAAACAAACAGATTTGGCCTATCATTGGCATCCGTTTACGGACACGGCTGATTTTGGGATGGATGACTTGCGGTTGATCTCATCAGCACGCGGGTCGCATATCTGGGATTCAAACGGAAAGAAAATTCTTGATGGTATGGCTGGGCTTTGGTGCGTTAACGTAGGCTATGGCCGTGATGAAATCGCGGATGCGGCTGCTCAACAAATGCGCGAACTTCCCTATTATAACACGTTCTTTAAATCAACCCATGCACCTGTTGCAGCTTTGGCTGAAAAGATCGCTTCGATTACTCCAGGCGATCTCAACCGGATTTTCTTCAATACATCGGGATCGGACTCAAACGACACCGCACTAAGAATTGCACGCACCTATTGGTCTTCCAAGGGCCAGCAGGAAAAGACCGTCGTAATCGCTCGCAAGAATGCGTATCACGGCTCCACATTTGCAGGCGTGTCCCTTGGTGGAATGGGTGCCATGCACGGGCAGGGTGGTCCGTTGATTCCGGATATTGTCCATATTGATCAACCTTATTGGTATGATGAAGGTGGTGATACAGACCCCGAAGAGTTTGGCCTTGAACGCGCACGTGCACTTGAAGCCGAAATTGACAGGCTGGGAGAAGACCGCGTTGCAGCTTTTATCGCAGAGCCAATTCAGGGCGCTGGCGGCGTAATCATTCCGGCGGAAAGCTATTGGCCGGAGATCATGCGCATTTGTAAAGAGCGCAATATTTTGTTCATTGCGGATGAAGTTATTTGCGGCTTCGGGCGCTTGGGGGAATGGTTCGGATCCATCCATTATGACTTGAAGCCTGATATGATTTCCATGGCAAAAGGTTTGTCGTCTGCCTATCTGCCAATTGGTGCGGTGGCGTTCTCTGAAAAACTTGCTCAGGAAATGTTCGAAACATCGGGTGAGTTCTTTCACGGATATACCTATTCAGGGCATCCGGCCTGTTGTGCGGCAGCGCTGAAAAACATCGAAATCATCGAGCGCGAAGGTTTGATCCAAAAAACCCGCGAGGTAACCGCTCCCGCATTTGCTGAAAAACTTGCAACCCTAAGCGATCATCCGATTGTGGGTGAGGTTCGCACCCGTGGACTGCTTGCAGCGATAGAATTAGTGCCAGAAAAACCATCCAGAAAGCGCTTTGAAAATTACGGAGAAGTGGGTGGCATATGTCGCGATATTTCGTTTGAAAACGGATTAGTGATGCGTGCGGTCCGTGATTCAATGGTCATGTCACCACCGTTGGTAATCACCGAAGACGAGTTGGGCGAGCTGGTCACCAAAATCAGAAAAACTCTTGATGAAACCTGGGCAAAAGTCTCCTGAGGTTCCATGCATCGCGATATAAAATCCTATCTGGAAAATAATCCGGAGCCTCACTCCCTTGATATTCTGATTGCAGATGCAAACGGTATTTTAAGAGGAAAGCAATTTCCCGGCGACGGTTTGCAAAAACTCTATGACAGTGGTGCCAATCTACCACTTTCACTGATGTTCGGTGATGCGCGGGGAGAAACCCCTCAAGCACTTTTACAACCGCCATTGGTAGGCGATCCCGATATTACCTATAAAGCAATTGTGGGCAGTTTGCGGCCTGTTCCTTGGGCCAGCGTTCCCACGGCTCAGGTTATGTTGAGGCCTGTAAACACAGCCAGCCAGCCAAGCCCGCTTGATCCGGTTACTATTCTGGAACGAACCGTTGAGCGGTTAAACGCTGCTGGAATGTTTCCGGTTGTGGCATTGGAGGGCGAATTTTATCTGCTTGATCCGTCGGTTTCGCCACCCCAGCCCGTTCAACCGGAAAACGGATGGCCCGCATTTGAAGGGCCGCAGGTTTATGCACTGGAACCGTTACAGGACGTGCAAGGCTTTCTGGATAAGGTAAAACAAACAGCATCCGCTCAGGATTTACCCCTGACGTCAGTTCTTTGCGAATACGGCAACAGCCAGTTTGAGATGAACCTCAATCACTCCGGTGATATCGCAGCGCATTGTCGTGATTTCATAATGTTGAAACATGCAATAAAGAAAATTGCATTTGCCGATGGAAAGCTTGCAAGCTTCATGGCCATGCCACTGGCAGACAGTGGCGGCAGCGGTTGCCACTTGCATGTCAGCATTCTGGATAAAGACGGAAAGAATATCTTTGGGGCCGATGAAGCCAATCTGCTTCATGCAATTGGTGGCTTGATGGAAACGATGAGTGAATCCATGGCCGCATGTGCACCCTTTGCAAATTCCTATCGTCGGTATCAAAAGGCTGGCTGGTCTCCTAAAGAGGGCAATTGGGGCCGCAACCACAGGCTTGTGTCTTTGCGCATTCCAATATCGGGCGAGAAAGACAAACGCGTTGAGCATCGCATCGCCGGAGCAGATGTAAATCCGTATCTTTTGGTGGCTGCGGTATTGGCTGGCGTTCACCATGGTATCACAAAGGGGATTGATCCCGGACCTGAAACTATGGAAGGTCAGGCCGCAAAGGATGGCATTCAGCTACCCACCCGTTGGCGCGAGGCAATTCATGCGTTCGACCGCTCTGAATTTTTTAGAGACTGGTTCGGAAATGAATTTGTCGATATGTTCCTACGGGCAAAATATGCGGAAGAAGAAAATTTCCATACCGAGGTTTCAGATCGTGATTTGGGATGGTGTCTTCGAACCGTATAATAGATCAGGGTTTAGGCCCTAACCACTAACTGGTGACCCATGAGCAAGTTAAAGCCGGAAATCGGCTTGAATATCTCACCGGAGTTGGAAAACAACTCCTTAGCAGAACTCAATGACTGGATCCGTAAACATCGGGTAGACGAGGTAGAATGCGTTACGCCAGACATGGCAGGTGTGGCGCGTGGTAAGGTGATGCCCGCTTCCAAATACATCAAGGAATCTGAAATCCGCCTGCCCATATCGCTCTTCATGGCAACCGTCACGGGCAAGTATCCTGACATCGAGGCCGAAGGATATGACATTGATGCGGATATCTATCTGGTGCCTGATATCTCCACTGCTAGAGCTGTTCCTTGGGCCAGCGATCCTTCTATTCAGGTGATCCATGATGCGGTTGATCGCAATGGTGATCCCATTGGATATGCCCCACGGCAAGTCTTGAGAAAAATAGTCAATCTCTATCGTAAAAAGGGATGGGTGCCTGTTGTTTCACCGGAGATCGAGTTTTACCTGACCAAGCCTAATACCGATCCTGATTATCCGTTGGAACCTCCCGTAGGGCGATCCGGCAGGCAGAGCCTGTCCAATCAGGCTTATTCGCTTTCTGCCGTGGATGAGCACGAACGCATGATCGAGCATATTTACGATTATGCCGAAGCGCAAAATCTCGAGATTGATACGATCATTCAGGAGTCCGGTGCAGCCCAACTTGAAATTAACTTGATGCACGGTGACCCAATCAAACTGGCGGATGAAGTGTTTTTATACAAGCGACTGATACGCGAAGCAGCGTTTAAGTGCGGCATTCACGCAACCTTCATGGCAAAGCCGATGGAGCATCAGCCTGGTAGTGCGATGCATATCCACCAAAGTGTGATCAGCGCCAAGACGGGAAAGAATGTTTTCTCAAACAAAGATGGGTCGCCTTCCAATCTGTTTTATTATTTTATCGGTGGACAGCAAACCTACATGTATAATGCATGCGCGTTTGCAGCACCTTATGTGAATTCATACCGCCGGATGGTTCCGAATATGTCTGCTCCAGTAAATCTGGAATGGGCCCACGATAACCGGTCGGCAGGACTGCGTGCGCCGCGTTCAACGCCAGTTGCAAGGCGAGTAGAAAACCGTGTGATCGGTGCCGATGCAAACCCGTATCTTGCAATCGCTGCATCACTTGCAACCGGATACCTTGGCATGACCAAGAAAATTCGTCCTCGCAAGGAAGCCGAAGTAGAGTTTGAACACCGAAGTCATGATTTGCCATTTTCTCTTTTGGGTGCGGTGGATTCCCTCAAAAAAGATTATGATCTCAAGCGCGTATTAGGACCGGAATTTGTAGATATTTTTGCAGCCATCAAGCAGGCAGAGTATGATGAGTTCATGCAGGTAATCAGCCCTTGGGAACGTGAACATTTGCTGCTGAACGTGTAATGGGCAAGTCACTTCTCGATATCAATGACAAGCTTGGGCACCATGCTCCAAGCTGGTATTCGGCGACCGCCAATTCAATCGTAGAGTTTCCGCAAGCTGAAGGAAATATATCCTTTGATGTGGCGATTATCGGAGCTGGTTTTTCCGGTCTGTCCTCTGCGTTACATCTGTCAGAACTGGGTTACAAAGTATGTGTTCTGGATGCCCAGCGTGTTGGATGGGGTGCGTCAGGACGCAATGGAGGCCAAGTTGCGTCCGGCCAACGCATTGCACAAGATGAACTTGAAGAACTTGTTGGTGATACGCTCGCCAAACAAGCCTTCCAGATCGGCGTTGATGCGGCAGATTTAGTCCGTGAACTCATAGCAAAGCACGCGATAGAATGCAGCTATCGCTCAGGCTCTATCGAAGCCTTTCATAAAAAGCGTTATGACAAGCACGGCCTTCAAGAGGTAGAGCATCTCAAATCCAAATATGATTATCATTCGGTTTCCTATCTCACGCCAGAAGAAATGGACGAGAAGGTAGGATCTCCCGATTATTCCGCAGGCGTTTTGGATACGCATACAGGCCATCTTCACCCGCTGAATTATGCACGAGGTCTGGCTACCGCTGCCGTTAATGCAGGTGCACAAATCTTTGAATTAAGCCGTGTTACATCGGTGAAAGGTGGTCCACCTTGTAGCCTGAAAACCGGTCAGGCTGAGATTAAAGCTGATCATATTATTCTAGCCTGTAACGGATATCTGGAAGGCCTGGACCGCCATGTTGCTGATCGGGTAATGCCCATCAACAATTTCATCATTGCGACAGAACCTTTGGATGAGGCGATGGCAAAATCCCTCATTCGCGATGGCGAATGTGTTCACGATTCCCGTTTTGTAGTGAATTATTATCGCCTGTCCCATGACAATCGCCTGCTCTTTGGCGGCGGTGAAAATTACACGTATAAATTCCCCAAAGACATTAAAGCAACGGTGACAACGCCAATGCTGCAAGTCTATCCGCAAATGAAAGACATACGCATTGATTATGCCTGGGGCGGCACGCTTGCCATCACCATGGATCGCTTGCCACACTATGAATTCCGTAAAGATGGCATCATCAATATTTCAGGCTATTCAGGGTCGGGTGTTCACATGGCCACGATGTCGGGTAAAATTATTGCCGAAGCCATTCATGGGCAGATGGCCAGATTTGATATTATGAGCCAGCTTCCAACGCCAAAATTTCCAGGCGGCGCGGCCCTGCGTTGGCCGTTACTACCCTTGGCACTGACATGGTACGCCATGCGCGATATGATTTAGAGCGTGTCTGGCTTGGATTGAACCGTTTGAACGCCGTGGCGTTTGTGC
>CAZEPF010000068.1:960-14336 GCA_964514045.1 uncultured Rhizobiaceae bacterium | reverse complement strand
AATCAAAAATCCAACCCATCAAATCGATGCAATCCAAGACAGACACGCTCTAGATGCTGGAGTGACTGCCGTCACAAAACGGATCTTTATCGGTCTGCTTACAAGTACAGAAAAACTTCTTACCGTCTTCTTCTGCAGTCCACTTTAAGGGGGCGAAGTCACCGCCCTGATGAGACCCATCGCAGAAAGGCTGTTTGGAAGACTTGCCGCATGTACACCAGAAATAGGATTTACCTGCCTCAACTTCGACTGCAATCGGAGATTCGCCTGCTACTTCACCTTTGGCCATGGTCTTATCCTTATGATTTTCTGCGTTTCAAATGTTCATCCAGTCTCGGCATGATCTCCACAAAATTACATGGCATGTGGCGATAATCGAGTTGGTTTTTCAAGATTGCATCCCACCCGTCCTTGCAAGCCCCAGGGGAACCAGGAAGGCAGAAAATAAATGTTGAACCCGCCACACCTCCCGTTGCACGGGATTGAATGGTGGACGTACCAATCTTGTCATAGCTGATGCGGTGAAAGACTTCCGAAAACCCATCCATGCGCTTTTCAAACATCGGTTCCAAAGCATCAGGTGTTACGTCGCGGCCAGTAAAGCCGGTGCCACCCGTGGTGATAACGACGTCGATCTCACGATCATCAATCCATGTTTGGACCTGTGCGCGAATGGCGGGAATATCATCGGTAACAATCGCACGATCTTTCAGAACATGCCCTGCACTTTCCAAGCGGTCCACCAGTGTCTTGCCAGATTTATCCTCATCAAGACTGCGCGTGTCAGAGACCGTTAGCACAGTAATCCTTACGGGTATAAACGAACGGGTTTCATCGATTCTGGACATATCAAAATCCGGTTTCAGCTTGGCGTATTCAATCTTGACGCAATGTACCACCATCGTGGATGCTCGCTTGATATTGCTTCTAATGCCTGTTTCGCATCATCTTCGCCAGCGAACAAGCCAAAGCAGGTAGCGCCGGACCCGCTCATGCGTGCCAGAAGCGCATTGTTGTTTTCCAAGGCTTCCAAGACAGTACCTATAACCGACTCGGTTTGAATTGCAGATGCCTGAAGGTCATTGCGTAAATCAACCAGCTCTTCCAAACTTGGCATTTGATTGATGGGCTGATCGGAAATAGGCGGATTTGTTTTTTGAACAAGATTGGAAAAAACTGTAGGCGTCGAAACGCTTACACCCGGATTGATCAACACCATATGCCAGTCTGATTTTAGTTCAGGAAAACTGATTTGATCTCCAATCCCCTGCGCACGTAATGGAATGGATGCAAGGCACATCGGAACATCCGCTCCAAGGCCTAGCGCAAGTTCAACCAGATTAATGTCTGATTGCCAATATTCCTGCAATGCAATCAGCGTTGCTGCGGCATCGGCAGACCCGCCGCCAATACCACTGGCAATAGGAAGATTTTTTTCAAGGTGAATATCAACGGGAGCGGCTGCCTTGCCTGATCGAAGAATGCTGTCACGCAACATAAGTGCGGCAGACGTAATCAGGTTGCCACTACCCGCCGACAGGTTTTCGCTGAACGGACCATCCATGGTGATTGAAATCGGCCCATGCGGATGATGAGGTTTGGAGACGAAAATTTCATCGCCAAATTCCGTGAACACTACCAGACTATCCAACAGATGATATCCGTCGTCACGCTGCCCTGTTACATGCAGTGCTAAATTGATCTTTGCATGGGCAGTTCTACGAATCATGCCTATTCGGCACGCGCCTCATCGACGAGGCCATTGGCCAGTTTTGCTTCAATTGCCGCGGGATCATCAGGGGGTGTTTTTGAGGCAAGTGCAATTTTCCACTGGAAGGTTGCTTCCAGCTTTCTGCCAACTTTCCAATACGCGTCACCCAGATGATCGTTAATCGTCGGGTCTTGCGGCATTAGCTGAACCGCGCGTTCCAACTCGCGTACCGCGTCTTCATACTTGCCCAAACGGTAATGTGCCCAACCCAAACTATCGACGATGAAGCCGGAGCGCGGACGCAATTCGACCGCTTTGCGGATCATGTCCATGCCCTTATCAAGGTTGATGCCCTGATCAATCCATGAGTATCCAAGATAGTTTAGCACCTCGGCCTGATTGGCCGACAGTTCCAGAGATTTTTCGAAGTTCGGCTCTGCCTTATCCCACTGCTTGAGGCGCTCGTAAGCGATCCCTCTTCGAAAGAACAAATTCCAATGAAAGCGCTGGGGCTCGCCAATTATATCAACCGCTGCATCATATATGTCAGCTGCTTCCTGATAGCGCTTTTCACGATTAAACAAAGCACCTAAAGTCATATAACCGGACAGGTCTTGCGGATTGTTTTCGATGAGAATTCTAAGCTCATCAATGGCCTCGTTTTTCTGTTCTAAACGGGCAAGATTACTTGCTACTTCTAGGCGACCAATCCGGTAAAATGGAGAGGCTTCACCAATCTTGTTGTAAAAGGTGTTTGAGCGCTCATAGAAACCCTGACGCAGATACAGTTCAGCAAGTCCGACCTGAATCACATCGCTTTTGGGTGCCATATGATTGGCAATTTGTAGATAGCTTTTGGCGATCTCGCCAATACCATCACGCTCAATGGCACTTGCCACATTGAAGAATAATTCTGCTGCACCCTGTTGAGGCGTTACGATTAAATTACTTGGCACTTCGCCATCTTCTATCTGCTTGGCAAGACGATTAAACGGCGAATGGTTTGGCAATAGGGAGCGCCCATACTCAAGGCTCTCTTTGGCTTGGTCCAACTTACCAGACTTAACATTGAGGCGGATCATTGCCTCAAGCGCACGAACATAGGTCTCGGTCAAAACTGCAACTACCGCACGATTGTCGACGACCGCCTGCAAATGTTTCACAGCGGTTTCGTCTTCACCTGCAAGAATAGCGATTAGACCCTGATGATAGTTCTTCATGGCCTGGATCCATTCCGGACCCGTCAGATCATTGATGCGAACCTGAGCTTCTTCAAAATTACGCTCGCCGGCATTAACCCAAGCAAGAGTGATTTCGCGCAAAGTACGATCAAGGTCTACGCCTGCCACGTCTTTAAGAGCGGTTGCAGCCTTGTTCCAAGAGCGTTTGCGCATCTCTTCTGCTGCAAGCACATAGCCCGCGAGATTTTTGCGCGCGCCCATGGATTCCGCTTTGCGAACAATATCGGCTGCGGCTTCAATCTGGCCATTGGCAACCAGCGCGACAAAATAATCCTGAATGAGAGGACCATTATCCGGGTCCAAGGATGCCGCGCGACCTAGAAACTGAACGGCTGCTTCATCGTCATTGTCTTCAAGAGCAATACGAGAGGCAAGAAAACTACCCGACAGGCCGGTTTCATTTACCGTTTGACTAAGCTCAGCGGTTGCAAATCCCAAAGGGTACCCAGCCAGTATCGAAACTGAAAGCAACGATATTTTGAGGGTTTTGAGAATTGATTGTTTCATCTGTAGAAGCCTATGCCCAGTTTCGCGAATTGAATCTATCAACCGTAAGAATGACCGTTTTGTGGAACGGATGCAAGAAAACACGTTCCAAAGTAACGGCGATCTCATCAGATGGTTTCGAAATTATCAATTGGCGCGGTTTACGCAGAAGTCGAGGACTTCAATCAATGCGTCTTTATGGGCCGAGTTGGGAAGTGGCCCCAATGCATCTTTTGCCATATCAACATAGTGACGCGCACGAACCACAGTGTCAGTGATCGCATCATACTTGGAAAGCAATTCCATCGCCTTTTCCAGATCACCGTCATTGACCTGCCCTTCGGTGATTTTCTGTTTCCAGAAATCACGTTCCTGATCATCGCCACGACGATAGGCAAGTAAAACCGGAAGCGTGACTTTTCCCTCGCGGAAATCATCGCCTGTATTTTTTCCAAGGTCTTTTGCATTACCACCATAATCAAGTGCGTCATCAATCAACTGAAACGCAAGACCAAGATTATTGCCGTAAGAACGTAGCGCATCCACGGTCGAGGAAGGTTCGTCTGAAATGATCGGACCTACTTCTGCCGCCGCAGCGAACAGAGCAGCTGTCTTTGATCGGATGACCTGAAGATACTGGTCTTCGGTGGTCTCAAGGTTTTTGGCTGTTGCCAATTGTAGAACTTCGCCTTCTGCAATCACGGTCGCCGCGTGCGACAACACATCAAGCGCTTGAAGCGAGCCAACCTCAACCATCATTCGAAATGCTTGACCCAGCAGAAAATCACCCACGAGAACACTTGCTTCATTTCCCCACAGCATTCTGGCAGCAAGTTTGCCACGGCGCATATCGCTTTCATCTACCACATCATCGTGTAGCAGTGTTGCCGTATGCATGAACTCGACAGAAGCAGCGAGTGTCACATGACCATCGCCTTCATAGTTGCACAATTGAGCAGCAGCGAGCGTGATCATTGGGCGTAGGCGCTTGCCGCCGGAATCAATCAGATGTTTTGCAACCTCAGGGATCATCTGAACATCAGATCCGGTCTTGGACAGGATAAGGGAGTTGACCCTTTTCATGTCGCTTGCAACCAAATTCATCAGAGGCGCAACGCTTGCCTGATTAGATTTCTTTTGTTCAAGTGGTATTACAACGCCAGCCATTTTTCTTTCCTGTGAAGCACCTGAAAAATAGGGAGATCGGTCCCAAGGCACAAGGGTTATTTTAACGCAGTCTGTAAAGCGCATAACATTGGCTCAACATTGCGTTTTGCAAGCAATATGAGAGATAGAGCGTAAGAACAATATCATATCTGAAATTTCAGCTTCACCGGATCGTTATCTGTTATGATCTGATATTGGTTTTGGTTTTTGCTATAGAGGTGGTGTGGTATGGAAGAACTACTTGCAACGAATAATCTCGTAACAATTTCATTCGTTGAATCTCTTTTAGATGATGCTGATATCGACTTCCTGATTTTGGATCAGAATATGAGCATTCTTGAAGGGTCGATTGGAATTATTCCCCGACGGATAATGGTTCCCGTTGATTCCTTGCCACAAGCAACACGGCTTGTGAAAGATGCAGGCCTTCAGAAAGAACTAACGACACGGTCTTAGACCGCTGGTCGGAATTACTAACTGAGATCAGCAATCGCGATCATCAAGCAAGGAACTGAAACATGGCTGCCACGACACAATCCAAGCAAAAACAAAGCAACGCAGCCAATAAGGTAGAGTACACAAAAGACAGTTTCCATCGTGGCGGGTTTGAGATTGTTCAACCCAAAGACGGGCATCGTGCGGGCCTTGATTGCCTTTTATTGGGTGCATCACTGCCGAAAAATCCTGTTGGAATGCTGGCTGATTTAGGTGCGGGGTGCGGGGCTGCTGGGTTAGCAGCACTTAATCTCAGTCGAGATATAGATCTGGTAGGCATCGAGTTGAATGATATTATGTTCAACTTCCTCCAACGAAGCATTGATCTTCCCTCAAATGCAAGATTCAAATCGCGGGTAAAAACGCGTCAGGCAGATGTTACAAAATCTGGAACTGCCAGGTTAGAACAGGGGCTTGAAGATAATGCGTTTGATTACGTCATCATGAACCCGCCTTATAACACGGAAAACCATCGCCCTCCCGCCGACAGTCTGAAAGCCGAAGCCTATATGATGGGCGATGGGGGCCTTGATGCTTGGTTTCGTACCGCCGCAGCAATCCTAAAACCAGGCGGTACATTTTCCCTTGTTTACCGGACTGAGAATATTGCGTCTATTCTGGCATGCTCACAGGGGCGATTTGGCAATCTCGAATTGATGCCTATCCACTCAAAAGCCAATGAGGTCGCCAAACGTGTTTTGGTGCGTAGTGTGCGTGGTTCGCGCGGGCCGCTTACAATTTTGCCAGGCTTTGTTATTCATAATCAGGATGGAAGCTTTACACCGCAAGCCGAAGCAATTTTCGATGGCGAGAAACAACTCGCATTCCTACCGAATTAGAAACGCCTCTTATTCCAGCGCATCTTGCAAATACTGTTCTGATCAACCATCTAAAGCTAATAGGCAAAATCAGCTAAGCGCCCAGACGCGCGTTAGATCACAGGATTGAACAGGGCATCATGAATTTTAGAAAATATCTACCTGGCAAACTTGGCAATAAAGATGTTGTCATTCCCGTTGTGCAACTGAAAGGTGCGATTGCAGCTAGTGGCGGCAGCCCTCTCAATCAAACACTTTGTCTGGCCAATGTATCCTCTCTTTTGAAACGGGCTTTCTCTGATAAACGCGCACCAGCGGTTGCTTTATCTATCAATTCGCCGGGAGGTTCTCCGGTTCAGTCACGCCTGATCTTCACCCGCATTCGCGAGCTTGCCGCACAGCACAATAAAAAAGTGCTGGTCTTTGTTGAGGATGTTGCCGCATCCGGCGGATATATGCTGGCCATTGCCGGTGATGAAATCTTTGTTGATGAAACCTCGATTGTCGGATCAATCGGCGTGGTTTCCGCGAGCTTTGGATTTGATAAAGCAATTGAGAAACTGGGTATTGATCGTCGTGTCTATACCGCTGGTAAAAACAAAGTTTCGCTTGATCCGTTTCAACCGGAAAAAAAGCAGGACATTGCCTATTTGAAAGAGTTGCAACTTGAGATCCATCAAGTGTTCATCGACATGGTGAAGGAACGCCGTGGTGATAAACTAAGCGATGATCCGGATATTTTTACTGGCAAATTCTGGACGGGTATTCGCGGGCGTGATCTTGGCCTTGTTGACGGGTTTGGCCATATGGGTACAATCCTGAAACAGCGTTTTGGCAAAGACGTAAAAATGAAACTCATTCAGCAAAAACGCGGATTATTCGGGCGTAGCTCAATGGGTGCGCAAATCGGAATTTCAGACGAAGCGCTAAACGGCGCAATGGATCATGCAACCCAAACGGTTGAAGAAAAACTATTGCGCTCCCGCTACGGTCTTTAATGTCATCAGGGGTAAAACACATGCCGCAACTAATCGGGATAGCACTTATTGGCGGCGTCATCTGGTATGGTTATCGTGCTTTCAAACGCGAAATGGAACGCATTGGCAAGGAAACCCGTGAAGCGGAAGCCAAGGCAAAATCTGGCACAGTACTCAAACCCGACGAAGATGGCGTGTACCGTCCTGACGAGTAAGCGCTAGAATACTCATAGAGAATAACGCCCTCTGAGATATTGGCTTAATCTTCTTACCAATAACGCAAGCAAGTCATTTACATCCATGCCTGAATAATCGCGCGATGCTGACACTTCCGTCTCAGCGCTGATAGGTACATTGTCTGAAGCATTCTCATTGGCAAATGCGTCATCCAGTAACTCGCATTGTTCCAAAATTCTTTTGTGAACAGCATCAGCCTTATCAATTTGAATATGGTTGAGCGAGGGAAAGTGATGGTCCACCGCGCCGGGAATTTTCTCTGCACGAATATCTCTGGAGCGAAAATTATCCAGCGGAACGCCTGCGGGTTTCTCGCGTGGTTCAGTCGGATCAATTGTTCCAACATAACTCACATCAATCCCCTTGCCCATCAACTTGCTGGCCATACAATTGGCCGAGTTGCCACCAAGTGAATGACCGATGGTTGCGATTTGCTCAGTCAGTTTTCCTGATTGCACGGCATCAATGGTTTCGCGTTGAACCACTTTTCTATGTGCCCATCCGTGAACACTGGCCGTATGTCCAGCCTCTTCCAGCTTACGGGAAAGCCTGTTCATACCCGTAGAGAAAATAGCGCCTGCCAGTCCGCGAAATAGAAATACCCGCATGAATTTTTCCTGTTTCCTATATATCTCAAATCATGCAAAAGCGGATTTATGATGGCTTTGCTTTTTCTACCTTGCCAGCAACACCCCAAGTTGTGAGCGCACCAAAAATCCACTGCAAAATAAGCTGCCCTTTTGCAGCCTGATCAGAATCTGGATTTATGCCCCCTCCTGCAGTTCCAAGTGATTCCAGAATTGGTTTTGTGATCTCTGGTGCGATTTCCGGCAGGATTACTGTTGCTAGAAGACCTACTAAACCCAAAGCAGTTTTACGACCATTTAATAGCCCTCCAATGGTTTGCCCCAACCATCCGTTTACGGGACCAATCACAGACTTTTCCAATTGAGAATCCATGGACGCTTTACCCAATAATTCCTTCAAGATATCCACCTCGCTAGTCTCATATGATGAGGCTTGGTGACGGCTATCAACCTTTCTCTCCAGCATCTCCAATAGAGTGAGTAGAATAAGCAGTATACTTTTCTTGGTTTCAGTAGACATGAACGTGTCTCCCCTTTCCGGGATATCTTGAATCTGGTTTTGTTTGGCTGGCTGAACTATCGTTTTAGGCACACCGCCTGCCGATTGAATGGCATTGAGAAACACATCGTAATAACCGGATATCTGATGCCATCTGTCCAATACATTGACGGTGCGGCGGGCGTTTTTGAGATCATCCGGTCTATGGTCAGACAGGTAAAACGCGATGCCTTTGCCGCTCCCGTTCCACCGTCCATCAATCAACCCTTCGATTAAAACGCGCGCTGATAACTCTGGTTCAAGCATACGATCAGGATTATGTTCCAGATCAATGCCAAGCTTGTTTCCCGTGATGCGGTAGTTCCTCTGCCATGTCAGTTGAACATGCCCGCGACCGTAATAAACATGGCCTGTATTTCCTGCTTTGCCATAGCGTCTGCGGCGCACAAGTGCGCGGGCGCGAGCATCGGTTTTTGCAAAGCCTTCACGGACAGGCACCATGCGGCGACCGGTTTCGTGATAGGCGGTAGCAAATGCATAGGCGAGCGTCTTTTCGCGTTGATCACCAAATGACACGAACGCATTCATAATGGCTTCCATGCCATCAACTTGTGATTGTTTCAGCCGTCCACCAAATAGGCCGCTGGAAGATTTACGAACAAAATTGTAAAAGTCTTTTCTGATCATGGCAGTCGCGTTCTCCAACTAAAAACCAGCTCAAAAGTAAGCTCTATTTCTAGGGTTGCATTTGCTAGCGGGGATAAGAAAAACACTGCGGGCCAAATTTTTAACGCATCTAAACAAGTTATAACTGGCAAAAATTCCGACTATTTTTACGAGTTTTAACTGGCTCCATAAGTGCGCACGCTTGACCCCTGTCGTGAGCAAGCCTAAACAGCGAGCATGACTAAAAACTCACAAACACTTCCCGATCACATGCACCCGACCCGTTCCTTTCAGGGTCTTATTCTGACGCTTCATAATTATTGGGCGGAACGCGGCTGCGTGATACTTCAACCCTATGACATGGAAGTGGGAGCGGGTACGTTTCATCCCGCAACAACCTTGCGGGCTCTGGGGCCAAAACATTGGAAGGCTGCTTATGTGCAACCTTCACGCCGCCCTACCGATGGGCGCTATGGCGAGAACCCGAACCGTCTTCAGCATTATTATCAGTATCAGGTTTTGATGAAGCCCTCACCGCCGGATATTCAGGATTTATATCTTGGCTCTCTGCGCGCGATTGGCATTGATGCTAATCTGCACGACATTCGCTTTGTGGAAGACGATTGGGAAAGCCCGACCCTAGGCGCATGGGGTCTTGGTTGGGAAGTTTGGTGTGACGGGATGGAAGTCTCGCAGTTCACCTATTTCCAACAGGTATGCGGATTTGAATGTTCTCCAGTTTCCGGAGAACTCACTTACGGGTTAGAGCGCCTTGCCATGTATGTTCAGGATGTAGACAACGTCTACGATCTCAATTTCAATGGTTTGGAGGGCCAAGAAAAAGTCACCTATGGCGACGTGTTCCAACAGACCGAGCGGGAATATTCGCGTTGGAATTTTGATGTGGCTGATACAGCGACGCTTCTAAAGCATTTTGAAGATGCAGAGGCCGAGGTTAAAAATATTCTTGCCCAAGACCCGATTGATCCCAAAAACGGCAAGTCTATCATTATGGCGCACCCTGCCTATGACCAAACCATCAAAGCATCGCATGTGTTTAACCTGCTTGATGCGCGGGGTGTCATTTCAGTGACAGAGCGGCAAAGCTATATTCTTCGGGTACGGTCTCTTGCTCGTGCTTGTGGTGAAGCGTTTCTAGGAACTGAGGCAGGTGGTGCGGTTCACTCTACCGAGTAGCCCTCAGCCTTTTCCAAGCTTGCTAAGATTCTAACGGGCATATCAACAAGTACCGCAACTTCTGTATATTCAACGTGTTTTTGATCGACATATACAGCAGTACTTGAACCGTTAAGTGACACAAGGAGCTCGGTTAAATACCCCTCATTGTCCAAAAACGCATCTTCTACATAACCAACAACGCTTCCGGCTGCATCGCGCACGGGCATTCCCAGCCAAGCATCGTTCATTTCATGGGCATCTTCATATGTGCCGTGTAATTCAAATTGTTCAAAACGGCTTTCATCTGCTTTTTCTTCTTGCGCATAAGCCATAGCGATACGATCATCAAAGCTCTTGTCCTGGGCGAATGCTGGCAAATTCACTCCCGCAATCGCGGTCATTAGAATTACTGCCGCAAGGGTTTTTACAAGTGCTTGTTTCATCGTTTAATAGACGGTTTCGCCTCTCCAGTTCCTGTTTTCAATTTCTATTGGTTACTCTTTGTTAACCAGATAATGGGTTTTGCACCTCTTTTGTTCCATTCAATTGATAAAACATACGCGTGATTGGGGATGTGATTTTTGGCACACCACGATATAAGACGGTTAATCAATCCGAGATTTTTCATGGCACGCAGTACTAAAAAACCAAGTAAAACCATCAATTTAGCACTACAGGGGGGTGGCGCTCACGGAGCGTTTACATGGGGTGTTCTGGACCGCATTTTAGAAGACGGACGTATCGGAATTACTGGCATTTCTGGCACATCAGCAGGTGCGATCAACGCAGTATTGGTTGCAGATGGGATGATGAAAGATGGCAGAGATGGTGCCCGCGAGCGTTTGGCAGACTTCTGGGAAAAACTCAGCACACTTGGAAATTTTAGCCCCATACAAAGAACACCGTTTGATCGGATGACGGGAGACTGGAGCCTTGATTACTCACCGGGGCGCATGATGTTTGATACATTCACACGAACATTTTCGCCCTATGAATTTAATCCTCTGAACTTAAACCCCCTGCTTGACCTCATGCAGGCTGAAATTGACTTTGGCCGCGTTCGTGCATGTGCAGATATCAAGTTATTCGTGTGCGCAACAAATGTGCGGACCGGAAAAACTAAAGTCTTCAAACATAAAGAGATCACGGCTGAAACCGTAATGGCATCTTCATGCTTGCCAGAGGTTTATCAAGCAGTTGAGATCGACGGCAATCATTATTGGGATGGCGGCTTTATGGGTAACCCGCCGCTATATCCATTATTTTATCACACGACCTGCCCTGATGTTCTCTTGGTACAGATCAATCCAGTAGAGCGCGATGAAGTGCCTGTAACAGCGCGCGGCATCCATAACCGTCTTAATGAGATCACGTTTAACGCAACCCTATTGCGCGAGTTGCGCATGGTAGAATTTGTGTCGAGATTGATTGATCACGGTAAGCTTGATCCAGACCTATACAAGCGTGTGAATATGCATTCTGTGGGACCAGCAGACGAAATGATGGACTTGTCCTCATCTTCAAAGCTTAATCTGGAACTGGAGTTTTTGCACCACCTGCGCGATCTAGGACGGCGCAGCGCAGATGAATGGCTCGAAGACCATTACGCAACGATTGGTAATGGCTCGAGCTTAAATCTACGAACTATGTTTGAATGATTAGATAAGCGCTACTGCACGCTCACAGATACGACCTCTTAGGCTGTTTCTGCTATCACCGTCCAAGACAAAGTTTTCGAATAGAAAGTGCATGATGAGTTTACGGTCAGCCGCACTTGTAAAACTACACTCAATCATGTTGGAGAGGATTTGCTCTACATTGGCTTCAACGGATGTAATTTCCGTGTCATTTCCATTTTCGAGCGCTTTTTTCAACGCAAGATCTGCACTTCTGAACCGATTGATCAGATCTGCAGCTGTTGATTCAGATACAATTCCGTCTTCATGACGGGCAAACGCATGTAACATATGTAATTCCAGAAATTAATTTTCCGCCAAAATACTGCTCTCATTGCAGTAAGTTCAGAGTAACTTACTGCATATTAACAAACGGTTAATGCAGTCTTGCCGTCGGTCTTCTAACCCTACTTGATAGGGCTTTTGCTGATTTTAATATTTTGTTCTTGTTATGTTCTTATCTTGTTGATAGGAATATATTCACGATCATATTAGCGCAAGGAGTGAAAGCAATGTCAGCACTGGAAGAGCAAAACCCAAATACTCTATCTGCGCATGAAGCGTTTATGGGGCAATCTGTTATTGCCCGTGGGCGCGATACATCTGTTGAACATTTACGACGCGGCGTGAGTAAAAGCCGCAAACGCGGCGCCACGCTCAATCCTTCAAGCAGGTTCGATACATATAGCCGCCATGTATTTGATGATGGCTGGCAAACACTGGATGATTTGCCGCCGTTCAAAACTCAGGTGCAAATTGAAAAACCCAAAACAGTGATCACCAAGAACGACTCGCCTGATCTGCATTTTGATCGATCCATCAATCCTTATCGCGGGTGCGAACATGGTTGTATCTATTGTTTTGCGAGACCGTCACATTCTTACATGGGCCTGTCAGCAGGGGTAGATTTTGAATCCAACCTGTTTGCAAAGCCAAATGCAGCAAAGCTTTTAGAACGCGAACTTGCGAAGAAGAAATATCAACCGCGCACAATCGCCATCGGAACCAACACTGATCCCTACCAGCCAATTGAAAAACAATGGCGGGTAACCCGTGAGATATTAGAAGTGTTGGAGGCTGCCAATCATCCCGTTGCAATTGTCACAAAGTCCGCGCTGGTAACGCGTGATATGGATATCCTTTCTCGCATGGCTGAGAAAAGATTGGCGAAAGTTGCTATTTCCATTACATCCCTTGATCGCAAATTATCACGTGCGATGGAGCCGCGTGCAGCAACTCCTGGCCTACGGCTCAAAGCCATGCGGGATTTATCTGCGGCGGGCATTCCTGTTTCGGTTATGGTGGCGCCAGTCATTCCAGCTCTGAACGATCACGAGATTGAACGGGTTCTGGATTCTGCTCAAGCCTCTGGTGCTAAGGAGGCAGGTTTTATTTTGCTACGCCTACCCCGTGAGGTTAGTCCACTATTTCGGGACTGGTTGCTGCATCATTATCCAGACCGCTATCGACACGTGATGAACCTGTTACGGGCTATGCGAGGTGGCAAGGATTACGATGCTGAATTTGGCAAACGATTAAAGGGCGATGGACCCTATGCTTGGCAAATTGGCCGTCGCTTTGAACTGGCATGCAAGAAGTTTAATCTCAATGAAACCCGCCGACAGCTAAATCGTGAA
>CAZEPF010000068.1:0-950 GCA_964514045.1 uncultured Rhizobiaceae bacterium | reverse complement strand
AGCTGGCCGTGGGGCTGGAGATTTCAGTGCCGCAACTGTTCACGCCCCCCGTCATTGAAGCCAATCAACTTAGCCTTTTTTGATCAATACTCGTTGATTGGTCAAATTCCCGCTGGCATCGCCGCAACCTATTGCCAACGGGCTTTCAGGGAAATCAGTGACCCGTTATGTTCCCCGCATGACGGTCACTGATTCCCTGCCTTTATTTGAACTTCCCGATAAGCCCGACTATTCAATCGAAGCTTCATTGTGCGGCAATGGCGCAAAGGCTATCGCAGGAATCGATGAGGTGGGCAGAGGGCCATTAGCGGGCCCGGTCGTCGCAGCGGCCGTTATTATTGACCCGTCCAATATTCCCAATGGATTGAACGATTCTAAAAAAATATCAGAGAAAAGACGCGAAGCTCTCTTTTCTGAAATCTGTCTTACATCACATGTCGCATGGGCGAGCATTCCAGCAGAAGAGATTGACAGGATCAATATTCGACAAGCAGCCCTGATGGCCATGACCCTTTCAGCACAACGCCTCGCTATTACACCTGATGTGGTGATCGTTGACGGACGAGACGTGCCACCGGCGCTTACCTCCATTGGTTCTGCCTATGTAAAGGGAGACGCACGTTCTGTATCAATTGCAGCAGCTTCCATTGTGGCAAAGGTTATTCGCGACCGGATGATGATCCGGGCAGACTTAACCTATCCACAATACAGCTTTGCCGAACATAAGGGATACGGGTCGAAAAAACATCGCGATGCCATACATCAATATGGGGCCTGCCCGCTTCATAGGCGCTCGTTCTCGCCCATCAAAGACGTGATTTGATTTTGTTCTGGCGAAATCTCAACACAAAAAAGGGCGCTCAAAGCGCCCCAATTCAAATCTGTAAAAATAGAAAGCTAGAGCGTGTCTGTCTTGGATTGAATCGATTTGATGGGTTGGATTTTTGATT
>CAZEPF010000067.1:5670-14425 GCA_964514045.1 uncultured Rhizobiaceae bacterium | reverse complement strand
GGTATTTTCCTAGCTGAAATCAAAAATCCAACCCATCAAATCGATTCAATCCAAGCCAGACACGCTCTAGATAACTGTTAAGGCGTAGAAACCTCTATTGCGCAAGCGTGTAGTCCCTCGTCAATCTTGGGCTGAACCACTTCATTGATCGCACGATGCCGGTTAACACGGCTCATGTCCTCGAACGCATTCGACACAATTTTGATACGCAGATGCGTCTCACCTTCACCGTCATGCCCATGATGACCCGCGTGCAAGTGGCTCTCGTTTATAACGGACAATTGCTCAGGGGCAAAAGCCTCGGTCAATTTGTCATGGAGATATTGTGCGACAGGTCCCATAGAGTGATGCCTTGATTCGAATTTCAAGAAGTGGATAACCGCGCTTTTTGAGGCCGAAGCTTTTTAAAGTCAATCCTTGTTCATTTCTGATTTTGCCCCATACTTAAACCATGAATACAAACTCAAAATACTTTGATTCCATCCGCATCAACAAGGGGCGCAAGAAACCTGCGCCCAGTGCACGGCAAACCACATCCGACACCTGCCAGTGGGAAGGATGCGATAAACCCGGCACTCATAAAGCACCGCTAGGGCGTGATCGCGAAGGGCAATTCTTGAACTTCTGCATCGACCATGTGCGGGAATATAATAAGACTTACAATTACTTCTCCGGACTTGGTGATGCCGATATCAAGAAGTTCCAGAAGGATGCGATGACAGGTCACAGGCCCACATGGGCTATGGGCGTCAACAAGGACGGCAAGAAAAAACCCTATTCAGAGGGTGACCCGCGCGCAGCCATTGCAGACCGTGTTATTCAACGTTCCATGCGTCGTACTGGCCAGTTAAGTGGCAAGGGAGCGACTTCTAGGAAGTTGAAAGTATTGGAAAAACGCGCATTTGATGATTTGGGTATTCCCCATTCTGCATCAGCCGATGACATCAAAAAGCACTATAAATCGCTGGTAAAACGCCACCATCCAGACCTTAATGGTGGAGATCGTGCAGCCGAAGAGCGACTTGCGCAAATCATTAAGTCTTACAAAATTCTCAAGCAGGGTGGATTCTGCTCTTGAAATAGGGCAGTTGAAACGCGAAAACCTTCTTATCACAGGGCCGCACTATATCGCCCGCCCCTTCATCTCCGGAGGAATGAAAATGACACAGGCTATGCCAGACACCGAAGTGTCTGTCAGGGATACATTTGGAATTGATCAGGATGGTACTGCACCAGCCTATAAAGAGCGTACAGAGCACGTTCCTGAGATCGACCCTGACTATCTGTTTGATGGTCCAACCACTAAAGCAATTTTAGCGGGTTTTTCACATAACCGCCGTGTGATGGTCTCGGGCTATCACGGAACGGGTAAATCCACGCACATAGAACAGGTTGCTGCACGCCTTAACTGGCCTTGTGTTCGTATCAACCTCGATAGCCATGTCAGCCGTCTTGATTTGATTGGTAAAGATGCAATCACCGTTAAAGACGGATTACAGATCACCGAATTCCGTGACGGCATCCTACCGTGGGCCTACCAGAACAATATTCGATGAATATGATGCGGGCCGTCCTGACGTTATGTTTGTTATCCAGCGTGTTCTTGAATCATCTGGTCGTCTGACCCTGCTTGACCAAAGCCGTGTGATCACACCTCACCCGGCATTCCGCCTGTTTGCAACGGCAAACACAGTGGGGCTTGGCGATACAACAGGTCTTTACCATGGTACCCAGCAGATCAACCAGGCACAGATGGACCGTTGGTCGCTGATTACAACATTGAACTATCTGCCACATGATCAGGAAGTCGACATCATTGCTGCGAAGGTGAAATCTTTCTCCAGCAAAGAAGGCAAAGAGACTGTCTCAAAAATGGTCCGTGTTGCGGATATGACCCGTTCGTCTTTCATCAACGGCGACATCTCAACCGTGATGAGCCCGCGTACTGTTATTAACTGGGCAGAGAACCACGAGATTTTTGGTGATCTGGCGTTTGCATTCAAACTCACATTCTTGAACAAATGTGACGAGTTGGAACGCATCACCATTGCTGAGTTTTACCAGCGTGCATTTGGTGAAGAAATTTCTGACGCAGTGCAGAACATGGCGATTGCCTGAGCGTAATCTCTGATGGCAGGCTCCGGTGACAACTCTAAGAAAAGCAATGCAAGGGCTCAGGACTTTGAACCTGTAAAACAGGCCCTTGCTAATTGCGTTCGTGCAGTTGCGGGCGAAGGTGATCTTGAAGTTACCTTTTCCGGTGATCGACCGGGAATGACCACTGACCAAGTCCGCTTGCCCGACATGGGCAAGAAAATGACCCGCCGCCAATTGGCCGTGACACGGGGTCTGGGCGATTCCATGGCACTTCGCAAAGCATGCCATGACGCAAAAATTCATAACAAGCTTGCTCCTGAAGGTGACAATGCTCGCGCGATTTTTGATGCGGTAGAACAAGCCCGTGTTGAGGCAATAGGGGCAAGCCGAATGGAGGGCATGGCAACCAACCTTGCCCACATGCTTGAAGATAAATACTCCAAACAAAATTATGGCGCTGTTCAAAACCGTAGCGATGCACCACTTGAAGAAGCCCTTGCAATGGTCGTGCGTGAACGACTTACGGGCTACAAACCACCCAGCAGCGTTGATCAGGTCGTTGGCCTTTGGAAAGACTGGATTGAAGAGCGCGCCGGTGAAAAACTTGATGCACTTGGCGGCGAGATCGAAGATCAAAAAGCTTTTGCTGAAGCCATGCGTGATGTGTTGGTCGCCTTTGATATGGCTGACGAGTTAGGCG
This sequence comes from uncultured Rhizobiaceae bacterium, assembly GCA_964514045.1. GTDB lineage: Bacteria > Pseudomonadota > Alphaproteobacteria > Rhizobiales > Rhizobiaceae > JAALLB01. The sequence continues at coordinate 11,628 of CAZEPF010000067.1, read as the reverse complement.
ATCAGGAACCTGAACAAGATGATGATCAGGATGCTGATGATGACGACAACCAAGACGAGCAGGAAGATCAGCGCGACAACGAAGAATCATCAGGTGAGGATTCCGGTGAGCCTGACGAATCTGAATCCGACGCAGATGAAGAACAGCAAGGCGAGATGGAAGCCACCGAAGCAGAAGGTGGCGATGATTTTGACGAGGAAGATCGCGAAGAAGAAACACCCGGCGAAACCAATCGCCCAGACCTTCCGTTTTCTGAACTCCCACCTGATTTTGACTATAAGATTTTCACTGCCCAATTCGATGAAGAAGTCTTCGCCGAAGATCTATGCGATGCCGCTGAATTAGAACGTCTGCGCGCATTTCTCGATAAACAGTTAGCCCACCTGCAAGGTGTAGTTGGAAGACTGGCAAACCGCCTTCAACGCCGCCTGATGGCGCAGCAAAATCGTGGATGGGATTTTGACCTTGAAGAAGGCGTTCTTGATACTGCCCGTTTAACACGCATCATTACCGATCCCATGACCCCTCTTTCTTTCAAGATGGAGCAGGACACTATTTTCCGCGATACGGTCGTGACTCTCGTGCTGGATAATTCAGGCTCGATGCGTGGACGCCCGATTACGGTGGCCGCCACTTGTGCAGATATTCTTGCGCGCACGCTAGAACGTTGCGGTGTGAAAGTTGAAATTCTTGGGTTCACCACCAAAGCGTGGAAGGGCGGACAGGCCCGTGAACAATGGCTCAAGGATGATAAACCAGCCAATCCAGGTCGCCTCAACGATCTTCGCCACATTGTCTATAAATCAGCAGATGCACCATGGAGACGGGCACGCCCAAACCTTGGCCTGATGATGCGTGAAGGCCTGTTGAAAGAAAACATTGATGGGGAAGCGCTTCTTTGGGCGCATCAGCGCTTGATGAACCGCTCGGAGCAACGCCGCATCCTGATGATGATTTCCGATGGTGCTCCAGTTGATGATTCAACCCTATCCGTGAACCCGGGCAATTATCTAGAACGTCACTTGCGCCATGTGATTGAAGACATTGAAAGCCATTCACCCATTGAACTCCTAGCCATTGGTATTGGCCATGACGTGACCCGTTATTATAAACGCGCGGTGACGATTGTGGACGCAGAAGAACTGGCAGGTGCCATTACCGAGCAACTTGCAGATCTGTTTGAAGAAAACCCGGAGATTGCTTCACGCTCTGGTGCAAAACGTAAAATCAAACGGGCAAGCTAATGATACGAAGCTGGTTGAAACCGTTTCTCGTATTTGCGCTGACTTCCACATTCTTTACGCCCTACACGCTTGCCGCTGATTTAAAAATCAAGGCTGAAATTATTTCTGAGTTCAAGAAAGGGTCGGATGAAACCAGCTTTGGGAAACTCGAGTTTTTTGGCGGACTGATCCTAACCAGCAAACACGAAGATTTTGGTGGCATCTCTGCCTTACGCTTTGTGAATGATGCAAACTTCATCGCAGTCACCGACAAAGCACGCGTCATTACTGCAGAACTGGTGCGCGATGATGAGAAACCTTCCAAGATTAAGGCCGAGAAAATCACACGCATCAAAGCGGCCAATGGCAAAACAATCACCGGCGCAGATGATAAGGATTCTGAATCCGTTGAGCTTGCAGGAAACCAGTTTCTAATTGGATACGAACGCAATGATCGCATCATGCGGTTTAACCTGCGCGGTAGAAAACTAATTGCTGATGGTACGTATAAAGTTGATCTCAACCCATATGAGTTTCCCAATAATAAAGGGCCTGAGGCCATTGCCCTGCAAACATCCACAGGCAAACTGTTTGCCTTTGCTGAATACGCACTGGATGAAAATGGTAACCATCGCGGGTTCATCATTCAAAATGGCAAGGTAGAAAAAGAAATCCTGGTCAAGCAGCGGAACGGATTTTCACTGACCGATGCTGCATTTTCGCCGGATGGCGATCTCTTGATGTTGGAACGTTACTACAATCCGTTTCTGGGCGCTTATATGCGGATCAGAAAGTTTAGAGCCAGCGACCTTGATAGCGGGCAACTTCTGGATGGTGAAATTCTGCTGGATGTTGATGGCAGTTACGAAATCGACAATATGGAAGGAATGGCTCTTTCCACGTTTGCTGATGGCAGCACACGCATTACCATCGTGTCAGATGACAATTTTTCCAAACGTCAGAAAACTGTATTACTTGAGTTCAAGCTCTACTAATTAAATTGATGAAGAAACCTTAGGCTCCGTCATTTTCAGGAAACCGCCGTAAGGAATAAGAGCGGCTACACCAATTAGAATTTTTACCAAGAAATCACCGATAGCTAGGGATGCCCATAAAGGCATAGCAATGCCAAGAATAGATGCCGGAAAGCCGAGCGATCCATCTTCCATACCAAACGCACCATCAATGCCTGCAAACATTGGTGCGAATGCCAATCCAAAGAATAAAACCGTATCAATGGCAGAGCCAATCATCGTTGAAATGAACGGTGGCAACCACCACGCATTTTGGCGAAGGCGGTCAAAAACTGCCGTATCAATAAATTGCGCTACTAGGAACGCACTACCAGATGCAATCGCAATACGAGGCGTAGCAAGCCAGATTGACAAAATAACCGCAATTACAAATCCAGCTAGAACAACGCGCCTTGCAGCTTGAGTACCAAACCGGCGATTGGTGAGATCATTGATCAAAAATGCCAGCGGATACGTAAACGCACCCCATGTGAGCAACTCACCCAATCCAAAATGTGTGAATGGAATTTGCACCAGTATGTTTGACGCAATGACTACAAAAGCCATAACGGCAATAAAGGGCAAAATTTTTGGGTACGGTGCGGTATTCATCATCAGTTCCTACCTTGATCTTTCACAAGGGCGTAAAAACAAACGCCGCGCTTCAAAGATGAACGCAGCGTCTAAAATGGTTTGAAAGGCTGAAAAGCTTAAGCAGCTTCAGACTGTGCCTTAGCAACCTGCTTTTTAACAACACGAGCCTTTGAAGAAAGCTCGGCGTCTTTAGCTTTTGCAAGAAATGCATCCAAACCACCGCGGTGCTCAACAGTACGAAGAGTTTGAGCCGCAATACGGAAACGGAAGCCTTGACCAAGAGATTCACTCATCAAAGTAACATCTACAAGGTTAGGCAAAAAACGGCGACGGTTTTTGTTATTGGCATGGCTGACATTATTGCCACTCATCACGCCTTTACCGGTCAATTCACAACGTCTGGACATCTTGTGTATCCTGAATTTACTGTTTCTGTTTAAAGCAAACTGAATGGATGCTCGGGTTGAAAAGAGCAAGTCACTTCACATGCTTATGGAAAGTTAGGAGGGTCATATGGCTAACGTTACAAAAGGTCAAGCAAAACCTTGTGTTTGAGCCTTATAATTACTCCCAAGCGCATCGTTTAGAGACAGCATTGCATTAGTTATATCAGCCTCTGCGACGGAATGGATGCAGGAATAACCCTGCTGGCGTAAAACGCCGGGGGCTCTCAGAAGACGGCAACCCCATGACAAGGTCTGGCACACCCGTTTTCGGCTGCTTCACATACGTTCCAAACAAGCGATCCCAGAAAGTGAAAACCACTCCAAAATTGGAGTTGCCTTCCTGCATATCAATAGAATGATGAGTACGGTGTAAATCCGGCGTTACGATAATCTTGCGAAGCATTTCATCAAGTCTTCCGGGAAGCCGGATATCAGCGTGGGTGAAAACACCATGAACCACCGCAAAAAATCCGTAAATAATGAAAACCAGTAATGGTAATCCAAGCAAAACCGCAAAAAACAAGTGAATACCACCGCTTAGCAACACCCCTAATGGATGCTGTAGCAGGCTGGATACTGCCGTTACGTTTTCATCAGAGTGGTGCACGGAGTGAATACGCCAAAATGGCATAAATTTATGCGACACGAAATGGGTGCAATACCCTACGAAATCAATAAACAGGAAAGTTCCTACAAAAAGCACCCAGTCGGGCACGTTTAAGCGGGATACATCGATCAGTTGGAAAGGCAGAAGGAAGTAGACATAATTCAACTGGCCGTAGGTTATGAAGATCAGCATCGTAAATGCAGAAACAATGGCAATAAACAATATAGCCGCTACCCTGCCTTTTTTAACCCGCCTTGCAGAAACCGCAGGAAACAGTTTTTCCAGAGGAAATAATAGGGCCACAACAGAAAGCGCAATAAGAAACTGGCTCAAACCTTTAAGGATGAAACTCAAATCCATGATGCGCTTCTTAACATCTGATTACATGTAAGTAGGCGGCATTACGACAACTGGCTCAACTGCAGTTGGTCCTTCCGGACGTTCAAACAGGTTGAGACCAAGATAAGGATCAAGGCCATCATCTGGCCTGATCCAAAGTTAAAGCCAACACCCGCCTGACCCAGCGCGTCACGGTCTCCAACCAGACCAAGAACACGAACTTTAGCTTTACCCTGATGTTCACCGGAAAGAGGAATAGCGATCTCGCCTTGTATTCCCGTAACATCGCCATCCGTATCTGTGGTCGTATCACGAACAGCACCAACTACTTCTGGCGCCATATCGCTAAAGCTGAAACGCAACCCGATTGAAAACATAGTTTCTTCGGTTTCGGTTAGGGTTGGTGCGCCCATCATCATGCCGCCATCGCCGCCAGCAGCAAAAGGAACGGAGTAAAGACTGGCTACAAGTGCACCAGCAGCTGCGAATGACCGTAATTTCATCTTAAATCCCCAAACCTAAAATTTAACGTTTTGTTAACATTTTTCTATTGGTCGCACATTAAAGCGTCAATATTGACAGGATGTACATTGGTGACTTCGTACGAAAACGGTTTGCTTTAACAGATAAATGCTCCGGATTGTTGCACTTATACAACGCTTTTCTTCCCTTACGTCATATTCAATGCGCAGCACCATCCAAAACATCCTGCTCTTTCAAAGGCATACCAGCTTCAACCCAGCATGGTCTGCCACATTCAGGCAGTATTCAGAAAAATATGCTAGAGTATCATCATCGAATTGGAAAATGGGGATTGTCATGACAATGAAACATCGTCTTTTTGCTGGCCTTTCTGGATTGGCCGCTTTGACCGCAGGTGCACTGGCATCCAACGTAGCTGCCCAAGCCGAAACGCTCAAACATGAAACGCAATTCTCCGTAAAATTTACAGGTCTCGAAGTCGGTCGCGCCACCTTTAAGATGAGTTTCGACGAAAAATCATACAAGTTGACAGGGTCAGGCCAGACAACTGGCATCGTGGAATGGCTTGCGCCTTCTACGGGCACTATCAAAAGTGCCGGACAAATGATCGAAAATCAATTGCGACCCAACCGCCACGAAGCATCAGTGAAGGAACGCAAGAAAAAGGAAGAAAGCGTACTTCTATCTTTTGCGGGTGACCGTGTCACAGATGTGAAATTCAAATCAAACAAACCACGCAAAAACCGCGTTGCTCCGAACTATATTCCTGTAGAGGCAAAACATATGGCAGCGGTTCTCGACCCAGCAAGCACGCTAATCATCCCTATGTCGGGTGCGGATGCAAAAGACGGAAATAAAGTCTGCAACCACCGCTTCCCCGTTTTTGATGGCGAAACACGCTATGATATCAAATTGCGCTACAAGCAGACAAAGCCCATCGAAACAAATGGTTACAAGGGCTTCGCATATGTTTGCCAAATGCGCTACGTGCCGATTGCAGGACATAAGAAAAACCATCGCAATGTAAAAGAAATGGCCGCCAATAAGAAAATGGAAATCTGGCTTGCCCCTATGGGTGGCGTGAGTGTGTTCACTCCGATCCAGATTATGATTGGCACCAAATATGGCCGTATCGCTGCCGTCCCCAAATATTTTGGTCCGCAAACCAACTAGGTTCTGGCATACAATAGGCTCTCGGTTTATGTGTTTATTTAACGGACACTGAAACCATTTCATGACCATGCAAAAAGCAA
>CAZEPF010000067.1:0-5660 GCA_964514045.1 uncultured Rhizobiaceae bacterium | reverse complement strand
AATACGGGTAAGACCCACATGGCGATCGAAAGAATGGTCGCCCATAAAAGCGGTTTGATCGGCCTGCCTCTTCGCCTGCTTGCTCGTGAAGTTTACACGCGTATCTGTGAAAAAGTAGGCGCCGCAAAAGTTTCCCTCATCACCGGTGAAGAGCGCATCACCCCAAAGAACGCATGTTTTCAGGTGTGTACTGTAGAGGCCATGCCTGAAACAACCGATGCTGATTTTGTGGCCATCGACGAGGTACAAATCGCCGTAGACCTTGAACGCGGGCATTTTTTTACAGACAGAATTTTGAACCTGCGCGGCAAGCATGAAACAATGCTTTTGGGTGCAGACACAATGCTTCATGCACTACGCGAGCTTCTGCCTGGCATCAATATCATTACCAGACCACGAATGTCTGTGCTGTCATATGCTAGCTCGAAAAAAATTACCCGCATGCCATCACGCTCGGCAATTGTCGCATTTTCAGCCGATGAGGTTTACGCGATTGCAGAACTTGTAAGACGCGAGAGAGGCGGCGCGGCGGTCGTAACCGGATCTCTCTCACCACGTACAAGAAACGCCCAAGTTGCTCTGTATCAATCTGGCGACGTGGATTTTCTGATTGCCACAGACGCGATTGGCATGGGGTTAAATCTAGACGTAAACCACGTTGCATTTGCCCAGGACTCCAAATTTGATGGCCATCAATATCGCAAGCTTACCGCAGCAGAACTAGGCCAGGTGGCAGGGCGTGCTGGCAGATATACCCGTGACGGAACCTTTGGCGTTACCAGCCGTGTGCAACCGTTTTCGGATGAATTGGTGGAAGCACTGGAGACGCATATCTTCGCCCCTTACAAAGTGCTGACATGGCGAAACCGCGATCTTGATTTCAGCTCGGTCGCACACCTGCAAAAGTCGCTTGAAAAACCCTCAGACAATAGAAGGCTGATGAGAGCACCGCCGGGCACAGACATCATTGCCTTGGAAACGCTTCTGCGCGACCGCGAACTCTATGACTTGGCCAGCCATGAAGATGCCGTGCGACTTTTATGGGAAGTTGCAAAAGTTCCCGATTACCGCAAAATTTCGCCCACCTCCCATGCTGAAATCCTCTCTGAGGTCTACACAGGCCTAATGAAAGACGGTCATATTCGCGAAGACTGGTTCGCTGAATTGGTGGACCGCGCAGATAATACACATGGTGAAATTGATGCACTTTCCACCCGAATTGCCAGTGTTAGAACATGCACCTATTTATCAAACCGCGAAAACTGGCTTGAAAATGCCCGTGAATGGCGCGAAAAGACCCGTGAGGTAGAAGACAGACTGTCTGATGCGCTCCATGAAACATTGACCAAACGCTTCATCGACAGACGCACAAGCGTTCTCATGAAACGACTGAAGGAAAACCGAATGCTTGAGGCCGAAATCGCTCCAGACGGAAAAGTCAGCGTCGAAGGACATGACATTGGCACGCTTAGAGGCTTTCGCTTTTCTCCTGATACGAGTGGCGGCAAAGATACAAAAGCACTGAACGCAGCAGCAAGTAAGGTTCTATCCGGTGAGATTGAAAAACGCTCTGAGCGACTTTCCGCGTCTCCCAATAGTGATATCGTAATTTCCAATGATGGCTCCCTACGCTGGCTTGGGGAGGTTGTTGCCAAACTTGGAACAGGTGACACGCCCCTAAAACCAAAGATTGTAGTTCTTGCAGATGAATACCTGACGGGGCCGCATCTGGATAAAGTGGCCGCAAGACTGGACCGCTGGATTGCCAACCACATCAATACGCTGCTCAAACCATTTTCCGACCTTGAAAATAATCAGGAGCTTAATGGCACTGCACGGGGAATTTCCTATCGCTTGCTGGAAAACCTTGGCTCGATTGACCGCAAGGAAATCAGCAACGATCTGAAAAACCTGGATCAGGACATGCGCGGGGCAATGCGCCGCAACGGGGTTCGGTTTGGCGCTTATAATGTATTCATACCTGCCCTGCTAAAGCCGGCACCTACTCAACTGGTGTGTTTGTTATGGGCAGTAGCAAACGACAAGATTGAAGCTGATGGACTATCAGAAGTACCAGAATTATCTTCTGCCGGACGCACATCAGCACCCGTTGATGAAAGCTTCGAGCCTGAGTTTTATCGTCTGGCCGGCTTTAGAGTTCTTGGCAAAAAAGCCGTTCGCATTGATATTCTTGAGCGTCTTGCAGATTTAATCCGGCCAACAACCCTGTGGAAACCGGAAAGCGGCAATGCCAAACCTGAGGGTGCAATTGACGGCAAGGCCTTTTACGTGACGCCAGCGATGATGTCGATCTTAGGTGCCACCCACGAAGACATGGAAGTCATCCTCAAGAGCCTTGGCTATAAGGGCGAGCCGCGTCTGGAAACCGAGGTAAAACCTGCAAGCGAAATACCTGTGAAAGCCGAAAAGCCCGAAGCTGAAAAAATTGCACCAGAGTCTTCTAAAACACCTCAGGAAACATCCGAGGTAAGTATGGAAGGCGAAGCAGTCGCAGAAGCCTCTCTGGAAGAACCCGAGGAAAAGAAGATTTTAATCTGGCGCTTTGGTGGCATGTCGAAAGGCGGGAAAAACGCCCCCCGCAATCGCAATAACCGACACGATGCACGTGGCAAGCAGGGCAATAAAAAACCTTCCGGAAATAAACCAAACAATCGCGGCCCTCAGAAAAAAGACAAACCGCTTGATCCGGATTCCCCGTTCGCAGCCCTTGCTGCCTTAAAGTCAGGAATGCAAAACGCCAATGAGTGAGGCAAATGCCACACCGGATCAGGCTACCAACAGCCAAGCCACCCAACGCATAGATAAATGGCTTTGGCACGCACGAATCGTCAAAACCAGAACACTGGCTCAAAAGCTTGTTTCATCCGGCAAGGTCCGCATTGATCGAGAAAAAGCCTCAAGTCCAAGCCATAAACTACGCATTGGCAATGTTCTCACCATTACGCTTGCCCAGCAAATTCGTATTCCGAAAATCACGGACATGGCGCAGAAGCGCGGACCCTATTCGGCAGCACAACTCCTATATGAAGATTTATCACCGCCGCCGGAGCCAAAATCGTCAAAAGGTGACACAGAAATCAAAGATGGAATGACAACTGGAAAGCGGCCGGACAAACAACAACGCCGTGAAGCATTAAAATTAAAAAGATCGTTCCAATAATCCTCTGAAACAGAGAATTCCTGTTCTTGTTTCCGATCGATAAACACGCTATCGGAATGGAAAGGGAAACGCTGTATGCCAGCGCACATAGCCCAAATACGACCGGAGTAATAAATGACATACATCGTTGATGAGAATTGTATCAAATGCAAATACATGGATTGCGTTGAAGTATGTCCGGTCGACTGTTTTTACGAAGGTGAAAACATGCTTGTGATTCACCCTGAGGAATGCATTGATTGTGGCGTCTGCGAACCCGAATGCCCTGCAGAAGCGATCAAACCTGATACCGAGCCCGGCCTAGAAAAATGGTTACAGGTGAACTCTGAATATGCAGAAAAGTGGCCAAACATTACCGTGAAACGCGAACCACCAGCTGACGGTGAAAAGTTTGACGGCGAAAAAGGCAAGTTCGAGAAATATTTCTCCGCAGAACCCGGCGAAGGTGATTGATACCAAGTCTGGAACAATCCGCCTTATCCATTATTTCACACCACGTTTGCGTTAACCATTTGTTATGGTTTTGGCACCTTCTACGCGTTAAGCCTATGGAATGCTTGAAAAATAGGCATTCTTGTGTTAATCCTATTTAACACGGACGGGGCGCAAATGTGCTCCACCCCTTAAAAAGAAAGTTTCATTAGTTTGGCATCAGAAAACACAGCTAGCAATTTTACGTCGCTGGCGGGTATTTCTTTGGGTGAAATCTATCCATCACACTAGACTTAAATAAGAAACACGTTTTTTGCCCTACGGCAAAGAACATGGGATTATGTTCGTATAAATAGGCAAACCTGCACATGCAGGAAACTTAGGGAGCCTTTCAAGTATGGTAGCTGCAAAAAAACCAATGCAAAGACAGGGATTTAAAACAGGCGAGTTTGTTGTGTACCCCGCTCATGGCGTTGGACAGATTGATTCAATCGAAGAGCAGGAAGTTGCTGGATATTCATTGGAATTGTTTGTCATCAACTTTGCGCAAGACAAACTTACCCTTCGCGTTCCAATCACAAAGATTGAATCAGCCGGTATGCGTAAATTGTCCGAGCCTGTTTTGATTGAGAAAGCTCTCAAGACAGTACAGGGTCGTGCACGCATCAAACGCACAATGTGGAGCCGCCGCGCTCAAGAATATGAAGCGAAGATCAATTCAGGCGATCTGATTTCAATTTCAGAAGTTGTTCGAGATCTTTTCCGTTCAGAAAACCAGCCGGAACAATCTTATTCTGAACGTCAGCTTTATGAAGCTGCACTTGATCGCATGGCCCGTGAGATTTCGTCTGTAAATAAGTTTTCGATCACGGAAGCAGTTGCAGAGATTGAGAAAAACCTTGCTAAAGGCCCAAAACGCGGTGTTAAACCTGACGAAGATGGTCAGGAGCAAGCTGCATAAGCATCTGTAAATATTAAGTTTTTTAAAGCGGGCCCTCGGGCTCGCTTTTTTGTTAATAAAGTATGAACATTTTTCCCTATCAGACCCGTTATAATAGCGTTAATATGAATTCAAATAAGGGTTATGACGATGGCACATCAGGAAAACATAGGAAAAAGTCTTGTTCGCGCTGCTAGTAAGGCACCTTACTTGGAAAAAGAGTATGAGCACCAGCTTGCTCTACGCTGGGCTGAACGCCAGGACCAACAGGCTCTGCATGAATTAACATCTGCTCACATGCGGTTGGTGATTGCAGTTGCAGCTAAATTCCGCCGCTACGGCCTTCCAATGTCTGATCTTGCTCAAGAGGGCCATGTGGGTCTTCTCGAAGCGGCTGCCCGTTTTGATCCATATCGTGAGGTTCGGTTCTCAACCTACGCCACATGGTGGATTCGTGCTTCTATTCAGGATTACATTCTCAGAAACTGGTCAATCGTTCGTGGTGGCACGAGTTCAGGGCAGAAGTCACTATTCTTTAATCTGCGCCGTCTGCGTTCAAAGATTACGGCAGCCAATAAGAGCATTAACAGCCAGGACCTCTATAAAGAACTATCAGAGGCAATCGGTGTATCCGTAAAAGACGTCGCCACAATGGATGCGCGCTTGGGCGGACCTGATATTTCGCTGAACATGCCAGTTGCTACAGAAGAAGAAACAGGAACCGAACGGCAAGACTTCCTTCAATGTGAAGCACCTACCCCTGATCAAGCCGTCGGCGATATGATTGACGGCGAACGTCGCTCAGATTGGTTGAACTCGGCGCTTGAAATTCTCAACGAGCGCGAACTTCTAATCGTAGAGCGCAGACGCCTCAGTGAACGTGGCGCGACACTTGAAGAATTGGGCAATGTGCTTGGTATTTCCAAAGAGCGCGTTCGCCAACTTGAAAACCGGGCGCTTAAAAAGCTTCAAACCGTGTTGGTGAAGGAAAATCCGGAAATCGTAAATCTTGTCGTCTGATTAGCAATTAGAGCGTGTCTGTCTTGGATTGCATCGATTTGATGGGTTGGATTTTTGATTTCAGCTAGGAAAATACCACAGCGCGAT
>CAZEPF010000066.1:0-14483 GCA_964514045.1 uncultured Rhizobiaceae bacterium | reverse complement strand
ATCAAAAATCCAACCCATCAAATCGATGCAATCCAAGACAGACACGCTCTAGCAGTAATTAAGACCTAGCTTTAGTTCAAAGTGGCGTTCAGCCAGGTGATAATAGCTTGCGACACGGGTGCTGTATTTTCGGGCGCAGTAATATCACCAGTGATAACATGTTTTGATGGATCGTTTACCTCGGTCACCTCATGGGTCTTGGTAGGTCCACCCCATTGCGATGCTACCTTCTCAATTTCAGCAGGTACAATTACGGTATCTTCTGGCGAGTAAATAAACATTGCTGGCGTGGAGAGTATGGATTTATCAATAGCTTTAACGCGCTTGAGTAATGCCATCATCGGTAAGAAAGCCACTGTAGGGTAGGAGGTCGTCCACCACTTGTTATGTAGCTCATTCTTGCCTTCCCAAGAATAAGTGTCTCCCGCCATGGCAGGCATAATTTTCTCTGCCCAGGGAATGTTGCCCATATTTGTGCTGATACCTTGCAACTCGTAGTTTCCGGACACAAACACTGCCGCAGCTACTTGTTTGCTAAATTCGTCTTTTGCCAAACCCCAAGTGCTAATCGTTACGCCAGTAGACGTTCCCATTAAGATAACTTTGTCGCCTAGTCGTTTGCCAATCTCTATGGTTTCAGCAAAGTCATTTGCCCATTTTTGAACGGTAGCTTCAGCCATGGCTTTGCTATCACGCCCATGTCCACTTAGCCGCGTGAAATAAAGATTTGCGCCCAATGCTTTGGCAACATTGTCCGGTACAGGTCGCGTTTCGTGTTTGGTGGCAGAAAATCCATGAATATACACAACAGAATACTCTGTTCGTTCTTTTGTTTCCGCATTATTCCAAACGATTTCTTTTTCTGCTCCGTCAATAAGATTGGCAATATCTTCTTCTGATGCTGCAAGATACGCATCCAGATCATTTCCAATATCGTCTGGTTTGAATGTGATGGTATCCGTAGCGTCCGGTCTTGGCCCCAAGAAGAATGTCACCACACCAATTACAATAAGTCCTGCAACAATTTTCAGTAAAAGTTTCATGGGTGCGATCCCTTATAACCAAGGTGTTATTTTGGCTTCGTCCACTGCAACAGGAGTGAAGCCTAACTGTTGATATATGCGAAGTGCTGCCGGATGATCTAGCGTGTTCGTTTCAATCTTGATTTTCTCAGGCTTATGCGCCCATGCAGAACTGATGGCAGTTGCAACAAACCACTTCCCAAGTTTCAGACCTTGATAGGAGTTTGCAAGGCCAAGGTATTTTATCTCGATGGAAGTGGGCATATCACTAAGATTGAGTTCAAAAAAACCAGCAGGACAGCCTTCGGCATAAAGAATGCTAATCTCGCAACTATCATCATTGATGATGCTACTCAGCTTGTCTGGGGCAAGCGCACGCCGCTCTTCCCAATGGTGAGGCTTCCCCACCTTTTCGTAGAGGTATGAATAATAATCTGCAGGAATGTTTTGTGCTCTCATGAGCGCAATGGAAGGTTTTGTTGGGACGGGGGGCAATTTTAGTAAAGGTGCTGTCATTTCCAAATGCGTAATATGCACTTGTAATGTATCAGGGTTTGAATTTTTCTTTGTTTGCTTTTTCTTAGTGCTCATCTGTCCAGATTTCTGGTCCGTCTGCTTGTCCGTATTCTGCCCATGACCCATCATACACACGGTTATTCGTACGGCCAGTTTCTTCTAAGGCAAGCGTCAAAATAGCAGCTGTTACGCCCGAGCCACAGCTTGTGATCGTAGGTGTGTTATCATCAATATTGAGATCACGGAAAAAACGTTCCAGTGTCTGTGTATCCTTCAAAATTCCATTCGCTGATACCATACCGGATGGAAGCGATTTAGAGCGTGGAATATGCCCGCCACGCAGTCCGGGGCGTGGTTCTGTGCCCTTGCCAGCAAACCGGTCCGCAGGACGTGCATCAATAACGGTTACATTTCGTGTTTCTTGATTGGCAAGAATGTCAGAGATATGAGCCACTTTTTCAGCATTGAAATTTGCACGAAAGGTTGTGGCTTCAGGTGTTGGAGGAGTGCCTGTTTCCACAGGTAGATCGTCTTTGCGCCATCCATCCATTCCACCTTCAAGGATCATCACATCTTTTGCGCCCATAGTTTTCAAGGTCCACCAAACACGTGGAGCAGAAAAGAGACCCGGACCATCATACACAATGATCTTGTGAGTTTCTGATATGCCAAGCTGCCCCATTGCTTGCGCAAACTCTTCTTGCGTTGGCAGCATATGAGGGAGATCGGTATCTTTATCGGAGATCTCATCAAGATCAAAAAAGGTAGCGCCAGGGATGCGCCAAGCATTATATTCTTTACGCCCATTACGATTTTGCGCAGGCAGATACCAAGAAGCATCTATAAATCGCACATGCGACTTCCCTACCAAGTCAAACGCATCTGCTCTGGATATGATGTTCTTTGATTTCATAACGGTCTAACTTTCAGGCAATGGTCCAAAGCGAATTCGGAAGCGGCGGTTTTCTTTACCCTTCTTCTCAATTTTACCAATATGGATTTCGCCAATTTCGCCTGTTTCCGTGACATGCGTACCACCGCAAGGTTGGCTATCAATGCAAGAGTTTTCACCAATACATACAAGACGAATATTTCCTATTCCCCGCGGAGGTTTGACATTCTTCGAGCGCACAATCGAGGGGTCGGCATCTAGCTGTTCTTCGCTGATCCACTGAGTAAAAACTGGATGGTTCGCGTCGATTAACTCCATCAGTTGTTTGCTGACTTCATCTTTAGTGACAATTGCGTCCTTAAGATCAAAATCGACACGACTGTCATTGATATTCACGGCAGCACCCGTAATAGGATACTGGCAAACAACACTGAGAAGATGACACGCTGTATGCATTTGCATAAGCTTGTATCGGCGTTCCCAATCTATATGCCCAATCAGTTTTTCACCTATATCAGGTAGTGGTTGATTTTCATCTGGAACAAGAACAATTTCTTTTTTGGTTTCACCATTGACCGTCGTTGCAATCTCAATGCGCGATCCATCAGCACGTTCCAGCCATCCAATGTCACCGGGTTGGCCACCGCTTGTCGCATAAAAATTGGTTTGGTCAAGAATGATCCCACCGCGCTCATTGATTTCTACCACCTCGCATTCACATGCGGTCAGGTATGCATCATCCAGAAAAACTGGTTTGGTTTGATGTGCCATTCAGGGCCTACTTATTCAAACGGGATGTCTAGCTTTGATGTATCTTCAAGCCATGCGGGAACGGGTAAGTCTTTTGCACGAAGGAAATCCGGATTGAATAATTTTGATTGATACCGATTGCCAAAATCACAGAGGATTGTCACGATCGTATGGCCTGGTCCAAGCTCTTTGGCGAGACGAATTGCGCCAGCTACATTGATGCCTGTCGAACCGCCCATGCAAAGACCTTCGTGCTCAAGAAGGTCAAAGGCAATGGGAACAGCTTCCGAATCAGAGACTTGGTAGGCAAAGTCGGGTGTATAGCCTTCAAGATTAGCGGTTATGCGACCTTGGCCAATGCCCTCGGTCATCGAACTGCCTTCAGATTTTAGTTCACCATTCTTGTAGTATTCGTAAAGTGCAGCGCCATGTGGGTCCGCAATAGCGACTTTGATATCTTTGCTATGTTCTTTGAGGCCCATACTGACACCTGCAAGTGTTCCGCCCGTGCCAACAGCACTAACAAACCCATCAACTTTGCCATCGGTTTGCTCCCAGATTTCCTGTGCTGTTGTACCGATGTGGCCATCACGATTGGCCACGTTGTCAAACTGGTTGGCCCAAATTGCACCATGCGCTTCTGTTTTTGCAAGCTGGTCAGCAAGCCTGCCTGAAAGTTTGACGTAATTATTTGGGTTTTTATAGGCAACTGCTGGCACTTGAATGAGTTTTGCACCCATCAGTGTAAGCGTGTCTTTTTTCTCTTGAGCTTGCGTTTCAGGAATCACAATCACAGTCTTGTAACCAAGCGCATTGGCAACAACAGTCAGCCCAATTCCTGTATTTCCTGCAGTGCCCTCTACGATTGTGCCACCTGGCTCTAACAATCCTTTTTCCACAGCGTCTTGAATAATGAACATGCCAGCACGGTCTTTCACGGATTGGCCAGGGTTCATAAACTCCGCTTTGCCCAGGATTTCACATCCGGTGAGTTCGGATGCCTTTTTCAGGCGGATAAGCGGCGTATTACCAATTGCATCAATGGTGCTTGTTCTGATTGTCATAAAGATTCCTGCAAAGACATAAAATTTCCACAAGCCTATTCAAATGAACACATAGTCGCAAGGCATTGAAGTTTCTGAACATAGGTAAATATGAGACACAGATGCTCATTCCTGTATGGAATGGAGAAAATTGTTCAACAAAAGGTAGTTTTTAATGACGAATTTCACTGCAAAACCGACTGATGGCGCTTTATGGATCACAGGTGCAAGTGAAGGCATAGGAAAGGCAGTGGCTGAGGCTTTTGCACGCGAGGGATTTACGGTTTACGCATCCGCGCGTTCAACTGACAAGCTCGACAAGATTGCAAGCGGTTCTTATGGCGAAGGCAAGATTATAGCACTCACGTTGGATGTGACAGATCGCAAAGCCTGTCAGAATGCAGTCAACACGATTATTGCCAATGAAGGCAGACTTGCTGCCTGTATCTTAAATGCCGGTACGTTCCAGCCTGTAAGAGGTAAAAATCTTCGATATGAAGACTTTGATCTAACAATAGATGTAAACGTAAATGGCGTTATCAATGGAATGGTGCCAGCGGTCGAAGCCATGAAAGATGCCGGACAAGGCCAGGTTGCAGTTGTTTCATCTGTGGCGGGATATGGTGGCTTACCAAAGAATGCTTCCTATGGAATATCAAAGGCAGGCTTGATCAATATGTGTGAAAGCTTGAAGTATGATTTTGATCGTATGAACATCAAAATCCAGATCATTTGCCCGGGCTTTATTGATACGCCGCTGACTAAGAAAAACGACTTCCCAATGCCATTTTTGATGGATGTGGATGATGCCGCATTGCGTGTGGTTGAGGGAATGAAGAAAAGTAGTTTTGAAATTCTGTTCCCAAAGCGTTTGGGTTTCATGCTTAAATTCGTGAACCTGTGGTGCTACCCAGTGTATTTTTGGTTAGTGCGAAAAACTACCGGAGGCTGATAAAGCGCAAAGTTTATACGTGTCGGTAGAACATCTGCCGCACGTCTATTCCTTTGGTTGAGAAACCAGCTTCGCAATAGTGAAGATAGAATTCCCACATTTTCTTAAAACGCTCATCAAATCCTAAAGCTTTGACATCATTCCACTTTTCCTGAAATCTCTCACGCCATTCGCGTAATGTCCTAGCATAATCTTCCGCAAATATACGTTCATCTGAAAGGCTTAAACCTTCTGCACCCGTAACATCACTAAGTGCATCAGGAGATGGCAGCATGCCGCCAGGAAAAATATAGCGTTGAATGAAATCTGGTCGGCGGCGATAGGTTTCAAAATTCTCGTTTTTGATTGTGATAATCTGCAAGCCCGCTGTGCCATTAGGCTTAAGGCACTCTTTTATTTTACTAAAATATGTAGGCCAATATTCTTCACCAACAGCTTCAAACATTTCAATTGAAGCAATGTGATCATACTTGCCTGTTTCGTCACGGTAGTCTTGGAATTTAAGATCAACCAGATTTTCAAGTCCAGCGCGCTTAATGCGCTGTTGAGCAAACGCAAGTTGCTCTGCTGAAATGGTTAGCCCTGTGACACGGGCACCAATTTCGCTCCCCACATATTCAGCAAATCCACCCCAGCCGCATCCGATTTCAAGGACGTGACTGTCTCGTGTAATGCCCATGCGGTCAGCAAGAGATTTATATTTATCGTGTTGGGCGCGTTCCAGTGAATTTGCTCCATCACCATAAATTGCAGAGGAATAGGTCATGCTTGGGTCTAGCCAGAGGCTGTAAAACTCATTGCCAAGATCATAATGCGCAGCAATATTTTTCTTCGAGCCCGTGCGCGTGTTCCGATTAAACCAATGGCGCAGACTTTCAAGCGTATTCACAATCACGCTTTGGCCAGCAACATCGTCATAAATAGTTCGGTTCACCAGAAAATAAGTCAGCACTTGTGTGATATCGCTACTGCTCCAGTCGCCATCCATGTAGCTTTCGCCAACACCAATGGTTCCGCCTAATGCAACCAATCGCGGAAGCCGCCAATTATTCAGTACAATGTCTGCAGATGGGCCGTCATTGCCCGAGTCAAACATCAAAGTTTCACCATCAGGCAGTTGAATTTGCAGTTTGCCTTTGTCGCACCGCAGCAAAAGGTCAAAAACCTTTCTACCAACAAAGGGAAGTTTCTGCCGAAAGGCTTTGAAATTATCAGGTGTAACCGGCGTTGTTCGGGCTGTTGCTGTATTATTACTCATCACACAATTCTATTCAGCTGAATTCCAGCTGTTTCCTCCTCATGACCGATCCTGATCCGTAATGAAACTTGGGGTTTCAGGTGGAGCAGGACGAGGCCGAATCGTTATTCCTTTAACCCAAAGGAACAATGCTTCGTAATGTATCCCAGCCATTACTTTCCATGTTAAACCAGCCGTCTTTATCATGCCAAGTAAAAGATTGCCTGTCGATAACTCCCTATATGTGCCTGCAAATGTTGCCGATAGAATAGGGCCTTTATCGTCCTGCTCCAGGATGCGAATTTTAAGTGTTTCGTTGGGTGGATTTACCCGAAAATTGTATTTCAGATCCATATCCAAAAATGGCGAGACATAAAAACACTTGTCTGCTGATTGACGGATTGATCCTGAAGTTTGCATATCATAATCAATACCAGCAACATAAGAATGCGCTTCGCCAAACGTATTGTGAACCTGATAGATCAGCGCAAAAACTTCATCATTTTCATCATAACAAAAGAAAACCGATAACGGATTAAACGTGTATCCAAACAGTCTTGGATTGCACCATAAGACAATGCGATCAGGAGCTGCCATGCCGCCCTGTTTCAAAAGTTCATCCACATGATTGCGCAGTGATGAACCATCACGATTGCCATGATCTTTTTCAAAAAATGAAAACACATTATGCCCGTTGACGGAAAACAAAGAAGACAATGTATTAGCTTTTGGCAACTGATCTAAATCAATTGCCAGGGAGAAAATAGAATAGGAAAATCGATGGCTTTTAGGCTTTAGCCGCGCGTGCATAACTTTACCAAAATACAAAGATGCAGCTTGGCCAAACATCTATTCGGCGGCCTCGATTAGAACTGACTTATCTACTTGCTCTGGCATCGCGTCAGCCTCCCATGGTGGGTTTACACCAAGGCCTTTGGCGACTTCTAACCCATACTTCAAACCATCTTCGTGAAAACCGTAGCCACACCATGCTCCGCAATACCAAATTCGGTCCGTACCCTGAATATCACTCAGACGCGCTTGCGCTTCAATCGCTGCCTTATTGAATAAGGGATGGGCATAGGTGAAACGATTTATTGTAAGATCTTCATCAGGCTTGTTTAGTGGATTCAATGTCACAAAGAGAGGCACGTCTTCGCGGATGCCCTGAAGCTTGTTCATCCAATAAGTGACAGACACATCCATTTGGTCTTCGCAATTTTTGCTGCCGAGATAATTCCAAGCTGCCCAAGCATTACGCCGTTTTGGCATAAGCTTTGGATCGCGATGTAGCCACACATCATTCTTGGTGTACTCAATAGCAGAGAGTATCTCATTTTCCGCAGATGTAGGATTGGCTAAAACCGCTAACGCCTGATCTGAGTGGGTTGCCATTATGACATGGTCATACCATTGCGAATGACCGTGTTCATCGGTGACAGCAACGCGATTGCCAACCCGCTCAACAGATTTTACCGCCGTACTGGTTTTGAAGTCAGCGTCTGTATCATGGGTGAGTATTTTCACATACTCGCGGCTGCCACCCTCTACTGTGCGCCATTTTGGGCGGTCAGACTGAATAAGAGAGTGGTTTTTCATAAACCGGATGAGGCTTTCAGCAGGAAACTCCAACATTTTGGAGGAGGGCGTTGACCAAATCGCTGAAGTCATTGGAACAAGATAGTCATTTTTCAAGCGATTGGAAAAGCCTGACTTGTGAAGATAGTCATCAAAGCTTAAGCCGCAAAGCGCACCTGACAATAGGTCTTTTTTTGCGCGCTTATTGAAGCGGAAAATGTCGCGAAGCATTTTCAAAAAGCCGGGTGATAAAAGGTTTTTCGGTTGTGCAAAAACACCCTTCAACCGCGTTCCGCACCATTCAAGTCTTCCGTTATCCAGCGAAACAGAAAAAGCCATATCAGAACTTTTTGTCTTGATATCAAGATGCGCAAACAGCTTTGTAAGAAGAGGATAATTCTGCTCATTATAAACAATAAAACCGGTATCGACCGGAATTGAAGTCTCTGCGTTTGGCACATCAACAGTGGCAGAATGTCCCCCAAGACGATCACGTTTTTCATACACGGTTACAGAATGATATTTTGAAAGTGCCCACGCCGCCGAGTTCCCGGAAATGCCTGAGCCGATAACAGCAATTTTCATGAAATATTGAAAAACCTTATTCGTCTAAGTTCTACTTAGTGTCAGAGCCTTAAGAGGCAATATCCCATCCGCAGGACAGACTGCTATGACTACGGTCTGCAGCGTCAAAACTTTTAACCGGGGGATGAACCCCGCTTTGCAAGCTTTTCCTCGTACTTCTTGTCATATCAACTGCCATAGTGTGCTAATTAATGAGTCCTGACCCTAGAGCGGCATGTTTTACACGCCTTTATTTATAAACGTTGAAATGTGGAATTAAGTTTCGTGAAATATAGGCTGGAATTAAATTTTTAAACCCGACCCTTCACGACCAATAACATTATGTGAGTTTTGCTTTTTCAGCATAATTTCAATGTCATCTAATTCATAGTCACTTCGGAAGGGCATGTGGTGATAGGCAATCAACGCGCCAGCGCCAGAGGCTTCTTGCAAGCGTAAGCCTTCTTCATATGTGGAGTGCCCATACCCCGCAAAGTCTGGGTATTCTTCATCGGTTAAACTGCAGTCATAAATGAATGCATCAACACCAGAAATAAATTCAACAATGGCCTCATCAATTTTGCCAACTGTATGTTCTGTGTCTGTTATGCATGCAAAAGACTTACCGTTACAATCGAGGCGATAAGCCGTTGCACCACCTGGGTGATTAAGCGGCATGGTTTTAACGGTAATATCGTCACCGATTGAAAAGCCTTCGTTCTCGTTCAGGTTGATATACCGGACATCTGCAGTGAATACATTTGGCCCTACAGGAAAATAGGGCCTTCGCATTAAATTCAGAACCGTGTCTTTTGTGTCTTCACTGCCATCCAGTTTGCCGCAATACACATCAACTTTGCTGCCTTCAATAAAGAAAGGGGCAAAGAAAGGTACACCTTCCACATGATCATAATGGGCATGTGTGAGTAGCAAATGCACATGATGATCTGGCATTTGGGAGGCTATTTTACTGCCCAGTTCGCGAATGCCAGTCCCTGCATCAAAGATTATTGTATGATTTCCACACTGCACTTGAGTACAGTTTGTATTTCCACCGGCTTTTGCAAACTGTGGGCCGGGGGCTGGGAGAGTTCCACGAGCGCCCCAAAATGTGATGTCAAAAGTAGCTGCCATTTATGAAGCCTTGGCTGCACTCAGTTTCCGCCGCGCTTCACCAAGCTCGGCAGTTGTTTTGGATAGGCGGTCAGCAAGCTCTCTCATTACTTCGATCCCAAGTTCCGGTACTTGGGATACTAGGCCTATAAAATGCTCTTTCTTGATTTTAAGCGCTTTTAAGTCGCCCTTCGCTCTAACGGTTGCCGTTCGCGGTACATCACACAGGATTGATATCTCGCCGATGAACTCATTGCGTCCTAACTGCGCTACAACCACTTCGCCTTTGTCGCTTTCAACGATCACGTCCGCGCAACCATCAACGATCACGTAAGCAGCATCTCCGGCAGACCCTTGTTTGAACAAGTCCTGTTGATCAGAAAAATTTTTACGATCAGAAGCAAACGCCAGAAGTTTTAATTTTCCCGGGTCAACCGTCGCAAAAAGAGGAATTTTGCGAAGCATTTCAACTTCTTCCGATAGCGTAGCCATCTATTTCTGCCTTCCAATTACTATTATGAACTGGTTCATTTCATCAGTTCTGCATAGTGGGTATCATTTTTTTTCAAATCATCAACCGTTCCGTCAGAAATCAATTCCCCATCATCAAAGATCAAAACACGGTCAAACAGTTCTGCGTAGCCGGCATTCATTGGTACACAGATCACTCCAAACGCATGGCCGCCTTCACCATTAGAGCGCGCTAACACTGTGTTTATAATCTTTTCTTGTTCGCGTGAGCCAAGGTTTGTCAGTGCCTGATTCATAATTAAAATGTCAGGCTGTTTTAGCAGTGCACGTGCAAGATGCAATTTCTGGCGTTGAGATTCTGACAACCGTTTGCCGCCGGAGCCTATGTTAAACTCAAGGCCTATTCTGAATATATCGTCAGTTAAGTGCATTTCTTCAAGCAGAGCCGCAATGGCAGATGAAACCCGTTCATTGCCTTCAGCAACGCTATTGGAAACACGCCCAAGCAGTACATTATCCTGAATGGAAGATGCGTAATTGAAAGAATTTTGCTCGTAAAAAGCAACAGGCGTTTCCGGTAAACCTTCTAGCTCCTCGCGAATTAGGCCGCGCATTTTGATGACCTTGTCTTTCAACTCATCGGTTAAAAGGCCCAAACGATTTTGCTCTTCTGTATAAGCAAACGGTAGTTTGAGGATCATAAGCCTGTCTGATTTATTGATCTCGGACCGTGACTTGCCACTGATCCGCGTTAGAACAGCTCGGTACTCAGGAATGTCTTCAGCATCCATATAGGTGAGTTGATCAAAGAATGGGTTTTCTTGATCAAGATCGCCAAACAACTCCACCGTCGTGCTGGCAATTTCGGTGCCCATGTTAAATAGAGTGTCTTCTAAACCATCCTCTTGTAGAAGTTTAACCACCAACTCATTGCTTGGTAGGTTTTCTGGCAGGAAATTATCATCGGTTGCAGTGCCAAAGAGGAGATTCTCGACAAGACTTGCCTGATTGTTATATCGTTCCGCATCAAACGGTTCCACAAAATCAGCAAAACCCAAATCCTCCAGACGGCTTCTGAAGAGTGTTCTCGCCTCCAGGATACTATCGGCTAGTTGAGGGAACTGATCTGGGTCAATAATGCCACGTAGTCCAAGAGACCGCACTTCCTCTTCGATTAAAACATCTCCAAGAATGCTATGCAGACGCTCGAGTAATTCAGCTTCATTCTTGATGCCTATGCGTTCTAGATCAAGCCAGTTTGCTTCAAAATCGCGCTGATAATTATCAGAGCGTTCAACTTCCAATTGCGCCAGTTGATAGAGTTTTTGCTCTTTTGCATCCCGTTCAAGGTCGCTAACTGGTTGGTTTTTTAGAACATAGGTCAAAACATCAAGTATCGTGCCTTGCGGGAAGTAACTGCCACCATCAAGATATGCGATTCTTCGACCTGTGAAATAATTTGGCTGTTGTTCAATCGGTACATTGTCCAAAAGAACGCGACCTTGGGTTGGAGGCATTACAGTACCAAGAACTTCGGCAAAACTGGTTGCGCCGCCATTAAACGTACCAATAACCGCAACGCGCTCTCTTACACCAATTTTTGCGGTAGCACTTTCAATCAGTTTTGAGCCGGTATCATCTGTTAGGCCAAGTTTTGAAATATCAAACCCAGTTTGGATTGAAGGCACTTCGCCTTCTGGCGCCTTTTGCAATTGAGCGTCAGTTAAACCTTCATCGGTAAATTGCTCTAGAATTTGCGCGTATCTAGCTTCAACGATCAAGCGTTTCTGATCGTGGTCAATCAATCCGCGAACAGGAGCGGGAAGGTCCTTGTATGCGACAATCACTCCGATTAGCTGGCCAATATCCAACGTGCCG
Source organism: uncultured Rhizobiaceae bacterium (assembly GCA_964514045.1). Lineage (GTDB taxonomy): Bacteria > Pseudomonadota > Alphaproteobacteria > Rhizobiales > Rhizobiaceae > JAALLB01. The sequence goes on along the minus strand of CAZEPF010000066.1, from coordinate 2,467 downwards.
CGAATGGCAAGATATCCACCAACTGCATAAAAGAAGAAAGATAGAAATTGAATCAGCAAATTATTGATAAATTTTACACCGAATTTTCGTTGGAAAAGCTCAAAGCGTATGAAGAATAATTTGCCGAGAATATTGCTGATTTCAGAGCGTTCTAGGTTTTTCGTATCATTGGTATGAGCATCTTGAATGCCTTCAACCACTTCACCCAATCGGCCAGCAAGTCTGCGGGCAGCGATCTGGCGCTCCTTGTTAAGCACAATCAGGCGGCGACGAAGAATGGGAATTAGCCAAGCTTGGATTGCAATAACAATCATCGTTGCAAGGCCAAGCCACGCGTTTTGCAAGAAGATAAACAGTAGCGCCACTGCTGCTTGCCCGCCGAGGAACAACGGTTGGGTAAACGCATCCCCGATGAACTCACCCATCGGCTCCACTTCGTCTTTAATCATTGTGGCAATTTCAGAAGCTTTTGTGCGTCTAAAACGGGTAAGCGGATATCTTAGAACCTTATCAAAAAGCTCATATCGCAAACGTCGTAAGATGCGTTCGCCCATCCGGCCTTTATACGTGTTGATATATAGTTTGAACAAACCGTTCGCGACGACCAAAGCCAGAAATGCACTAGACAGAGCCATGAGAAAGCCGACGCGTTCTAACTCAAAGCCCCCAAAAATAGAAATCGGCCGCCCAAATATTGCTTCACCAAATGGCAGGTTTATCGGGAGAAAAACATCCGTGTCACCTGGGTTTTCGAAACCAACACCTTGAATCGGATTGTTCACGATCCGTTTAGGCAACTCCAAGCTCAGGAAATAAGTCGGCATGGAAGCTAGAATAATAACGACCATCCATAACTGGTCGCGTCTGGAATGCATCCAGACATACTTTAAGAGATTTCTCTCCATGCCTTAAGTGATCCCTGTATTGGTCCAACGTAAACTGCAGGACTCACAAACCCCAAGTTCTTGAGAATAGCAGGATATTCAATTTCGAAAAGGTGCTACATAAAGTTTATATTCGTTTCATAGTTTGCGCTTACGAGGCAGTCTGTTTGGAAAATTTAATAAAGATTACTAATTATAATGGCAGGTCTCGAAAACTGAATTGGAACTGCTATGTCACGTGAATCCCTTATTAGTCCCATTAGTGACTGGCTCATTGATAGCTCACTCGACAATAGAGATGTTGTCGAACTTTTTGAGATGGTTTGTTTGAAACTTGCCGCCATCGGAATTCCAATAGCCCGCGCTCGGTTGTTCTGGTCCACACTTCATCCGCTATTTCAGGCAGAGACGGTCTGTTGGGATCGTGGTGAGAAGGCTTTTCTGGAGCAATTTGAGCATCAGGAACAAGAATCTGAAGAGTGGAACAGAAGTCCACTAAAGTTTGTTATCGATAATAACTTGGATTTTTTTCGCCGTGAATTAAGCGGCCCTAATGAGTTAGTGGATTTTCATTTGCTCGAAGAGTTGAAAAACAAGGGCATTACCGATTTTCTTCTTACCAGCACTACACTTGCAGGTGTTTCTTTCAGAGTTCGTGATGAGCAGGCCGATAGAGGAATTCTGGTTACTTGGGCAAGCGACAAGCCAGGTGGGTTTTCATCGGATGATATTTGGGCACTGCAAAAGATCCAGAAGCGATTGGCAGTTGCCTGTAGAATGAATATCCAAGGGCGCATCTCAACCAATATTGCACAAACCTATTTAGGAACGCGCGCTGGTGAAAATGTCTTGAACGGGCAAATCAGGCGAGGGGATGGATCACGCATCAACGCGGTGGTCTGGTATTCTGACCTGAGGGATTCAACCAGTCTTGCCGAGACAATGGAGCCCGATTCCTACTTTGCACTTTTAAACTCGTTTTTCTCAGCAACAGCAGAACCAGTCACCAAACATGGTGGTGAAATTCTCGATTTCATTGGTGATGCAGTGTTGGGCATTTTCCCATTTGAAGGCGAAGACAGGAAATGTGATGCAGCAAAAGCTGCGACCTTGGCAATTCGCAGTGCTATAAAGGGTGCTGACGCTGCAAATTTACAACGTGAAAAATCAGGATTAGAAAAGTTTAAGTTTGGCATTGGTCTAAACGTAGGCGAAGTACAGTTTGGAAATATTGGCATACCTTCGCGGTTGGCGTTTTCTGTGATTGGTTCAACCGTTAATCAAGCAGCCCGCATTGAAAATATGACCAAGTTTCTCCAGCAGCCAGTTTTGGCTAACAGCGAGTTTGCAAGTCTGGTACCTGAACAATGGAAATCTGTAGGTGAACATAAATTGGATGGCGTTTTACATCCGTTGGAACTTTTTTCATTTCATGATGGGTAGGCATAATCCGCAATCTTAATCATGTTGTTTCAAAAAAAGTGAAAACAGGCTTTGCAAATCTGATACAGCTTGCTATACGCGCCAAACGTTCCCCGGTAGCTCAGTGGTAGAGCAGTTGACTGTTAATCAATTGGTCGCTG
>CAZEPF010000065.1:0-14546 GCA_964514045.1 uncultured Rhizobiaceae bacterium | reverse complement strand
GGAGCACAAACGCCACGGCGTTCAAACGGTTCAATCCAAGACAGATACGCTCTAGGACAAAACACCAATTGATGTAATTTGCGCCTCTATAGGAACGGAAGTTCCACAAGTTTTGCACCGACAGTTCCTGTGTCGCGTACAACCTCAACTTCTTGACCTGCTTCACAATTCACGGAAATAAGTGCGAAACCGATATTGGTTTTCATCCGAGGCGACCAGACGCAGTTGGTCATGTGACCCACTTTGTTGCCATTCACGTGGATTTCTTCCCAATGGAAGCCAAGTGGTTTTGGGTCTTTGCCGTCTAGTATAAGACCTAGTTGATGGCGTGTCGGACCGTCTTTGTTGATTTTACGCAGTGCATCAATGCCAATGACATCGTCAGGCACATCAAGGTTCAGATATTTTCCAAGGCGGACTTCGTATGGATTTGTTTTTTCATCCGTGTCACCCCCAATTGAAACAAGGCCGCTTTCGGTGCGTTCTGCCGTTGTAGGACCACCCGGGCCAATGCCGTAGGGTTGGCCAGCTTCCTTGAAAATGTTCCACAACTCGGTGCCGCGTGTTCCATCACGAAGATAAATTTCAAAGCCACCTTGTTTTGACCAGCCTGAGCGTTGAACGGCTACGGGAATGCCTTGGAGTTCTGTTTCTTTGAACCAGAAATATTTGATGTCACGAACCCAGTCACCAAATATATCTGCCACCAGGTCTTCTGCTTTTGGGCCTTGCAATGCCATGGGCGAGACATCAGGCTCGGAAATATCCACATCCAGTTTGCGCTCGGCAGAAATTGCCTTTGCCCAAAACCAGATGTCGCTGTCTGCAATAGAGAACCAGTAAAGGTCTTCTTCTAGTTTCAGCATGATCGGATCGTTGATAAGCATTCCTTTGTGATTGCACAATGGAATGTATTTACCCTGTCCAACCTTACAGTTGGAGATATCACGCGGCGATAGGATTTGAGCAAGTTTGCCTGCGTCCGGGCCTTTAAGCTGAACTTGCCGTTCAACGCCAACGTCCCACTGGGAAACGCCTTCGATAATGCGCCAATATTCAGCTTCAGGATCACCAAATGATGCGGGTAGGATCATCTGATTATAGATCGTGGCCGTTGTAATGCCTTCGGCAACAACTGATTCGAAAAAGGGGGATGGGCGCAGTCGAGCATTTGGGAAAACAGAAAACATTGGGTAACTCCAGAACCAGATGTTTAAATTTTCCGACCCTGTATCAAATAATATTCTTTACCGAACGCTCTAATGACGAAGTGCCTGTTCCAGTTACGCCAGAAACTCAATTTGTGCGTTTGCCCAACACCATGTAATTCACATCCATGTCTCGGGATTTGTTCCAGCGGTCTTGCAACACATTATAGAAGACACCGGATTGATCGATGATTTCCATGCCTTCTGCATTCATTGGAGCTTGAAGTTCTTCAGGCTTTACAAGCTTTTCGTATTGGTGCGTGCCTTTTGGGAGCCATCGCAGCACATTTTCAGCCATAATAATGGCCAGCATGTTGGCTTTCATGGTTCGGTTTATGGTTGCAACAAACATCAAGCCATCAGTTTTAACCATACGTGTGCAGGAGCGCATGAAGAGATCAACGTCTGCTACGTGTTCCACTACTTCCATGTTGAGAACCACATCGAATTGTGCGCCCGCTTCTTCCAAAGCCTCAGAAGTCGTCGCGCGATAATCAATCTTCAAGCCGGATTGTTTGGCATGAATTTTTGCCACTTCGATATTGGTCTTGGATGCGTCTGCTGCGACCACATCTGCTCCTAAACGAGCCATTGGTTCTGACAGTAATCCGCCGCCACAGCCAATGTCTAATAGCCGTAATCCTTGAAAAGCTTTCGGGTCTTTAGGGTCGCGGTCAAACGCTGCACACACTTGCTCTTTAATATATTCAAGGCGAACAGGGTTGAACTTGTGCAGGGGTTTAAATTTACCTGTCGGGTTCCACCATTCGGCCGCAAGTGCGGAAAATCTCGCAACTTCATCATCATCAATTGTTGTTTGATTTGCGTTTGTCATTTTACCTGTCCTTATGGGTGTTAGGTCGTGCATCCGGTTTACCAAGTCAAGGTGTGATGCTTGCGACAAATGTCATTATCGGCTATTAGCCTGACACACGCTCCGGCAATTGCTCGGGGCGTATTTGTTTTAACTTCGAGGCGCTGAGTGAAGTGGCACGTCTGGTAATGAAATTTGGCGGAACGTCGGTTGCGGATATCGATCGCATCCGCAATGTTGCGCGTCATGTAAAACGTGAGGTTGATGCGGGCAATGAGGTTGCGGTTGTCGTGTCTGCAATGTCTGGCAAAACAAACGAACTTGTGGGGTGGACCAAAGAGATTTCACCCATGCATGACGCCCGCGAGTATGACACGGTTGTGGCTGCTGGTGAGCAGGTAACGTCCGGCCTTTTGGCGATTGCATTACAGGCAATCGGTGTTGAAGCGCGGTCTTGGCAGGGTTGGCAAATTCCACTGCGTACGGACAGCACACATGGAGCTGCCCGGATCGATCGTATTGAATCGGATTTATTGATTGAGCGTATTTCCGGCGGGCAAGTTGCCGTGTGTGCAGGCTTTCAAGGGATTGGTCCTGATAACCGCATTGCAACGCTAGGTCGTGGTGGCTCTGATACGTCGGCAGTGGCGATTGCTGCAGCAATCAAGGCTGATCGCTGTGACATCTATACTGACGTTGATGGTGTTTACACCACTGACCCGCGCATTGAGCCACGCGCCAAACGCATGGAACGAATCTCGTTTGAAGAAATGCTGGAGATGGCTTCACTTGGCGCAAAAGTTCTGCAAGTGCGCTCTGTGGAAATGGCCATGATCCATGGTGTTCGTACGTTTGTGCGTTCTAGTTTTGATGATCCAGAAACCTTAAGTGCGGATGCACCTGTGGGAACCCTTATTTGTGACGAGGAAGAAATCGTGGAACAGGAAGTTGTAACGGGCATTGCCTATACCAAAGACGAAGCGCAAATTTCCCTTCGCCGTGTACCGGATAGGCCAGGTATTTCAGCGTCTATTTTTGGACCTTTGGCAGATGCGCATATCAATGTGGATATGATTGTTCAGAGTGTCTCCGAAGACGGGTCACGCACAGACATGACATTCACTGTGCCCGAGACCGATACCCAAAAAGCCATTCAGGTTCTGGAAGAGCAAAAGAGTTCTATTTCCTACGAGAACATGCAGAGCGATACGGGGCTTGCAAAGATTTCCGTGATTGGCATCGGGATGCGTAGTCATGCAGGTGTGGCGTCTACTGCGTTTGCAGCTCTTGCAGAAAAAAATATCAATATTCGTGCGATCACGACATCCGAGATTAAGTTCTCGCTTCTGATTGATGCAGATTACACAGAACTGGCCGTGCGCACATTGCACGCCGTTTATGGATTGAACCAGTAACCAAAATGTAACCGACCCCGCCTTGCAGCGTTTATTGCAAGAGGGCATGGAGTCGAAACATGGCTGAAAACATAACAGGGCCTAGTGCTTTGCTGCGTCGCTTGCGAGCGGTAATGGCGGAGCCGCTTGATCCGCAATTGCGGTTGGATACCATAGTGGGAGATATTGCTTCCAACATGGCAGCCGAGGTGTGCTCTGTTTATGTACTTCGGGCCGACGAAATGCTCGAGCTGTACGCCACTCAAGGATTGAAGCCTGAATCAGTTCACGTTTCTTCGCTTCGGGTTGGGCAGGGTCTTGTTGGTACAATTGCTGCTGGCGCGCGATGCCTTAACCTGAGTGACGCGCAAAAACATCCTGCTTTTGCATATCTGCCGGAAACAGGCGAGGAACTATATAACGCATTTCTAGGGGTTCCGATCTTGCGGGCAGGCCGTGTGCTTGGTGTTCTGGTGGTTCAGAACAAGGCAAATCGCAAGTATATTGATTCTGAAGTTGAGGCACTTGAAACAACCGCAATGGTTTTGGGTGAGTTGATTGCAACCGGTGAGTTAGAAGCGCTTTCGGTTAAAGGGGTGACGCTTGATCTCAGCCGACCTCTTCAACGCAAGGGCATTACGCTTTCTGATGGCGTCGGGCTTGGCTATGTCATTGTGCATGAGCCGCGTGTTGTGGTTACAAATCTTTTCAACGAGCAGGCCGACCAGGAAATTCAACGCCTTCATGATGCCTTGCATAAAGTGCAAACCTCGCTTGATGTGATGTTTCAAAATGGCAACGTGCCTAGCGAAGGTGAACATCGTGATGTGTTGCAGGCCTATCGTATGTTCGCCCATGACCGGGGTTGGACACGGCGAATGGAAGAAGCCGTTCGGGCAGGTTTGACCGCAGAAGCAGCTGTTGAGAAAGTTCAAAACGATAATCGTGCCCGCATGATGCGCATTCCTGACCCTTACCTTCGGGAGCGGTTGAGCGATTTTGATGATCTGGCAAATCGTTTGTTGCGCGAGCTTGTTGGAAAACCGCATTCTGCATCCGAGGTCAGTTTTGAAGGCGATCATGTCATTGTCGCGCGTTCTATGGGGGCTGCTGAGTTATTGGATTATAACTCCAAGAAATTACGCGCACTTGTGCTTGAGGATGCCGCACCCACTTCACATGTTGTGATTGTCGCGCGTGCGCTTGGAATCCCCGTTGTTGGTCAATTAGAAGACTTGGTTTCAAATGCGGAGAATGGAAACCCGATCATTGTGGATGGGGAAACAAGTTCTGTTTATTTGCGTCCGCCACCTGACGTTGAAACTGCGTATGTTGAAAAGATCAAGTTTCGTGCAGGCCGTCAAAAGAGGTTTGAAAAACTGCGCGATGAACCAGCGGTTACAAAAGATGGTGTTTCGATCTCACTTAATATGAATGCAGGTCTGTTGATGGACTTGCCACAGCTTGAGCAATCCGGCGCAGACGGAATTGGGCTATACCGCACTGAATTGCAATTTATGGTGTCTGCAACGCTGCCACGCCCCGGGGAACAGGAAGAGTTTTATCGACGTATTTTAAGCGATGCTGGAGATAAACCTGTTACGTTCAGAACCCTCGATATTGGTGGCGACAAGGTTCTGCCATATCTCAATGCGGCGCATGAAGAAAACCCTGCAATGGGGTGGCGGGCAATTCGTCTGACGCTTGATCGTCCGGCACTTCTTAAGCCACAAATTCGCGCTTTGTTAAAAGCCGCAGCAGGTCGCAAATTGCGATTGATGTTGCCAATGGTGTCAGAAGTTTCCGAACTGCATGAAGTTCGCGCTCTGATTAAACGCGAAGTGGAATTGCAGACCAGATTTGGCCATGAAATGCCGACAAGGCTTGAGCTTGGCTGTATGCTGGAAGTGCCAAGTCTTCTGTATCAGTTGGATGAACTGATGCAGGCGGCAGACTTTGTTGCGGTCGGATCCAATGATCTATTTCAATTTGTAATGGCTGCTGACCGTGGCAACCCAAGACTTGCAATCCGGTTTAGTCCCGTCAACAAAGCTTTCTTGCGCGTGATGGACAGCATTAGACAAAAGGCTGATGAACATAAGACACCTGTTTCAGTTTGCGGGGAAATGGCGGGTAGGCCGCTATCTGCAATGGCATTGCTGGGTCTTGGCTATCGGTCACTTTCCATGTCGCCTGCCGCAATTGGTCCTGTTAAAGCCATGTTGATGGACCTTGATTTGGGTGCGCTCAAAGATGTGCTTCTTCCTGTACTTCAACAAACTTCCAGTGATTTAACGATCCATGAGTTGCTGCGTGACTTTGCTGATGAGCAAGGAATTGCATATTAAAGGCTTGCAAGTTTTCAAAGCGCTTGATCTTTTGGTGATACCCTTTATTCCCATTGCATTATGATAGTTGTCGAAAAACTTGAGCAAATGCTCGCGCGCCATTCAGCCATTGAAACCGAGATGGCGGAGGGGCCGGAACCTGAGCAATATGTGAAGCTTGCTTCTGAACATTCAGAGCTTGAACCTGTGGTTCAGAAAATTCGCGAGTTTATGGAAGCACAATCCAATTTTTCTGGTGCAGAAGAATTGTTGAATGATTCTGAGACTGACGCGGAAATGCGCGAGCTGGCAGAACTTGAGCGTGACGAGGCAAAAGAAAAAATTGCGGAGTGCGAAGAAGAATTGAAGTTTTTGCTTTTACCAAAAGATTCCGCAGATGATAAAAGCGCTATTTTAGAAATTCGTGCAGGAACCGGCGGGTCTGAGGCTGCCCTTTTTGCAGGCGATTTATTCCGCATGTATGAGCGCCATGCCGCCGTACAGGGCTGGAAGGTCGAGATCATCTCCGAGAGTGCTGGCGATGTTGGCGGGTATAAAGAGATTATCGCAGGTATTAACGGGCGAGGTGTCTTTGCGCGGTTGAAGTTTGAGTCCGGTGTTCACCGTGTGCAGCGTGTTCCTGAGACAGAATCAGGCGGGCGGGTGCATACATCAGCTGCCACCGTTGCTGTTCTGCCTGAGGCGGAAGACATTGATATCGAAATCCGCAATGAGGACATTCGCATTGATACCATGCGTGCATCAGGTGCAGGTGGGCAACATGTTAACACGACAGACTCAGCTGTGCGGATTACCCACTTGCCAACCAATATTGTGGTGACTTCATCTGAAAAATCCCAACACCAGAACCGTGCTAATGCAATGAAAGCACTGCGTGCAAAACTCTTTGATATGGAACGCCAAAAGGCGGATCAGGAACGCGCGGATTCGCGCAAAGGTCAGGTGGGCAGTGGCGACCGTTCGGAACGAATTAGAACGTATAACTTTCCTCAAGGCCGGATGACGGATCATCGCATCAATCTCACACTGTATAAGCTGGACAGATTGATCATGGGTGAAGGACTGGACGAGGTGATTGACGCACTAATCACCGATCATCAGGCCAGTATGCTTGCTGCAATGGAAGAAGATGAGTGAGCAGATCAGCTTTGGTGATTTGCTAGCTGAGGCGATTGCTGCATTCAAGCGCCATGAGATTTCAAATGCCGGATTTGATGCAAGAGTATTGCTGGAAGCGGCATCCGGCATGTCTCATGCTCAACTGATTTCCAATTCCCGCGATAGTGTTTCTTTAGATGTTGAACGGTCCTACCGCTTTTATATTGAGAAGCGGATAAAGGGGCTTCCGGTTCACCGGATTTTACAGGCGCGTGAGTTTTACGGTCGCGTGTTCAAACTATCGGATGCAACGCTTATCCCTAGGCCGGAGACAGAATTGCTGGTGGACCGTGTCATCGAATATTCGCGAACTGTTCAAGGTGAATTTAGCGTATTGGATATGGGAACAGGTAGCGGGGCGATTGGTGTCTCAATTGCTGGGGAATGTCCCAAGGCACGCGTGCCGGCATGCGATATTTCACAAGAGGCACTTTCAACCGCTATGCAAAATGCTGTCGCGTTGGGTGTGGCGCAGCGGGTTGAGTGCATTCATTCTGATATGTTTACCAATATCCTCAGAAATGAGTCAGTGGTCTATGATGTGATTGTTTCCAACCCGCCTTATATTCCAACGGATGATCTTGACGGGTTGCAGCGCGAAGTGCGCGACTATGATCCCGCCGCAGCATTGGATGGCGGTAAGGATGGATTGGATTTTTATCGAGTGCTGTTTGGTGATGCAAAGCGTTATCTAACGCCCAATGGGATAATTCTGGTCGAATTTGGGATCGGCCAGTCTGTAGATATTACTGATATTGCAAGTGCTGCCGGATGGCATGATATTTCAGTATATCAAGACTTGTCGGGTATAGAACGCGTTTTGCAGGCTAATCTGTAGAATGTTGCCCAAATGTAAAAAACAGTGGCAATAAAAATAACACGGAATTTAGGGCTTGGTTTTAAGTGCCTAACGCGCTATTCAATGTTCAGGCGATATCGCACAGGAGTACGAACCGCCTAATTTCCGTCTACACACAATACAATTGTTTTGAGGGGCTGGGCGGTTACTGTTACGCAAAACGATAACGAGATTCCACGATTCATCAGGGCAGAGCTCTGAATGGCGGGTTATGAAAATTTACAAAATCATCCCTGATGTGAATAACAAATAGGTAGTTGATGAGACAATCACACCAGAAGTCACGTTCAAGAGGACGTGGACGCAAACCACAAAATCCACTGTCACGCAATTATGAGAGTAATGGGCCGGACGTAAAAATTCGCGGCAATGCGGGACATATCGCCGAGAAGTATACAACCATTGCTCGTGACGCCTTATCTAATGGTGATACGGTTATGGCTGAAAACTATTTCCAGCACGCCGAACATTACAATCGTATTGTTGCCGCTGCACAGGCTGCGCGAGCAGAAGAGCAGGCGCAACAACAGGCGAATGGAAGAGGCCCTCAACCGGATACGGAAGAAGGTGGCAACCAGCCGGATGGCCAGCAAGCCCAAGATGGCGATGCGCGAACTTCTCAAAATGATAATCAGCAAGCTGATTCAGACGATGATGCGGGTGAGGCTAGGCCTCAAAAAAGCAGTCGCAATCGCAGACCTCGCAAACAAGCCAACGCAGATGGCGATGAGGCTCCAGCAAAAAAGACTAATGGTGCCGATATCAATAATGACGGTGATGCGTCTGATGGCGGAGTGTCTGAAAGTGATGTGCCTGTTGAGGCAATCACCGAGGATGCTTCCAAGCTGCCTGAAAGCATTACAGGCGGATTTCTTGGCGACGAGTAAATCTCTGTTCGCAATACCAGATACGGGGATAGCCCCGTATCCCCTTTTATTTCCTTCTTTTCATTCCCATATCTAATTCAGTTCCCCGCAAGTTCAGGGAACGACAAGCTTGCCATAATGGGAGCCTGTTCCAGTAATCTCTGTTTATGCCGCAAATGCGGGTAGGCGGGCGTTAAGGAGTAAGACATGGATTTGGAAAACTACACAGACCGGATGAAGGGTTTCATTCAGTCGGCGCAAACTGGCGCATTATCAGCCGGTCATCAGCAATTTTTGCCTGAGCATCTGTTAAAAGTATTGCTTGATGACAAGGAAGGACTTTGTTCAGGCTTAATTGATAAAGCGGGTGGTGATGCGAAGGCCGTTCGCAACGAATTAGCGAAAACACTTTCCAGCCAACCTAAAGTAGAAGGTGGTAATGGTCAGTTATACCTGTCACCTCAATTAGCGAAAGTATTTGCTGCGGCAGAAAAAGCTGCAAAAACTGCGGGCGATTCATACGTCACTGTCGAGCGAATGTTGCTTGCCATGGCAATTGAAAGTAGCGCGGATACTTCTAAGCTTCTCAAAAAGGGTGGCGTGGACGCAAAGGCGCTCAATCGCGCTATTGAAGAAGTGCGTAAAGGGCGAAGTGCTGATTCCGCCAATGCAGAAGCTGCATATGATGCGTTGAAAAAATACGCCCGTGACCTGACAGAAGATGCGCGTGAAGGAAAGCTTGATCCCGTCATTGGGCGGGATGAGGAAATCCGTCGTTCTATTCAGGTACTGTCGCGCCGTACGAAAAATAATCCGGTTCTGATTGGTGAGCCAGGTGTGGGTAAAACAGCGATTGCTGAAGGTCTTGCCCTGCGCATCATCAATGGCGATGTGCCTGAATCTCTCAAGGACAAGCAATTGCTGGCACTAGATATGGGCGCCCTGATTGCAGGTGCGAAATATCGTGGCGAGTTTGAAGAACGCCTAAAAGCTGTACTGAATGAAGTGCAGTCTGCTTCTGGTAAAATCATTCTCTTTATTGATGAGATGCACACGCTCGTTGGTGCGGGTAAGTCGGAAGGTGCAATGGATGCATCCAACCTGCTAAAGCCTGCTTTGGCCAGAGGCGAATTGCATTGTGTGGGTGCAACCACGCTTGAAGAATATCGCAAGCATGTGGAAAAAGATGCAGCCCTTGCCCGTCGTTTCCAACCTGTCATGGTGAATGAGCCGGATGTTGCGGATACGATTTCTATTCTTCGTGGTATCAAGGAGAAGTATGAGCTTCATCACGGGATCCGTATTAGCGATTCTGCTTTAGTATCAGCTGCTAATCTATCCAACCGCTACATCACGGATCGGTTTTTACCAGATAAGGCGATTGATCTGATGGACGAAGCAGCTTCGCGTATTCGTATGCAGGTGGATTCCAAGCCGGAAGAATTGGACGAAATCGACCGAAGGCTCATTCAGCTTAAAATTGAACGCGAAGCATTGTTGAAAGAAACGGATACGGGTTCGCGCGAACGGCTTAAATCTCTGGAAAAAGAACTCAGCGATTTGCAGGAAAAGTCTGACGCAATGACCGCACGCTGGGAACGCGAAAAGAATAAGCTTTCTGGTGCGCAGACGCTAAAAGAACAGCTTGATCAAGCACGCAACGAGTTGGAGCAGGTTCAGCGTTCGGGTGATTTGGCGCGTGCCGGGCAGATTGCCTATGGCACAATTCCTGAATTGGAAAAGCAAATTAGCGATATTGAAGCTGCGCAAGAATCCGATGATGGTTCTGAGGTGATGGTCGAAGAGACCGTTCTGCCTGATCATATTGCACATGTGGTTTCCCGCTGGACAGGTGTGCCCGTTGATAAAATGCTGGAAGGCGAGCGGGATAAACTATTGCGCATGGAAGATGAACTGGCCAAACAGGTTGTTGGTCAGGGCAAGGCTGTCCAGTCCGTATCGAAAGCCGTTCGCCGCTCGCGTGCAGGACTGCAAGACCCGTCGCGTCCAATTGGATCGTTTATGTTCTTAGGGCCAACGGGTGTTGGTAAAACAGAGTTGACCAAAGCATTAGCTGACTTCTTGTTTGATGATGCGTCTGCGATGATCCGTATAGATATGTCAGAATATATGGAGAAACATTCTGTTGCGCGGTTGATCGGTGCACCTCCAGGCTATGTGGGGTATGACGAAGGTGGCGCATTAACAGAAAGCGTTCGTCGCCGGCCTTATCAGGTCATCTTGTTTGATGAGATCGAGAAAGCACATCCAGATGTGTTCAACGTGTTGTTGCAGGTTTTGGATGATGGTCGTTTGACCGACGGTCAAGGCCGTACGGTAGATTTTTCGAATACAATGATTATCATGACATCCAACATGGGGGCCGAATTTTTGGTTGCCCTGGAAGACGGACAATCTGCTTCCGAAGTTCGTGAAGAGGTTATGGCTGTGGTTAAGGCAAACTTCCGGCCCGAGTTTCTCAACCGTCTGGATGAAGTGATTTTGTTTGAACGCCTTAAACAGTCTGACATGTCAGGCATTGTTGAAATTCAACTTCGCCATTTGCGGGACTTGCTTGCAGAACGCCGGATCGAGTTGAGCCTCGATGATGATGCTGTCTCGTGGCTTGCCGCAGGCGGCTATGAGCCAGCCTATGGTGCGCGGCCTCTGAAACGTGTCATTCAATCGGAGCTACAAGATCAGTTGGCAGAGAAAATTCTGCTCGGTGATATTCATGACGGGATGCATGTTAAGGTAACTGCATCGGGTGACCGTCTTCATATTAAAGGTAAGCCCATGCTTGCCGAAGTAATGAAAGACGATAGTTCAAAGGATGCTGCGTGATCAGTCTGGATGATTATAACGCATATTGCGCCTCCCTGCCTGCAACCACCCATGTGGTTCAATGGGGAGGTGCCCATGTTTGGAAAGTTGGTACTAAAGTTTTTGCTGTGGGCGGATGGTCTGACGATGAAGATCTCGCCGTGACGTTTAAGTGCTCGCCCCAAAGTTATGACATTATGAAAGAGCAGGCTGGCCTACGCCCTGCGCCATATCTGGCTTCACGCGGAATGAAGTGGATACAGATGACATCGGAAGAAACGCTCAGTGTTGATGATCTTAAAGCTTATCTGAAAGAATCACATCGGCTGGCAGCAGAAAACCTCACAAAAAAAGCCCGTAAAGAATTGGGACTTGATAGCTAATCAGAATACGCCAGCTCTAGTTTGAAGCTACTTCTGTTTCTTCAAGGTCTTCCTGATTGACCAATGCGTCTATGCGGTCTCGTTCAGCTTCGAAAGCTGCAAGTTCTGCGTCTTTCAACACATCACCTTTTGGAAGACGAATACGCATTGGATCAACGCGGTTGTTATTTACCTTCACTTCGTAATGCAAATGAGGCCCGGTTGAATATCCGGTTGAACCCACATAGCCAATAACCTGCCCCTGTCGCACGCGTCTGCCCGGCCTCACACCTTTTGCTATTGCTGTTTGGTGAGAGTATGAGGTTTCATAGCCATTGGCGTGACGAATAACGGTTTGTTTGCCATAGCCACCGCTCCATCCGGCCTTTTCTACAATGCCATTGCCTGCTGCAAGAATAGGTGCCCCACGTGGTGCAGACCAGTCCACACCGCCATGTAATTTATAGACGCGTGAGATTGGATGACGGCGCATACCAAATTTTGAGCGAAACTTACCGTTGGGAACAGGCTTTCGCAGAAGGAACTTCTTCGCGCTCTTTCCTGTTTCGTCGTAATAATCAACGCGTCCGGTTTTTGCGTCTCTAAACCGGTAATATCGTCGGTCTACTCCACCTAGAGAAATGCCCGCATATAGAATTTCTGATTCGGCACTTGGTTTTTCTTGCCCCTCTTCTAAAGACACGAACACTTCCAGCTGATCTTTGGGACCAATGCGGCTTCTGAAATCAACATCGAACGCAAAGATTTTTACAAGGCTCGAAGCTAGGTCTTTGGTAAGGCCCTCATTCATGGCAGAGCGATAGATGCCTGTATAAACGGATGGGAATTCTGTCGGCAGCACAAGATTTTTTTCAGCTTCCGCAATAATCTCGTCAGCTTCCGGTGGTTTGGCAGAATATACAAATCGTGCATTATCGGTACGTGCGATGCTGACCATATGGCTTGAGCCGCGATATACGCTGATTTTGGCAATCGTTTTAATTGACCCATCTTCGGTAGGTTCTATCCGAAACCACGTTTGGAGTTGATCGCCGGTTTTGAGTTTTTCTGAACCCAAATCAGCGGCAAGAACGGTTTCGACGCTTTCTGCCTCTACGGTGCCCACGCCTTCAAGTTCCAACACTTTTGCGATTGTGTTGTTTGCCAGCACTTTTATCATGCGATCGTCGTAACGAACGCCTGGATATTTTTCTTTGGGTAGTTTGGCGAGCAGGGAAACGTTTTCCGCTGTGATGCTTACGTCGGCTGTTGAGAATATAAACTGGTCGGTTTGTGAAAAACGCTGCGTATCAAAATGGGCGAGGGCAGATACATAGGCACTGCCGCTGCTTAGATTATCAGCAACAGCTCTGATCTGCTGCATGATTTCCGTTGAGCGCTGGCGGGGCTTTGCATTTTTGCTTGCTTCTTCGAACGGGAAATCCAGAATATTGAGTGTGACTTCCCCCTCAACATCGGCGCCATACATAAAATCACTACTTTTTGCGATGATTTCTTCATTGCCTGATTCAGAAAAAATCGTCAGCGCATTAAATGGTGGGAATTTTTCTTGTGTTCGTGGGGCAAGCGCCATTGTTGATTTGATATTAAGGAAGGGCCGCACCTTAACGACATTCTTTTCACCTTCTCTAGAAACCGTGGAAACCATCATCACATTGGAGGTTTCTTCGGTGAGGCGGGATAAAAGTCCCGGGTGATTGCCGCGCGGGGCAAGTTCAGAATCGGGCGAAGCTGAGGCGCGTTCATAGGCTTGCGCAGGCATTGTTAATTGTTCGCGACCTTCAAAGGCTGCAAACAACGCGCCGCCCATCAATGCGAATGAAGTTACACCCACAAGAACAGAACTCATCAGCCAGCGTTTGCTAACCTGACGTTTCTCTGGCTGTTTCCCGTGTTTGCGAACACGTAAAGGTGGCAAATCACCAAGAAATTGCGATTCTGTTTGTATGTCGCTGTTCATCACTGTCTCAAATGGTATTCGATACGCTTAATCTCTTATAGGCTGTAATGAGTGATTTGGGCAAGAATCTGGAAATTGCTTTATAATTGGCTGAATACAAGGGGATTTAGCGGGGATAGATCGATATGAAACGCCTTAAAAAACGGGTTCTGAAACTTTTTTGAAAAAAGATCGATTTATTTGAAAAAACTCGTTGACACTTTGCTTAACGCGGGACTATATACCCAAACAACGAGGGCGGCACGCCGCTGGCGACAAATTGCTTCGCTCTCTTGTAAATCCAGAAACTGGCACTTAAGTGCATGTTTCCTCGGCTTGAAAAACAGGCGATATTCTGTTCGACGGCCAACGAAATGGTTTTTCATTTCGGATCTTTGACAATTGAATATGGTAAGAAAGAGAAACGTGGTTGGCGATATCCTGCGATGCACACAACCATTTCCTTTGTGGAATTGTGTGTTTACAGAGACTTTGGCAAGTCACGTTTTTCGAGAATGTTACTAACAAACATGGATCAAACCTTTTTGGTTTGAGAAATGGTGTGTTTATAAAAATGTTCTCGTCAATTCGTTGGTCATACCCATGATCAACAAATTATATATGCAAATATATGCGTGACCAGTCATCACGATTTTATCGTGGTGAATTAAAGAGCCAATCAAAATCTCATATCAAACCTGAGAGTTTGATCCTGGCTCAGGACGAACGCTGGCGGCAGGCTTAACACATGCAA